>NZ_VEGP01000029.1 GCF_007679495.1 Paenibacillus sp. 32O-W | reverse complement strand
GATACGGTCCGAAAACCGTATACGCACTGGCTTCATTCATTCACTCGTTGTTCAGTTTTCAAAGGGCAATGCTGCTTTTTTTCTGTGCCGCCGTTCTTTAACAGCGACTCTTTTAATATATCATATATCGCCCAGTCATGCAAGCTTTTTTTTGAAGTTTTTTTCTTCCAGCTTGCCGACAGCTGCTTGAGAAAACCAAGCCGTTTGAAGCGACAAAGAATAATTTATCACATGGGTAACTGTTCTGTCAACAAAGAAATATCTGGATTTGTAGAGCTTGAATAATAAATGTTTTAACTCTTTTAAAATATGTACTTAATTTGTTGAAATAAGGGAACGCCCGTTCTATAATTATAAACAGTTTAGAAATGGTTACTTATGATATTCAAGAAATTAGAGCTTGATGATGCACTGGATATTAAACTGCCTCCCTCCATTGGTAAAACAACAGATTCCTGATAAGGGGAGATTTATCTTGATAAAGTTGTTTCAGTATAACTGGTTTACAAGGAATGAATGGTTTGAATTATTCAAGCAAGTCCCGGAGGAGGAATTGCTGCGTAATCGTGGACCAAGCTGTATTCTTTATATACTTTTCCATATTTGTGATGTGGAATATAGTTGGATTCGCGGAATACAAGGCAGGCCGGATATCCAAATCCAGTTTGAGAACTATAAGACACTTGAACAAGTTAAAGAACTTTCCGATTCATGGATCAAAGAAACAGAAGTATTCCTAAATACATGGTCTGATGATTGTGAAAATGAAATTGTGTCCGTATCGTGGACTGAAGGACGTTACACCAAAGGTGAAATATTACGGCATGTTATCGCTCATGAAATCCATCATAAGGGCCAGCTTGCCCTCTGGGCAAGAGAAATTGGGCTCCAACCCATATCAGCCAATGTAATAGGGCGAGGATTGTTTGGAATCTGAGCTTCAAGAAGACGCGACTGTCGCCGTCCTTCTAACGAACCCTTTAATTAGAAAGTTGATCTATTTTTTTGCCTTAATGAACTTAAACCTTCTGTTGTGATAAATAAAGAAAAGAGGGGACGCGCCCCTCTTTCAGCAATTATTCATTATCCTCGAATTCTTCATCCATATCTGTTTCAGGTTCTTCGTCCGGATCCTTTCTGACGACCGTCGCAGTAATTTCCGGCCCTTCCTCCAGAACCTCTTCCTCTTCTTCGCTCTTATCCACTCTGGCGACCGTAGCTACTTCATCATCTTCTTTAATATTGATCAAACGTACGCCTTGAGTATTGCGTCCCATAGTCGATATTCCCGCCATACTCATCCGAATAATCGTTCCTTGCGCAGTTATGATCATCAGATCCTCGTCTTCTTTAACAACCTTCAGCCCGACGACGAAACCGTTCTTGCTTGTAATGTTGAGGGTCTTGATTCCTTTGCCGCCGCGGGTTTGAATCCTGTAATCATCGATCGGCGTCCGTTTGCCGAAACCTTTGGAAGTAACTATCAGGACGTCATTATGCCCTTCGACTACATCCATATCGATGACTTCATCGTCTTCAGACAAATGAATTCCTTTAACGCCTGTGGCGGATCTGCCCATCGAACGAACGTCATCCTCTTCGAAGCGAATCGACATCCCCATCTTCGTTCCCATGATGATTTCTTGCTGTCCATCGGTCAAGCGGACTCCAACCAGCCTGTCTTCTTCCCGGATGTTAATTGCAATTAACCCGCCCTTGCGGATATTGCCGTAATCCTGCAGCGGCGTTTTCTTAACGATTCCCTCTTTGGTAGCGAAGAACAAGTATTGATCGGAATCGAAATTCTCGACCGGGATCACCGCATTGACGGTTTCTCCCTGCTCTATCTGAATCAAATTAATGATCGGCGTTCCTCTGGCCGTCCGGCTTAAATCCGGGATTTCATAAGCCTTAAGCCGGTACACCTTCCCTTTGTCCGTAAAGAACATCAGGTAGTGGTGTGTATTGGATACAAACAAATGTTCGACGAAGTCATCATCCTTCGTATCCATTCCGACTACGCCCCGGCCTCCGCGTCTTTGAGCGCGATAGGTTGTTACGGGAAGACGCTTGATGTACCCGGAATGAGTGATCGTAATGATCACATCTTCCTGAGGAATCAGATCCTCATCTTCAATGCTGTCTTCACCGATCGTAATTTCGGTCCGTCTTTCGTCACTGAACCGTTCTTTGATTTCTTCCAGCTCATCGCTGATGATACCTAGAATAAGGCTCTCATTAGCCAAAATTTCTTTCAGTTCCGCAATTTTCTGCAGCAATTCGGCATATTCCTCTTCGATCTTCTCGCGCTCCAAGCCAGTCAGGCGCTGCAGACGCATATCGAGAATAGCCTGAGCCTGTTCATAGCTGAGAGCGAACGTATCCATCAAGCCCTGACGCGCAATGTCAGTCGTTCTGGAGGAACGAATCAGACTGATGACCTCGTCCAAATGATCGAGAGCTATACGCAGACCTTCTAAGATATGTGCCCTTGCTTCGGCCTTGCGTAAATCGTACTCGGTCCGCCGGCGTATGATTTCCTGCTGATGCAGCAAATAATAATGGAGGACCTCTTTAAGATTTAAAATCTTGGGCTCTTTATTGACAATCGCCAGCATAATGATCCCAAAATTACTTTGCATAGCCGTATGCTTGTACAAATTGTTTAATACGACATTCGGGTTGACATCCTTGCGAAGCTCAATCACGATCCGCATACCATTGCGGTCTGATTCGTCACGCAGATCGGTAATGCCGTCGATTTTCTTGTCGCGCACCAGCTCGGCGATGTTTACGATCAACCGGGTCTTGATAACCTGGTAAGGAAGCTCATTAACAATAATACGGGCCTTGCCGTTGGCTTCCTCAATCGTTGCTTTCGCACGCATGGTAACGGAGCCTCTTCCTGTAGAGTAGGCCTGCTTGATTCCTTCTCTGCCAAGAATGTATCCGCCCGTCGGGAAATCGGGCCCCTTAATATATTGCATCAGCTCAAGCGGAGTAATGTCCGGATTTTTGATCAGCGCCTGAACGCCTTCGATAACTTCGCCAAGGTTGTGAGGAGGAATGGCCGTAGCCATGCCGACAGCAATCCCGGATATCCCGTTAACCAGCAAGTTGGGGAAACGCGAAGGCAGGACTGCCGGCTCTTGTTCCTCGCCATCATAGTTCGGTACGAAGTCAATCGTTTCTTTGTTAATATCGCGCAACAGCTCCATAGCGATCTTCGACAGGCGGGCTTCGGTATATCTCATGGCCGCTGCAGAATCCCCGTCTATAGAACCAAAGTTACCGTGGCCATCCACCAGCATATAGCGAAGGGAGAAGTCCTGAGCCATCCGAACCATCGTTTCATAAACGGCAGAATCTCCATGCGGGTGATATTTACCGATGACTTCTCCAACTATTCTGGCCGATTTCTTATATGGCTTATCGGGCGACATGCCCAATTCAGACATCGCATACAGAATTCTGCGGTGAACCGGCTTCAAGCCATCCCGGACATCAGGGAGCGCACGGCTGACGATGATACTCATCGCGTAGTCCATGAACGATTCCCGCATTTCCGAGCCGATATCTCTTTCTTTGATTTGAGGTTGCATTTCTTCGGCCATCGTTTACCTCCTGATCGTTCTGCAAAACCCGGCCAGCCGAAAATTAGGGAAAATAGATTTTCCCGCCATTTCCACAGTCATTTGAATGCCGGCCAGCTTTTATATATCCATTGTTATTATATTACTTTCACAACTTTTGCACAATTAAACGAACTTTGGGCGGCTCATACAGCCGGAACTTACGGATTTATTTTTTTAAAACGCCTCCGCTTTCCGCACCTATAATGTCTCCCGCAAGTTTGTCCTATAAGTTTAAAAAGAAGGCTCCGTGCAAACAGAACCTCCCTTTTCGGAATTTGCTTGATCAATTGTTAAATGTCCAGGTTGGTTACATACTTGGCATGCTCTTGAATGAAATCCCGCCGGGGCTCGACATTATCTCCCATCAACGTATCGAAAATAAGGTCGGCATCCATAGCATCCTGAATACTTACCTGCAGCAGTGTCCGGCTTTCGGGATCCATCGTCGTTTCCCAGAGCTGGCCTGCATTCATCTCGCCCAGACCTTTGTAACGTTGGACATTCACTTTGGCCCCGTCTCCAAATTCGGCCATCATTTCTTCCCGCTGCTTGTCGTTATAGGCATAGCGCACCGTTTTGTTGCGTTCTAATTTGTACAATGGAGGCTGTGCAATATATACATAACCTGCCTCAATCAGCTTGCGCATGTAACGATAGAAGAACGTGAGCAGAAGAGTACGGATATGAGCTCCGTCCACATCGGCATCGGTCATAATGATCACTTTGTGATAACGTGCCTTCGATATATCGAAATCTACCCCGATTCCCGTACCCAGGGCGGTGATGATCGCGCGAATTTCCGCGTTGGACAAAATCCGGTCCAGACGGGCTTTTTCTACGTTCAATATTTTACCCCGCAACGGAAGAATAGCTTGAAAATGCCGATCCCGGCCCTGCTTGGCGGAACCGCCGGCCGAATCTCCCTCTACGATAAAAATTTCACTAATGGATGCATCCTTGGAAGAACAATCCGCCAATTTCCCAGGCAATGAACTGACTTCGAGCGCGTTCTTGCGCCGGGTCAGCTCGCGGGCTTTACGAGCGGCCTCCCGTGCTCTGGCCGCCTGAATCCCCTTCTCCATAATTTTCTTGGATACCGAAGGATGCTCCTCCAGAAATTCCTGCAGCTTCTCGGAGAAGAGGGACTCTACAATCCCGCGCA
Organism: Paenibacillus sp. 32O-W; assembly: GCF_007679495.1. GTDB lineage: Bacteria > Bacillota > Bacilli > Paenibacillales > NBRC-103111 > Paenibacillus_L > Paenibacillus_L residui. Next base: position 57,590 of record NZ_VEGP01000029.1, on the reverse strand, counting down.
CTTCACTGTTGCCCAGCTTCGTCTTGGTCTGCCCCTCGAATTGCGGTTCAGGAATCTTCACCGAAATAATTGCCGTCAGACCTTCACGGACATCATCTCCGGTAAGATTCGAATCGCTCTCCTTGATGGAATTCGATTTGCGCGCGTAATCGTTCAGAATTCTCGTTAACGCACTCTTGAAGCCGGACTCATGGGTTCCGCCTTCATGGGTGTTTATATTATTGGCGAATGAATAAATGTTTTCGGTATAGCTGTCGTTATACTGCAGAGCGATCTCTACCTGGATGTTATCCTTGGTTCCTTCGGTATAAATCGGCGGGTCATGCAGCACTTCCCGGTTCCGGTTCAAATATTCGACGAATGAAATAATTCCCCCGTCATACTTGAATGTATTGGAGGCATCTGTCCGCTCATCGAACAGATTGATCTCGATCCCTTTATTGAGAAAAGCCAGCTCCCGAAGTCGCGATTGTAATATTTCGTAATCATATTCGACGGTTTCCGTAAAAATTTCCGGATCGGGCAGGAAAGTAATCTTCGTTCCCGTTTCTTCCGTTTCTCCGATCACTTTGAGATCGTATTGAGGAACGCCGCGTTTATATTCCTGCAGATGAATTTTTCCTTTTGTTTTGACCTGAACCGTAAGATGAGTGGACAGGGCATTAACGACCGACACCCCGACTCCGTGCAATCCGCCAGATACTTTATATCCGGAATCTTCCCCGCCGAACTTACCGCCTGCGTGAAGCACCGTCAGCACAACCTCGACTGCGGGCTTCTTCATCTTGGCATGTTCCCCTACAGGAATTCCGCGTCCGTTGTCAGTTACTGAAATGCTGTTGTCTTTATGAACGGTAACATCAATTCGGGTACAGTAACCGGCCAGAGCTTCGTCAATGCTGTTATCGACGACTTCCCATACCAAATGGTGAAGACCTCTGCTGCTGGTGGAACCGATGTACATCCCTGGACGTTTTCTGACCGCCTCCAGACCTTCCAGTACCTGTATCTGATTCTCGTCATAAGTATTTGGATTCAATGACATTACCCTTCACCTACTTTTCAAATTTCCGGACAGATAAGGCTAATGAATTTGCAATTGACTTGCTCTTTTATTCAGTGTTGCAGATGAAATAGGGGAATAATAAACTTTATGGACTGTAACGACGATCGACTTGCTATCCTCTTCGCCTATCACTTCGATTTTTTTATTTTTTAACGCATGGGTAACAAATTGTTTGGAAATTTTCGAATTTTTTTCGATCGAGAGGTCAAATATAGCTACTAACTCGTTAGCGCGAATGATCTTTTCTCCTCCCAAATGAATGAACATAGGCTCAACCCCTATTCGGATAGAAATCGATGGAATAGCCGTCACTTATCCTGTACCGATCCGTTCTTAACGTGATATATAGCTGCATCCGACAGCTTATCCATATTGACACTGTCCAGGGCGGTCGTCGTGATAAAGGTTTGAACCTTGTCCTGAAAGGTCTCGATCAGCTGGGTTTGCCGATACGGGTCCAATTCGGACAAGACATCATCAAGCAAGAGAACAGGGTACTCTCCCAATTCTTCGTGAATCAGCTCGAGCTCGGCCAGCTTCAAGGAAAGTGCGGCCGTCCTCTGCTGGCCTTGGGACCCGTAAACCTGAACTTCTTTGTCATTGATAAAAAACATCATATCATCACGATGAGGCCCGACTAGTGTTGTACCGCGCCTTATTTCCTGATCTTTCATCTGTTTTAACTTTATCATAAATCGCTCAAATAGAATAGTTTCCTCTTCGGGATCACCGGTTTCTATGGAGGGACGGTACTCGACCCGGAGCTTTTCGAGGTCGTTCGTTATGCCCGAATGGATATACTCCGCCCATTTTTGCAGTTTTTTTATAAAGCTTTGCCTTTTTTTGATGATTTTAGAACCATACTGGGCCAACTGCTCGTCCCAAATTTCAAGCATCGGGTCCGTGGCGGCAGGAAAGCCGGGCAATTGCTTCAAGTAATTGTTCCGCTGGTTCAGCACCTTCTGATACTGGGTCATTTCATACAGATAGCCAGGGTGAACCTGGCCGATCTCCATATCAAGGAACCGCCGGCGGATTCCGGGAGCGCCCTTGACAATTTCCAAATCCTCCGGGGCAAACATGACTACATTTAGCGTTCCGATAAAATCACTAAGTTTTTTTTGCTCGAGGCCATTAATTTTAGCCTTTTTGCCCTGGGGAGTAACCGAGAGACTGAGCTTGCACAAGCCGTATTTCTTGTCCACTTCCGCATAGAGCTGGGCATAGGGTTCATTCCAGCGAATTAGCTGCTTATCATGATGCGTACGATGAGATTTGGACAGGGCAAGGACATAGATCGCTTCCAGTAAATTGGTTTTCCCTTGGGCATTAGGACCTATAAAAATGTTGACCTTATGGTCGGTATTCAACTCTATTTCATCATAGTTTCGGTAATTTTTAATAGCCAGCCTATTAAGAAACAAGTGATTTCCTCCTAAGAGCCCGCTTTAACGCAAAGCTCCGCTTCGCAAGGCAAGAGCAATGATTCCACACTTTCATCCATAATGAAAGAAAGGGGTCCTCTTTGTAACATACGACTCCAGTTATCTATTCTATGCGGCACTTTATTCTTTGGAGACAAGCTTGCCGTTTCAACTGCTCGGGCCTTCGTTTAAGAACGCCGGACTTGAAATTCCCCACAGCCGTCCACCTGAATAATATCGCCGGGAACAAGCTTTCGGCCCCGCCGGTTTTCCGGCTCCCCGTTAACGAGAACCTTCGTTTCCTGTAGAAATATTTTGGCGTGTCCGCCGGTGGACACACAGTCAGCCAGCTTGAGAAATTGCCCCAATGCAATATACTCCGTCGAAATTTCGATAGATTTCATTCTTCCTTACTCCTTTATTAGCTGGTAGTCCGGTAGGGAAGGATGAGCTGCAAAATTCTCGTGCCGTCCTCCGGCTGGATAACAATCGGGTTCATCGGTCCGGTAAATCCGATATGCACGAATTCGCTATCGATAACTTTTAAGGCATCGAGCATAAATTTGGAATTGAATGAGATCTGCAGAAGATTTCCGGAATGGCTGCTGACCGGAAGCACTTCTTTGACCTTGCCGAGATCGGATGAGCTGGACGAAATTTCGATCGTTTGATCGTCGTTCATAACCAATTTTACGATATTCGCCTTGTTCTCTCTGGTAAGCAAATAAGCCCGGTCAATCGCGTCCATTAACGATTTGGATTTTATAACCATTTCTGTCTGGAATTGCTGCGGGATCAATTTACTGGTATCCGGATATACGCCTTCCAGCACCCGAGTATAGAACAGAACATTGCTCAGCTTGAACAGCACGAGTGTTTCGGTAAAGACGATATCGATCAAGGAGTTATGATCCGGCAATATTTTGTTCAGCTCGCTTAAGGTTTTACCGGAAATGACGACGCTCTTGATTACCTGGTCTGGAGGGGTATCGATTTGAGATTCCCGGCTGGCCAGACGATGGCGGTCGCATCCGATCAGCTTGAGATTATTCTCTGTCAACGACCAGAGAACTCCAGTCAGAATCGGTGTCGTTTCGCTTGTGGATACAGCGAAGGAGGTCTGCTTGATCATTGCCTTCAGCAGATCGCTGGACATCGAGATGACTTTCTCCTCATCGACTTGGGGGAGAAGGGGGTATTCCTCCGAATCGAATCCGACTAATTGAAACTCGGCTGTTCCTGAACGGATGATCGTTTGATGATTTTCGCCGGCTTCGATTTCTATCTGTTCGGAAGGCAGCTTGCGCACCATTTCCATGAAAAATTTGGCGGGTAGCACGACGCTACCAGTTTGGACCAATTGCACATTTTCTATCCCATCATTCTCCAATGGAATAAAGGATTGGATGGAAATGTCCGTATCGCTTGCCGTTAACATAACTCCTTTAGGAGTAGCATCTATCTTTATTCCGCTAAGGATTGGAATGGTTGTGCGGCTGGAAATCGCTTTCGACACATGCTGGATCGATTCGCTCAGCTGGTCTTTTAAAATCGTCAGTTTCATAATTTCACTCCCGGGTTCTTAAAATAAGAAACGGCTCATAACCTGTATTATAGCAAACTCGAAAAAGCCGGCATAATGTATGCAGCTTGGGAAAAATGAGAAAAACTACTCTAATAGAATTTAAAGCTGAGCAGGACACAAAACTTCCATTGTGGAAAATGTGGCTTCGCTGAACGCTTTTCTATTTTAAATTATATCTTTTTTTTAGTAGTAATAGTAGTAGGCGGCCTGAATATGTGGATATGTGAATAAAAAAGACAAGAATCAAGCCTATCCACATGTGAATAGATTGTGCATAGGCTTCTTCGTTATCAACTGGGATTTTTAATTTTTTCGGTCAGATTCTGAATGATCTTGCCCAATTCCGGATCTTGCTTAAGCGTCATTGTAATTTTGTCGTGGGCATGAATAACGGTCGTATGATCTCTTCCTCCGAAGGCTTCTCCAATTTTGGGAAGGGAGTAGTCGGTGAGTTCACGAGACAGATACATCGCGACCTGCCTTGGAAAAGCGACGGCTTTCGTCCGTTTCCTCGCCTTGAAATCCTCCAGCTTCAACCCGTAAAATTCCCCGACCTTCTGTTGAATATCTTGAATGGTAATTACTTTGGGCCGGGAGGAAGGGATAATATCCTTCAACGCATCGGCCGCCAGGGAAACGGTAATGTCTTCGTTAATAAGAGAAGAATAAGCGACTACGCGAATCAGGGCGCCTTCCAGCTCGCGGATATTCGTATCAATATGATTGGCGATATAGACCATGGCTTCATTCGGAATTTCCAGATTCTCCGCTTTGGCCTTCTTGCGCAGGATGGCGATTCTGGTCTCCAGATCCGGAGGCTGAATATCTGTGATCAAGCCCCATTCGAACCGGGAGCGCAGCCTCTCCTCCAGGGTCGGGATTTCTTTCGGCTGCCTGTCGCTTGAAATAATAATTTGCTTACTTTCTTCGTGCAGAGCATTGAAAGTATGGAAGAATTCCTCCTGGGTCTGCTCTTTGCCGGCGAGAAACTGAATATCATCGATGAGCAGAACGTCGATGTTGCGGTACTTGTTCCGGAAGCTCTCGCCGCGGTTGTCACGGATCGCGTTAATAAATTCATTCGTAAATTTCTCGGAAGATATATAGAGAACCCGCGCATTGGGATTATGCTCGAGTACATAATGTCCGATGGCATGCATTAAATGGGTTTTGCCAAGTCCCACTCCACCATATAAAAATAGCGGATTATACGATTTCGCAGGCGCTTCGGCCACAGCTAAAGAAGCCGCATGGGCAAACCGGTTCCCGGCGCCGATAACGAACGTATCGAACGTATATTTGGGGTTCATCATACTGGCGTAAGACCATTCTTCCTGAACGGCGGTCTCGGGTTGAACCGGTGCTGCGGTTTGTATGGATGGAGGCTGGGCAGGGGAGCCGTCCTCAATGACGACCTCTACAGTCACATCCTTGCCTAAACATTCGTAAACCGTCGCCTTGATCATCTTGGCATACCGGGTTTCCAGCCATTCGCGTGCAAAATTGTTAGGAGCGCATATGACAAGGAGGGTATCGGTAAATACCTTTGCTTGGGTAGATTTAAGCCACGTATCAAAACTGGGCTTGCTTAGCTTGGTTTGAATTTCTGAAAGTACTTGTTGCCATAAGTTATTGACATGGCTTTCCACAAACAGTCACTCCTTTAAAAAACGTGGCGACAGCCATTGAATATATTGTCATATCAAGGAACAACATGTCAATTATCCACATTATCAAGGGAATTAGAAGGGTTATTGGGAAGGAAAAGTTCAAATTGTTCACAATATTATCCACAACATGTTGATAATTTCTATGTATTTGATAAATATCCACAGGCGAAAACAATTTAAATATATCAAAAAGAGGGAGAGGATTCAATGGAATTCGATAAATTATCCACAATTTCGCCAACTTGTGAATAGATTCGATGCACATACCTGTCCAGTGTTTATAAATTGTTGATATTTCGACAGAGTTCTGCTAAATTTGCCACAAAATTATTCACAGCCTTCCGTGGATGAAAATAGCGCGGGCTCCAGAGTGAAGTCCGGTTGACTTTTGGCCTGCGAGATGATTTAATTATTAGAGGTATTTTTGGGATGTAATTCCTCGGGGAGGTGCTATATAATGAAACCGACTTTCCAACCGAACGTAAGAAAGCGTAAAAAAGTACACGGTTTCCGTAAGCGCATGAGTACGAAGAATGGCCGCAAGGTAATTCAAGCTCGTCGCCAAAAGGGCAGAAAAGTACTGACTGCTTAATTTTTTTGAGACCACTTGCGAGTGGTCTTTTTTCCTGTTTGGTGCCCGGTGTCTCCTTGCCTGGCTTACAGGGACTGAATTTATACCAGGATTCGGTTCTCGGAATATGAAGGTTCGGAAGGAGGAAGCCCCGAAGGATCAAGCTGGCATAACAGCCGGCAGCGCAAGTTTTAAATAAGGCAAAAATGTTAAACCTAGAACTAAATAGATTGCTGTAATCAAGATCCGGCCGTTCATGGAGTGCGTTACCTTATACTTGCTGTCCGAAAGGCCTGTCCCAATAGAAAGGGCGGAGCATGTGGATGGAGGCTTATAAACCACATTCTCTTTCGGAGCAAGGGAAGGTTAAAGTTTTCTTGACAAATTGGGGAGTTCGCAGTGCATAAACAGAATCGTTTGGCCAAAAGAGAAGATTTTAGTAAAGTGTACCGCTGGGGCAAGTCGACTGCGAATCATCAGTTTGTGCTTTACCGGAAGGAAAAGAACGCCTCTCAGCCATTGAGGGTAGGGGTATCGGTGAGCAAGAAGGTAGGCAATGCAGTCGTCCGTAATCGGATCCGCAGAGTGGTCAAGGAAATTATCCGCTTGAATATAGACCGTATTGAAGGGAATGCGGATCTTATTTTCATTGCCCGAAAACCGGCCGCCGATATGTCTTATCATGAAATGGAGAAAAGCTTGTTCCATGTCCTGAAAAAAGCGGGCTTGTTCAAAAAGAAATAATCGATAAATATTTATTTGTTACAGTAGTTATGATATATTGTTTTTTGATGTATGATTTGCTCTATTGAGCATTATTGGAAGGTTGAGTAAGCGGCTGTTAACGATTTCTGCCTTCTTTCTATTTAGTAGAACGGGAGATATTATGCCGCATTTGCTGCAATAGAAGGAAGAAGCCCGTTTACCGAGCGCTCTCTTTCCATTCTATTTGGCAATAGAACGTCCTTTAAACGCGGTCGCTCATCCATGAAATACTCCGATAGGAGTTTTTCTCATAATATAAGAAAGTATAAGTTTCGCCTTATACCTGTTCTTATATTCATCGGTAAACGCGCCTGTCCAGAGGACGGCGATAGCCGTTTATCCTTATATAATATAGAAAGTTTTGGATTGGAGAACGAACGAATGGCAGACGTCTAGGAAGCCGGGTTGGTTATCCCACAAAACTTCCGGGAGGATTTGATATTGATTCGTCGCTTCTATAAGTTAATACCGCTGGGATTGTTGGTGCTGCTGTTATCTGCCTGTAGTCCGACGCAATTCAGTCCCATTGATCCGAACAACGGAATTTGGGACAAGTATTTCGTTTATCCGCTTTCCAGTGTACTGAACTGGTTCGCCGATATGCTGTGGGGCCAATACGGATTATCCATCCTGATCGTTACAGTGATTATCCGATTCCTCGTTTTGCCGCTTACGCTGAAGCAATACCGCAGCTCGAAGCAAATGCAAGCGATTCAACCCGAATTGATGAAAATTAAAGAGAAGTACAAGGACAATCCGCAAAAGCAGCAAGAAGAAACCATGAAGCTGTTTCAAAAGCATAACGTCAACCCGTTAGCGGGATGCTTGCCTTTACTTGTTCAGATGCCGATTCTGATTGCACTGTATAATGCGATTATGCGTAATGGGGAAATCGCTAACCATTCTTTCTTGTGGATGGAGCTGGGTAAGCCCGATCCGTTCTATGTACTGCCGGTGCTGGCCGCTTTGACGACTTATTTGCAGCAGAAGGTCATGTCGACCCAAGTGAGCAATTCGCCCATGCAGGCCCTGTTATTTATTTTCCCGGTGCTTATCTTCGTAATGGCTATGAATTTTCCGGCTGCGCTGCCTTTGTACTGGGTATACAGCAACATCTTCACAATCATACAATCCTATATTCTTTATAGACCATCTAAAAAATAGGGGTGGCCATTTCTAATGAAGAAGATTGTGGTTTCTGGAAAAACGGTTGAAGATGCCGTAAAGCAAGGGTTAGGAAAGTGGGAAGTAACGGAAGACCGAGTTAAAGTAAACATTCTTGAACAGCCCTCGAGAGGGCTGTTTGGACTAATTGGTGCCAAGGATGCGAAGGTAGAGCTCGAATTAATTCCTGATCCGATTGAGGAAGCTGTGGCATTTCTTAAAGATATTTTTCGGACGATGAATTTGCGTACGGATATCGATGTTCAGGCCGGAAGGGATTTGACGACGTTCGACTTGAACGGGGAAGAGTTAGGGATATTAATCGGAAGAAGAGGGCAAACTTTAGATGCTCTCCAATATTTAGTAAATATTGTAGCTAACCGTTATTCCAATACCCATGTTAAAATAGTGCTGGATGCCGAAGATTTCCGGAGCCGCAGAAGAAAAACATTAGAAGATCTCGCCATGCGATTGGCTTCCAGGGTTATCAAGAGTAAGAAGGAAGTCATTCTGGAACCGATGTCTTCCCTTGAACGCAAAATTATCCATTCCAAACTACAGGATCACCCTTCGGTGAAAACATACAGTAAAGGGGAAGAGCCGAATCGCAGAGTGGTGATCGCCTTAAAGTAGGAACGGTGCAATGACTTCTTGCCGAAGAGGGAGTCATTGCTTTTTTTCTTTCCATACCGATTAAGCTGCTCAGGAGGTGGTAATAGAATGATTCATGATACGATTGCGGCTATTGCAACACCGCTGGGAGAGGGAAGTATTGCGGTTATTCGGGTCAGCGGGCAGGATGCCATTCCTAATGTAGAACAGGTGTTTAAATCTAGAACAAGACTGACCGAAGCGGCCACCCATACGGTGCACTACGGGTTTATTCAAGATCCGGAGTCACTGGAGAAGGTCGACGAGGTGCTGGTTACGGTGATGAGAGCCCCACGCTCGTTTACGATGGAGGATGTTGTCGAAATAGGCTGCCATGGGGGATTGGTGTCGGTTAAGAAAGTGCTGGATCTTCTGTTGAGCAAAGGCATTCGGCTGGCTGAACCGGGGGAGTTCACGAAGAGGGCTTTCTTGAATGGACGGATTGACCTTTCCCAGGCCGAGGCGGTAATTGATTTGATTCGCTCCAAATCGGACCGTGCTTATAAAATAGCCATGAAGCAGGCGGAAGGGTCACTTTCCCAACAAATTAAGCAGTTGAGGCAGCAGTTGGTGGAGCTTATGGCCCATATAGAGGTGAATATCGATTATCCAGAGCATGATGTCGAGGAAATGACCAGTGCATTCATTGTCGACAAAAGCAGGGAAGCGATCGCCAAAATAGATGAATTATTGAAAACGGCGGAGCAAGGAAAAATAATACGCGAGGGAATCGTAACGGCTATAGTGGGCCGTCCGAATGTAGGGAAATCTTCTCTGCTGAATGCCCTTGCCCAAGAAAACCGGGCGATCGTAACGGATATTCCCGGGACCACTAGAGACGTTATTGAAGAGTATGTTACGATTAACGGGATTCCGTTGAAGCTGTTGGATACAGCGGGAATTCGCGAAACGTCGGATGTTGTCGAGCAGATCGGTGTCGAGAAATCGCGAAGCGCATTGTCGGATGCGGATCTGATCCTGCTTGTCCTTAATGCGGGCGAGGAGCTGAATGACGATGAGCTGCAATTGCTTGAGCAGCTTAAAGACCGACAAGTAATTGTTATCGTCAACAAAATCGATTTGCCCCGGAAGCTGGATATCGGAAGATTGTCCTCTTTCCTGGATGAAGAGCGTATTGTAATGATGTCGGTCCAGGAGAACAGGGGGATGGAGGAGCTGGAGAAGGCCATCTCCGCCATATTCTTCAGCGGGCGGCTGGAGTCGAATGATGCGACTTATGTCAGCAATGTCCGCCACATTCATCTGCTTAAGGAAGCTAAGGCTTCCCTTCGGGAGGCCATGATGGCGGCGGAGCAATTCGTGCCCATCGATATGATTCAAATAGATGTACGCAACAGTTGGGAGCAGTTGGGAGAAATTATAGGGGATTCCGTTGGAGAATCACTGATCGACCAAATTTTCTCACAGTTTTGTTTAGGGAAGTAAAAAGGTAAAATAGGATCCGGGTGAGGATAATATCCTTTAAAATCGGGCGCTTATTTAGGAACGAAAGATAGGATTTTTCGTCGGATTCCAAGCCTTATAACTATATATAAGATACTAGGAAGGAGCACGTTGATGTCGAAACTCGGCGCAAAGTGTTCCCAAAACCGTTTAACTTTTCATATAAGAAAAAGGATAAGGAAGGTGAAAATGATGGGATATGATGCAGGTCATTTTGATGTCATCGTCATCGGGGCGGGGCATGCCGGTTGTGAGGCGGCTCTAGCCGCTGCGAGAATGGGCTGTCAAACATTGTTGCTGACCATCAATTTGGATATGATCGCCTTTATGCCGTGCAATCCTTCGATTGGCGGGCCGGCCAAAGGGCATGTCGTCCGTGAAGTGGATGCCTTGGGCGGGGAGATGGGACGGAATATCGACAAGACCTATATTCAGATGAGGATGTTGAATACGGGGAAGGGACCGGCCGTTCACGCCTTGCGGGCTCAAGCGGATAAGTTTCTGTATCAGCAAACGATGAAGGAAACCATCGAAAAGCAGGAGCGCCTTAGCCTGCGCCAAGGAATGGTGGAGGATCTGATTGTCGAGGACGGAGTATGCAAGGGAGTCGTCACGAAGACAGGGGCTCAATATTTTGGCAAGGCGGTTGTTCTCACAACAGGAACCTATTTAAGAGGAAAAGTAATTATGGGAGAGCTCATGTATGAGAGCGGTCCGAATAACCAGCAGCCATCGGTGAAGCTGTCCGAATGCTTGAAGGCTCTGGGCTTCGAGCTGGTCCGCTTCAAAACAGGCACTCCTCCGCGGATTAATAAGGAAACGATCGATTTCACGAAGATGGAAATTCAGCCCGGGGACGAGAATCCCAGCCATTTTTCCTATGAAACGACAGAGAGCATCAAGGACCAGCTGCCATGCTGGTTGACTTATACATCGCCGGAGACGCACGACATTATAAGTAACAATTTGCACCGGGCGCCGATGTTTTCGGGTGCGATCGAAGGGGTCGGAACCCGTTATTGTCCTTCTATTGAGGATAAAATCGTGCGTTTCGCCGATAAGCCGAAGCATCAAATTTTTCTGGAGCCGGAGGGAAGGCATACTTCGGAGTATTATATACAAGGTCTCTCCACCAGCATGCCGGAAGAAATCCAGATTCGCATGATTCGGTCTGTGCCGGGCCTGGAAAAAGCGGAGATGATGAGAACCGGTTATGCCATTGAATATGATGTGATTGTCCCTAACCAATTGTGGCCCACATTGGAAACGAAGCGAATTCGTTCGCTGTTTACGGCAGGACAGCTTAACGGAACATCCGGGTATGAGGAAGCCGCTGCCCAAGGTATTATGGCAGGCATAAATGCGGCCCGCCAGGTCAAGGGGGAGGAGCCGGTTATTCTCGATCGATCTCAGGGATATATCGGAGTTCTGATCGATGACCTGGTGACGAAAGGAACTAACGAGCCTTATCGTTTGCTCACTTCCCGCGCCGAATACCGGTTGCTGCTGCGTCATGACAACGCCGATCTGAGGCTGACCCAGATAGGTTACGATATCGGACTGATTCCAGAGGAACGCTACAGAAAATTCGTTCAGAAGAAAGAGATGATTGAACAGGAATTGGAACGGCTGAAGCAAACGAAAGTCAGACCGGAGCCGAACGTTCAACAAATCTTGAGGGAAGCCGGAACGGTTGAACTGAATAATGCGGTTGAATTGGGCTCTCTTCTGCGCAGGCCGGAAGTGACTTATGCCCACATTGAGGCGATTTCCCCATCGCCGGTTGAATTGCCGGAGGACGTTAAGGAACAGGTGGAAATTCAATTCAAATATTCCGGTTATATCGAGAAGCAGCTGCAGCAGGTAGAAAGGTTGAAAAAGATGGAGAAGAAGAAGATTCCGGAGGATATCGTCTATGACGACATTCATGGAATTGCGATCGAGGCCCGGCAGAAGCTATCCAAAATCCGTCCGCTGTCGATTGGCCAGGCTTCACGTATTTCCGGGGTTTCACCGGCGGATATTTCCATCCTCCTTGTTTATTTGGAACACTATAATCAAGTAACGGCGGCCAGATCACAATGAGCAGCGAATCGGTAGCGGCATCGTTTGCGGGTCGGCTCAAGCAGGAAGGGATCGAGCTGATCCCGGTTCAGTTGGAGCAGTTTGCAACGTACTACAGAGAATTGGTAACATGGAATGAGAAGATGAACCTGACGGGGATTACGGAAGAGGAGCAAGTGTATATCAAGCATTTTTACGACTCCCTCTCTCTGTCCTTCTTCCTTGACCTTCAAGAGATCAGAACCTTGGCTGATATCGGATCAGGGGCCGGATTTCCCAGCATCCCTTTGAAAATTGCGTTCCCGCATCTTCGGGTAACCATTATCGACTCATTGAAGAAGAGAATAGGTTTTCTTGAGCATCTTGTTCAACAGCTATCTCTTTCGGAAGTCGAATTAATTCATGGAAGAGCGGAAGATTGGGGCAGACAAAGCGGATACCGGGATCACTTCGATATGGTAACCGCCAGAGCCGTCGCCAGACAAAGTGTGTTGAACGAGTTTTGTTTGCCCTTTGTCCGTAAGGGCGGTTGGTTCGCTGCAATGAAAGGCACCAATCCTCACGAAGAAGTGGAGGAATCCTCATTCAGTATGATAGAACTGAAAGCCAAGCTGGTGCAGATCTATCGCATGGAATTGCCGATCGAGCAAGCGGAAAGACATATCGTTGTGCTGCAAAAAACGGGGGAGACCCCGCGCAAGTATCCGCGGCCGGCAGGAACTCCGCTTAAGAAGCCGCTGGTTAGAACATAAACTCAAACACCTCACCAGCTATATGCGAAATTTTGTGACAAAAACAAAAATGTTTCACGTGAAACAATAAATTCATGTCTGTCAGGCAGGATATTTCTTGTCTGTGGAGAATTTATTATTACGGATATTTATTGTGAAAGAGTTAGGTGGGTAAAGACAGGATGAGGGAACAAATATCTAAGCTCTTTGGTTTCACGGAAAGAACGCCTTCGGACGAAGTGAAGCAAATACCCGTTCAGGATATTCTACCGAGTCCTTATCAACCAAGGACCGTATTTGATGAAGAAAGAATAGATGAGCTGCTCCAGACGATTAAGACTCATGGCGTTATTCAACCAATTGTAGTCCGGGTCCGCGAAGGAAAGTTTGAGATTATTGCGGGCGAACGGCGCTGGAGAGCTGTTAAGAAGCTTGGACTGGAAACAGTCCCGGCCATTATACGGGAATTTAACGATGCTCAGGCAGCCTCCATTGCCCTCATCGAAAACCTTCAGAGGGAAGGACTAACGGCTATTGAAGAAGCGGTTGCTTATCAGAAGCTAATGGAGCTGCATCAGCTGACTCAGGAAAGTCTGGCCCAAAGACTGGGGAAAAGCCAATCGACGATTGCCAATAAAATCAGGCTTCTGCAGCTAAGCGAGCCTGTTAAGCAAGCGCTTATGGAACGGAAAATTTCGGAGCGTCATGCCCGGGCTCTGTTATCTTTGGACAATGAAGAGCTTCAGTTGAAGCTTCTGGACGAGATCATTACTAAAGATTTGAATGTAAAACAGACGGAAGCCAGGGTTAACTTCTACAATGAGGCGAGCAAGCCCAAGAGGAAGAAGAGAATTACTTTCTCTAAAGATGTGAGGCTGGCAGTCAATACAATCAGACAGTCCGTGGACATGATTTCGAGTTCGGGTATGAACATTAGTACAGATGAGAAAGACTTCGAAGATCATTACGAAATCATCATATCGATTCCTAAACAATAAAGCGTATGTTTCGAACAAGGATAAACGGCTATCGCCGTCCTTAGGACGGGCGCGTTTACCAATGAAATATAAGAACAGGTATAGATGAAAACTTATACTTTCTTATATTTTAAAAAACTGCGGCGATGGCCGCTTTTTTTGTCGAGCAATCGTGCCGTTGGCAGGGTCCGGCCTACGGTTCATTGGTTAATTCGGTTGATGTGAATAACGATATTGAGGTGAACCAATGTGTCAAAGATTATTGCCATTACTAATCAAAAAGGAGGAGTTGGCAAAACAACCACCTCAGTAAACCTCGGCGCATCCTTATCCGCGTTAGGAAAAAAGGTGTTGTTGGTCGATATAGACCCCCAGGGGAATACGACTAGCGGAATAGGTGTGAACAAAGCGGATGTCGTTTACTGTATCTACGACATTATTATTAACGATGTTCATCCTAAAGAAGCTATTTTAGATACAAATCTGCCAAATTTGAAGGTGATTCCGGCAACGATCCAGCTAGCCGGCGCCGAAATCGAATTAGTGCCTACGATTTCCAGAGAGGTTCGCCTGAAGAAATCTCTGCAGCTTGTAAAGCACATATTCGACTATATATTGATTGATTGTCCTCCTTCCCTCGGCATGCTGACTCTTAATTCTTTAACGGCGGCCGATTCTGTCATTATACCTATCCAATGTGAATATTATGCTCTGGAAGGATTAAGTCAATTATTAAATACTGTACGGCTAGTGCAGAAGCATTTGAATACCTCGTTGCAGATTGAAGGAGTTCTTCTAACGATGTTTGACGCTAGAACGAATCTCGGTATTCAGGTCATAGAGGAAGTAAAGAAATACTTCCAGCAGAAAGTATACCGGACCATTATTCCGCGCAACGTTCGTTTGAGCGAAGCGCCCAGTCACGGTCAGTCCATAATAACCTATGATCCACGCTCCAAAGGGGCAGAAGTGTATATGGAATTAGCGAAGGAAGTGATTGAACTTGAATAAAAGACTGGGTAGAGGATTAGACGCTCTAATTCCTTCTTTAAATATTAGCGATGACGATAAAGTAATTGAAATTCCCCTTTCACAGCTCCGGCCTAATCCATATCAGCCTCGAAAAACATTTGATGAAGAAAGCATTCAAGAGCTTGCCGCATCGATTAAAGAGCATGGCGTTATTCAACCGATTATTGTAAGGACAGTTCTCAAAGGGTATGAAATTATTGCAGGAGAGAGACGGTTCAGGGCCTCTCAGCTATCAGGACAAGCTACGATTCCGGCTGTCGTTAAGAAGTTTTCAGATCAGCAAGTGATGGAGATTGCTCTAATCGAGAATATTCAGAGAGAAGATTTGAATGCGATAGAGCTTGCTCAAGCGTATCAATCATTGGCGGAACAGTTTTCTCTTACTCAAGAGGAGCTTGCGATGAAGGTAGGGAAGAGCCGGTCCCACGTAGCGAACTTCTTGAGATTGCTGCAATTGCCGGAGGAAATCAAAAAATATGTTTCACGTGGAACATTATCCATGGGACATGCCCGGGCGATTGTCGGAGTAAAGAACGACAAGCTGAAGAAGGAGTTTGCAGAGCTGACGATTCGTGAACAGTGGAGTGTACGTGAGCTGGAAGAAGCGATTCAGAAGCACGAAGAAAAGTCGAAGAATGAGCCTAAAACGAAGCCGAATAGAAAGAGAGATCCATATATTCATCAAGTAGAGGAAACATTAAGAGATTTCTACCAGACAACTGTAAAGATCAAGCATTCCAACAACAAAGGGAAGATTGAGCTGCTATATTATTCTAAAGAAGATTTGGAAAGGCTGCTTGAGCTGCTGCAGGGAAAAACATCTTAAGGGTAAAAGGTAAGATTGCTTGTAGAGTTGGAGAAATCATTGTCACCCCGGTTTCTTGGAGAGATAAGAACGTTTGTTGTAGGAATATATAAGCATACCGAGGTTTTCCGAGAGTAAACCGACAAGGTATGCTTTTCTTGACCAAACTAGAGAGTTTAAGTGTATAAATTGCATTAAAAGTAGAACAACTTCTCATTGGCATAAAAAGTTTCCGCTAAAGATGGATTCGATTTCTTCGAAAAGGCTTCATTTTTCTCGCTAAAAAGCTGCAGTGAAGTTGATGGATAGTCGGGAATTAGAGTGAATGATTATAAAGGTGGAAATTTGACGGAAGGAGGGGGGAGGGTGCCTCATATATATTTTGATAATGCCGCTTCCTCTTGGCCGAAGCCTCCTGAAGTTGCAGAAGCTATGATTGCATGTATGGAAGAAGCGGGGGCTAATCCGGGAAGAGGAAGCCACAGCATGGCGGTGAGGGCAAGCCGGATTGTATTTGAAGCACGCACTCTGGCGGCCAAGCTGTTTGGAATTCGCAATCCGAATGATATCGTCTTTACGTCCAATGCGACCGCAGCTCTGAATTTAGCCATTAAAGGCTTTGTGCGCCAAGGAGACCACCACGTCATCTGTACCTCGATGGAACATAACTCGGTAAGACGGCCTTTGGAATATTTGCGAAGGACCAGAGGGGTTCAAATTACTTATTTGCAGGCTGATAAACAGGGGAAAATAAGTGTGGATGAAGCGGCTGCAGCCTTTCGGCCGGAAACTACGCTATTTGTTTGCAGCCATAGCTCTAATTTGCTGGGTACGATACAGCCAATAGCCGAGTTTGCGGAGCTGTGCCGACATAACGGCGTCAAGCTGCTGGTTGATGCGGCTCAGACGGCAGGGACGGTGCCGATAAATGTTGCTGAGGAAGGCATCGATATGCTGGCCTTTCCCGGGCATAAGGGTTTGCTCGGCCCACAGGGTACCGGGGGGCTATATATATCCCCTGAGATCGATTTGGAGCCGATTCTTCATGGAGGAACGGGAAGTCAATCGGAGGAGGTGGATCAGCCTTCCGTTCGCCCGGATCGATATGAAGCCGGGACGCCGAATACGGTTGGGATTGCCGGATTAGCAGCAGGGATCAAGTTTATCATGAAAGAAACGGTGGAACAGATCCATAGGAAGGAATGGGAATTGACGCAGTTAATGATGGAGGGGCTGCGGAACATTTCCGGCTTACGAATACTCGGTCCGGATTTAGGGGAAGACAAGACAGGAATTGTCTCTTTTGTGGTGGAGAATGCGGATGCTTCGGAAATCGCTTTTCAATTGGACCGCGAATATCGGATTGCCGTCCGTGCCGGTTTTCACTGCACGCCTCTCGGTCATGAAACGGCAGGGACAACAGCTACAGGGGCCGTTAGAGCCAGTGTCGGTTATTATTCGACTGTGGAGCAGGTGGAATGCTTAATTAAGGCGATGGAAGAAATTTGCCGAGGATATAAGAAGCAGGGGAAAGAGAAAAACTAATAAAGAATTTTCATTAGAAGAGATCAAAATTTGAAAAATAGGAGCCGAGGGTTGCAAGCCTATCCTCTTATATTTAGAAAAAAAGGGTGGCACATGTATGGAATTAATATTCGGATTGGAGCCCGAAATGTGGGAAGCTGTGCAAGTGCTGGTTATCGGGTTCATGTTCCTTCTCATTATCGTGCTCTGGATCAAGCTGGCCAGGATGAATAAGAAATACAAAAGAATGATGCGCGGGGGCACGGAAAATCTGGAACAGATGCTTATACAAATGCAAGAAAGCTACCGGCAAGCAGCGGCAGCGAATCAGAATTATATGGAATCTGTCCAACACCTGGAGAAGGAAATGAAAAAAATGAAGGGCCATGTAGAGGTAATCCGGTATAATGCCTTTCCCGATCAGGGGAGTGATATGAGCTTCTCCATCGCTTTTCTGGACGAAGAAAGAGACGGGGTTGTATTAACAGGCATTCATGGCCGAAACGAAAGTTATTTGTATGCGAAACCGATCAAACAAGGCGTGTCCTCCTACAGTTTATCCCCGGAGGAAAAACAAGTTATTGATTTGATAATGGAAAAGGCGGGAAAGCCGCAGAGGCTGTCCTCTGGGAATGATTAAGGGACAGATGAATCGACTTGGCAATCGTATCCGCCAGCATCGTAACCAGATGCAATCGGGTGTTCTGGAGAACAAAATACTCCATGAAGCCTCCGACATTCACGATTCCAGTGATGTGAATATGGCCGACGGGCGGTAAATCCTTGTTGACGCCGGCTCCCGGCTTCAGAGGGCCGGAGCCTACCTTAATGGACCCCACGCTGGAGAGCTGGCCCAGACAAGCATCTATTCCTACGATGAAAGGATCTCTATAGGTTTGTTCGATGGCCGATAAGGTTTCGGCCAGATTTAGGGCATGGACGGGCTCTTCCAGGGTTCCATAAACAGGAAAGTCGACCAGATTGTAAGCGAGCAAGCGGGTGCCCACTAATGGCCCGAGTGCATCGCCGGTAGAACGGTCGGTTCCGATACAGACGAAGATAATCGGTTGGGCAACCGGAACCTCTTGAAAATAGAGGGAGAGCTTGGAAGCGATCATTTGCGCCGATTGAGAGTCGGTATAAGGAACGAGAATGGAACCGCTGGACGAATTCTTGTCCGCATTGAAAGAAAATTTCATGGTTTCCTCCATGTCCGTTATTTTTTGACCACATCGATATCTCCGAAAGGGCATCCATAGAGCTTTTCTACTAGTATACGGCTGGAAAATGCTGTTTATACATGCACCATTCAAAAACAAGAAAATAGAACTAGAATCATTTTATAGGAGATGCGGAGGCATCTATGCGTGAGATTTTGTTGTTGAGGAACAGAGAGACCAGAAAGGAATAAATGGCATGGAATCGTTAATGGTCATTGCTTTTGATTCTACACAGCAAGCTTTAAGGGCGGAGATGCTTCTGGAATATGCCGATATTGAAATAGATATCCGGCCTACGCCCAAGGAAATTACCGCCGGCTGTGCTTTGTCCATTGAATTTGATGCTGCGGAGTTGGAGAGGGTCCAGAACATCATACGGACGGAGCAGGTGGAAATCAGGGGGATTTATTTTCAAAAGAATGGGAAATATGTTACCATCGATATGCCAGAACGGTAACGGACAGGGAGGACAACCAAGTGCTGAGCAATATACTTGTTCAAGAAGCGCTTACAGAGAATACTAATGCAATTCATCATTTTTATTCCCAACTCGTTGAAACGTTCATGAGCCCGAAAACCTGGAATCAAATATTGATCGGTCTCATCAAAATATTACTGATTCTCCTCCTCGGTAAAATCGTCAAGGCAGTCACCAGACGTCTGGTGGACCGACTTGTGAGGGAACGTGAAAAGAATCCGTTAAGATTCAGTCAGCGGCGGGCCAAAACTTTAGGCAAGCTTGTAGGAAATGTCGTTAATTATACGGTTAATTTTATTCTGATATTGATGATTCTCAGTCAGCTTGGACTGCATTTAGGGCCGTTGCTGGCGGGAGCCGGAGTCGTCGGTCTGGCCATCGGTTTCGGAGCACAAAGCTTGGTGAAAGATGTGATCACCGGTTTTTTCATTATATTTGAAGATCAGTTTGCCGTAGGCGACACGGTCCAAATCGGCAGTTATAAAGGTACGGTAGAGGAAATCGGTTTAAGGGTGACGCGTATTGCCAGTTGGACAGGAGAGGTTTATATTATTCCTAACGGCTTAATTACGCAGGTAACGAATTATTCGATGCGGAATTCGCTTTCTGTTGTTGATATTGTTCTTTCCTATCATTCCGATGTCGATAAAGCAATATTCTATCTGAAAGAGGCGTTTGCAGAAATGGCCGACAATCAGCTCCTGGTAACCAGGCCGGAAGTGCTCGGCATGCAGACGATGGGGATGTCGGATTTAACCTTGAGGATTGTTGCCGAATGCAAGCCTAATCAGGAAGAACAAGTGAAGAGAGAAATATTGGCCCAAGTGAAGAAAACACTGGATCAGCATAAAATCGAAATTGCCATGCCGGCGTAAGTCAAGGAAGGGGGAAACAGGGGAGATGGAGCGTAAGCAGTATCAGCTTGGAGATGTTGTCCAGATGAAAAAGCCGCACCCATGCGGCACTAATGAAATGGAAATCATTCGTATGGGAATGGATATCCGGATCCGCTGCACCGGGTGCAAGCATAGTGTTCTGGTGCCGAGGGCGAAGTTTGAAAGCAAGCTTAAAAAAGTGCTGCGGTCCAATCCGGAATTTTCCGATCCCGGACAACAATTCAGTTGATTTTACCCTGCATCTTATGGTACAATCTTTCTTGTGCTAAACGGAAAGGTACCCAAGAGGTCCAAGGGGGCTGACTCGAAATCAGCTAGGCGTCGCAAGGCGTGCGTGGGTTCGAATCCCACCCTTTCCGCCATTTATCCAACCATGTGATTTATAGATTACAGGTTGTGAGGGTGGGTCGAGCAGGGTCTAT
This sequence comes from Paenibacillus sp. 32O-W, assembly GCF_007679495.1. Classification (GTDB taxonomy): domain Bacteria; phylum Bacillota; class Bacilli; order Paenibacillales; family NBRC-103111; genus Paenibacillus_L; species Paenibacillus_L residui. Next base: position 37,081 of record NZ_VEGP01000029.1, on the reverse strand, counting down.
ACATAATTCCGTTAACTAACGCTTTCTTGCGAATTACGCAGGGGGGCGTTTTTTAAAATATAAGAAAGTATAAGTTTTTTTCATCTTCGAGATGCTCCGTTAGGAGCTTTTTTTACCACATAGGAATCTTTAAGTTTCGTTAATACGATGAAAATATAGATTCCTATTGGCATAAAAAGCTTCCTCTAATACCGGGTTATTCATCTTCGAGATGCTCCGTTAGGAGCTTTTTTTACCACATAGGAATCTTTAAATTCTTTACAGCATTAATACGATGAAAATATAGATTCCTATTGGCATAAAAAGCTTCCTCTAATACCGGGTTATTCATCTTCGAGATGCTCCGTTAAGAGCTTTTTTTATATTTCACCGGTAAACGCACCCGTCCTAAGGACGGCGATAGCCGTTTATCCATGTGATATAAGAGGGGAGGGCGAGAGAAATCAATCCCTGGCCCGGGCCCTAAACACATACCGATCGACAATATATCCAAGCAGCGCCCAGGACGCAATGGTCAAGGCGTATGCGAAAAACAGGTTAACATGGGCGATGTCCGTGAAAAAGGGGATGATCCAAAGAGGTATGCTTAAGGAGATCAGAATCATATTCTTCGGATCATAGCCAAGATAATGAATGAAGCAAATGGCTATGGCAATAACGGTAAAGATGATGGTCGCTGTTTTTCTCATGAGGGTTCCCTCTTTAATGTTTTTTTCGTTTCCATTTACGATTATGGTTGGACGGCTCCGGGAATCGCTCCCCTTTCTTCAAGGAGATGATCTTGGGATTGTTGATGCCCATATGGAAGTCGTTCTCGCCAATTTCGATATACTCTCCATCATTAGGAGCTTTGTCGCCGGTGTTGAATTCGGTTTGTTCTCCCATCCTTTTCACCTCCAAGTACTAACTATTATCGTCCGAATGAGGTGAGACCATGTAATTGGGGCGATTCCAATTATAGGGGGCCATACGAGCAAGTGTACGGCACATCTCTTGTAATTGGCGCCCGGATTTGGTATATTTATATGGTGCGAGTTTGAAATGGATTTCTTTCTTGCTCCTTGCTCCCGGCTTAATTCCTTCTGTTAAGAAGGAAGGCATCGCTTAAGGCGAATGCGTGGGGGCCGCTAAGTCCATAAGGAGGTGAATCGACATGCGCAAATATGAAGTAATGTACATTCTTCGTCCCGACATCGAACAAGAAGCGGTTGACGCCGCCATCTCTAAGTTCGAAGGCATCATTAACAATGGTGGAGAGATCACGAAGAGCGAAGTGATGGGTAAACGCCGTCTTGCGTATGAGATCGAAAAGTTCCGCGACGGAATTTACGTACTGGTAAATTTCAACGCTACTCCGGAAGTTGTAGCGGAACTTGACCGTGTAATGAAGATTTCGGATGAAATCATTCGTTACCTGATCGTTAATGACGTTGTAGCGTAATAACATTGCTTTGCTTAACAATTCGTGACAGTTATGCGGAAATGCGGGGGAGGGAACAAGATTGTTAAACCGTGTTATTCTAATCGGAAGGCTGACTCGGGATCCTGAACTGAGATATACCCCTACCGGCGTAGCGGTAACCCAGTTCACACTGGCAGTAGACCGGCCCTTTACTAACCAGAATAATGAACGAGAAGCCGACTTTATTAACATAGTGACCTGGAGGCAGCTCGCCGAAACCTGCGCCAACTACTTGCGCAAAGGAAGACTGACCGCAGTGGAAGGTCGCATTCAGGTAAGAAACTATGATAATAATGAAGGCCGCAGAGTTTATGTGACGGAAGTGGTGGCGGACAATGTCCGTTTTCTGGAATCGGCCAACCGGGATGCCGGGGGACAGAGCTCCGGAATGAGGGAAGAGATGCCCGGGAACAACCGATATAGCAGCCCGCGAGACAATCATGATCCATTCTCGGACGGGAAACCGATTGACATTTCCGACGATGATCTGCCATTCTAATGAGAAAGGACTGAAAACGTAGATGACGACTAAAAAAGAAAACAGCGGCGGCGAAGAGCGGACAGAGCGTCGTTTCTCCAGAGGCCGCGGAGGTCGTAACAAGCGCCGTAAAGTATGCTACTTTACTGTTAACAAAATTCAACACATTGACTATAAAGACATCGAGACGCTGAAGAAGTTCATCAGTGAGCGCGGCAAGATTCTTCCTCGCCGTGTTACCGGAACTTCCGCTAAATATCAACGTATGCTTACGATTGCTATAAAGCGCGCTCGTCAAGTAGCTTTGCTTCCTTACACAACTGAGTAAGAAGCGGCTATTAAAGAAGCAGCAGAGACGTAAATCCGTCCCTGCTGCTTCTTTTGTTAAAATATAAGGAAGTATAAGTTTTCATCTATTCCTGTTCTTACCACATTAGGAAGTTTAAGTTCATTAAAGTATTAAAATGGAACAAACTTTCTAATTGGCATAAAAAGCTACCTTTAAAACCGGGTTATTCGTCTTCGAAGAGGCTCCGTTAGGAGCTTTTTTTATATTTCATCGGTAAAAGCGCCCGTCCTAAGGACGGCGATAGCCGTTTATCCTTGTATGGCATTTACACAACGTTCTCGACCAGTTTAGTAGATTGTACACCGCCTGCATGGGTTCGCTTGTATAGTTCCTTCATAATGTCCTCGATCTTCGGCTCTCTGACCGTGAGGTTATAAATGGGGAGCAAGTCGCTCAACCGCCTGATCATGGGGGCGATTTCGGCGTCGTCCTCCACTCCGAACCAGAGCTCATTCGGCTCTATCTTATCAGGGACCGGACCTTTCCATCGTTCAGGCGACCATCCGTTGGATTCAACGACGACGTATTTTTTGTCCCCGAAGGTGCGGATCATCTCTAACGAGCTGCCGTCGAACAGAACTTTCCCATGATCGATAAAGATGACCCGGCGGCACAGCTTCTCAATATCATCCAGGTTATGTGTCGTCAGCAGAATGGTAATCTGCTTCTCACGGTTAATCGTTTGGAGGAAATCTTGAATTCTTTCCTTGGCCAGCAAATCCAGCCCGATCGTCGGCTCGTCCAGGAACAGAACCTGCGGGTCGTGAATCAGAGAAGCGGCTATATCGCCCCTCATTCTTTGCCCGAGACTAAGCTGCCGGACAGGAGTATGCAGGAAGGAACCGAGATCTAGAATATCGCAAAACAAGTCCAGATTTTCCTTGTAGCGCTGCTCGGGGATGTTATAGATTTTGCCAAGCAGGTAAAAAGAGTCTTTAAGCGGGAGATCCCACCACAGCTGAGTCCGCTGTCCGAAGACGACCCCGATATGCTTGGCATGCTCCTTGCGCTGCTTATGGGGCTCTAACCCCATCACTCGCACCGACCCCGATGTCGGAACGAGCACGCCGGACAGCATTTTGATGGTGGTCGATTTACCGGCGCCATTCGGTCCGATATACCCGATAAATTCCCCTTTTTGAATAGTAAAGCTTACTTCATCAACTACACGCTTGCGTTCTCCGCCTTGGGAAAACAACTTCTTGATCAAACGGAATGAGCCCCGGGCTTCTCCATGTACTTTAAATTCCCGGACCAGCTTCTCTACTTCGATAACATTTTTCATTAAGATCCGGCTCCTTTGTAATGATTGATCGCTTTGCGCCAAATCCAACCCGTCAAGAGCAGCATCAACAGGGCCATGACCGGGGTAAGGTAAATAAACAGCGGCGAGAAGGGCACCTGCTCTTTATTTTCAAAAAATAAAAAGGAAGGGTAGAAGTTAATAAAAGCGATCGGAACGATAAAGGTCAGAACAATCTGGATCACCCGGTTGTAGACTGTCAGCGGAAAGCGGGTAAATTGATCGAACAGCATCAGAATAATGCTTTGCAGACCGGAGCCTTGGAGTGTCCAGAAGGCCGTACATCCGATCAGTGTATAGATCGCCCATTCGATGACGACCCCGCTGGCCACGATCAGCAGCAAGGTAAGCAGCTTGGGAATAGTCCATTCGGTAATATGGGAAGCGGAATAGACTAATCCGACGATGGCGGCGATCAAATCGCCGATGCCCGCAATTTGGAACCGGGAGGCGAAGAACTGAAATAGCGGATTCAGCGGCCGAACCAGGTAACGGTCGAAAAATCCGTCCCGGATTAAATAATCGATGTTCCAAATTTGCTGGAAGGAAATGATGAACAAGGAATGCGGAAGCTTCCACAGGCTGAGCAGAAATACCAGTTCATATAGGTTGTAACCGACGATTAGAGGCACCTGCTGGGTAATCACCCACGTGAAGAAAATGGTAGCCAGTCCCATAAGGGTAACGCTGAATACCCCGATAAAAAAGTTGAAGGGGTAGGCCGATCGCGATTTGATATTGGCTGCCTGCAGCAAGCCGTACAGTTTAATATATCTCCACATGGGCATTAACCTCCTGTCGTCAGAAGCATGCGGTGAGCGGTCTTCATTCCCGCATATCCGATGATGAACAGGATGAAAGCCCAGGCAGCCTGGAACAGCAAATCGGGTACGATCTGGTGGACCGGCGTCCGCCCGATGAAGAGGGAGAGCGGAATGCTGTAGATGCCTTGAAACGGCAGCCAGCGAAGCACCTGCGCGAGCAGGTCCGGAAAGAACCATAGAGGAACGAAGGAACCCGAGCACAGCTGAATAACCGTATCCTTAATAAAATCGAAACCCCAGATTTCCGTAAAAATAAAGGCGAACAGGCCGACGATAAAATCAATGGCATACGCCAGGAGAAAAGCGAGAATAACACTCGGTACAAAGGCGACCGCATGCCATCCGCCGGGCCATTCAACAGGATAGAAGACGAAGATGGCCAGAGCCAAGGGAATAACGACGAAGCATAGGGAAAAAAGAAACAGCCCGGCCGCTTTGGATAAATGCATCCACTGAAAGCTCCAGGGCTTCTGCAGATCAAACACAATATTTCCCGTCCGCACCCGATCGGACACTTCCCATACTGTTCCGAAGGAGAGAAGCCTTCCCATAATAACGGAAATCATCGCGTAGGAAGCCATAGAGCGGGCGGATACTCCGGTGGACTGTTCCAGTCCGTCCCCTTCTCCGTAAATGACCAGCCAAATTTCCCGAAGCGCAATAACCATTAGGACGGATCCTATAACGCGGAACAAGACATCCATTTTGTAAACGCGGGTATTCTTGAAGGTAGTGAGTGCATACCAAGCATATTTGCTCATGAAATCTAAATTCCCCCAAATAAAGGAATATAAAGATAAAAAGATAGCTCTAATTCTATCAGGCTTGAAAAGGTTGTCAATGGATTAAATCGTTATAATCGAAACGGTTTCACGGAGATGTTTTGGAGTGCGGGAAAATAAATGTTGAAATCAAACTAACCAGTGGTTATAATGTAACCAATGGTTAGTTTGATTTCGGTCATTTTCACCGTCAGAGTATGTAAAACTCAACCTTCATAGGGGCGAAGATGGATATGACAAAGCAGAAGAGAAGGGGAGTCTATCATGTCGAATCGGCAGAGTAAAAGATCAGAAGAGACCAAACAAGCCATACTGGAAGCAGCGGGGAGCCTCTTCGCAGCCAAGGGCTTCGAATCGGTAACAATGCGGGAAATCGCCAAGGAAGCGGGATGCTCGCATACGACCATTTATTTATATTTTCAGGACAAGGAAGCTTTGCTTCATCATTTGGTGCTTCCTCCCTTGCAAAATTTGGAGGAGGAATTCAAGCTTCTGCAGCAGGAAGGGCATAAGGAGCCCCTGCGTACTCTTACTCAGCTTGGAGAGAAGTTTATATTATTCTGTTTGCGCCGGCGGAACATGGTTAATGTGTTGTTTATGCTGAAGGCAGAGAGGGTGGATGAGCCGGAACCGGGGCTTATGATCAACCGGATCCGCAATGAATTGTTTGCCGACCTGAAGCAGGGGATAGCGTGGAATTTTCCCGATGCTTCTGCCGAGGAACTGCTGTCCTATGCGCGTATCTACTATTATATGCTGCAAGGAATCGTGTCTACTTATATGTACAATGAAGAGCCGCTGGCTCAACTGCTTTCGAGAGTTATGCCCCTGGTAACGCAGGGCACCGAAATATTCGTGGCGGGTATTCAAGCGAAACGGGGAGGAAACCAATAACATGAAGATCACGCAAATTTCTCCAAATATTTGGAAGCTTGGAATATGGATGATTATTCCGGTCAATGTATGGTTGGTCCGCAGCGAAGATGGCCTCATTCTGATCGATGGCGGAATTCCGAAGATGGCGACAGGGATCTTGAAGCAAATTAAGGAGCTGAACTTGCCTTTAAAGAAGATTTTGTTGACGCACGGGCATTCCGATCATGTCGGTTCGGTTAAAGAAGTCGTTCGCCATACCTCGGCTCCGGTGTACATTCATAGAGAGGAGCTGCAATATGCGGAAGGGGATATGCCTTATCCCGGCCGGAAGAAGGCTCAGACAACTATTGATAAAGGGATGGCTTCCCCATTGCTCCAGGAATCCGAAGGAAGGCTGCAGCCGTTGGAAGGTCTCCTTCCCTTGTGGACACCGGGGCACTCCCCAGGGCATGTCGCTTATTATCATAAGGAAGATGGGGTTCTGATCGGCGGCGATTTGTTCACCACCCGGAGGAGCAGGCTAGCCCGGCCGATCCCCATGTTCACGGCGGACATGCAAACGGCGGTCCGCAGCGGAGCGGTTATTGAAGAGATGAAGCCAAAGCTGCTGACCGTCTGTCACGGGGAGGATATCAAAGAGCCTTATTCGCAATGGGAAGGATACCGGACGCGCTGGTCCTGACTTCTATATTTTTAGCAATTTCTCTTATATCGTGATAAAGTCCTTTATAAAGTTGTCTATAACAATAGAAGCGATTAAGGAAGCGAGGGGGTGGGAGCAAGATGGGAAGAATCAGTTGGATGGTGGTTTCTGCCCTAACACTTGCTGTCATAATTACCGGAAGCGTTCTGTATGCTAATAATGTGCCTTCTGTGGATGAAATGTTTGTCGACATCGACCATCAAGTGAAAGAGGCACCCGATAGGATTATCGCCCAGGGGCCTGATTTTGAAATCTATTCCAAAGACTTTGCCCTATTCAAAGCAAATCTTGCGTTTAGTGAAAAAATGAATAACGTAACCATTGATATGACCGATAAAGACATCATTCACGAAATGATCAAGGAAGCGCTGGTTGTCAACTTGGCGCGGGAAGAGGGGCTTTTCGTAAGCAAACAGGAAATAACGGATTACATTACCCATTTGAGAGAGCTTCTGGACGATCCTGAACATGATCCTGCAATGAAACAAATAAGAGATAATTTGGTCAAAATGTCGGGGTTATCAGAGGATGAATACTGGGAAAGTGAAGAATTAGCCCAAAAATATGAAAAAGCATTGTTAATCCAAAAATTCGTGAGAAAACTCGCGGAAGAAGGGCAAATCAGAGGAGACGAAGATTTTGCAAACTTTAAGGATAAACTGCTTCAGAAGGTTAAAACGGGAATCATCTACAATGTATAACGGATCAGCCCAATTCACCGGATTCTTGCAGGCAAAAAACCTCAAAACTACAATCCTTGTGGTTTATGGAGGTTTTTTCTCATGTAATAATGAAAACGAAAAAAGGTGCTTCTTGATACCTAATCTTAGAAGCAGAAAATGGGAATAATACGGATACGAGTCTGGATCACGGAAGGATAAAGGGACTATAAACCTGGGCGGTTTATGGTATAATCAAGCGTAAAGCCGCTTTATGAAGGAGTTGTATACTGTCCGGTGAACCGTACGAAAAGAAGCAAATGGCTGCCCGTCATATGGATGGTCATCTACCTAATCGTTCTATTTTCCATAGTGACGCCGCTTAATTTCATCACGATCAATCTCATTATGATCCCGGTGCTGGCTCTCTATATGTATCTGGATGTCAAACGTTTTGCACTGGCGTATGCGGTCAGTCTCGGCATTTTTTATTTACTCACCGGTGGCTTGGGCTTGGTCATCCTCTTTATCTCCTTGTTCTTTCTACCTCCTGTTATTCTGATGGGGCATTTCTATAAGAAGAAGGCTCTGGCCAGGACCGCAATCCTTGCCGGAACGTTAACCTTGATGGGGGAGCTGCTGCTGGGCCTGGTGGTCGGTCGGTTGTTCGGCTTTGACCCGGTCGCCCAATTCGGAGCCACTATAAGAGATTATTTGGGGGCTTTGCCAAGCAACGTTACGCAGCAGTTGAACATGGATCTGGTGGATTCGATGATTCGTTACATCACCCAGATGATTCCGTTCTTTATCGTTGCTTTTTCGGTCTTTTATGTCATTGTTACACATGGGCTTGGAAGATGGTTCATCAACAGGGGCGGCAGGGAAGACCTTGTTCCGGCTCTTCCGCCAGTACGGACGTGGAAGCTGCCGAAATCGCTGGTCTGGTATTTTCTCATCGTCATGATTCTTGATTTTACGATTCCGGCCAATCCGGATTCCTTCCTGGTCATGATCGTTATCAATTTGTTCCCGTTGTTGAACTTGGCTTTTGTCGTTCAAGCGATCTCGTTTCTTCTCTACTTCGTCCATGTCAAGAAAAAGGGCAAGGCTTGGCCGGCCCTTGCTATCGTTCTTATGATTGTCGTTCCAACCACCCAGTATATATTCAGTCTGTTGGGTTTGTTTGACGTCATGTTTCCCCTCAGGGAAAAGCTTGCCGACAAATCATAAGGAAGAAAGAGGAGCGAAATCACATGCCGAGGTTTTTAATCAAACGATGGCACGGGCTGCATATGGTGTGGACGTTCATCCTGGTTCTTATTCTCATTGTCGTGCTGTCGTTTTATCAATGGGTGGCAGGCCTGATCGCCCTTGTTCCTTTTGCCGTGCTGGTGTGGTATTCCTGGAAGGCGGAGAAGGCTTTCCGCAAGGACCTGTATGTATATCTGGCTACCTTGACCCATCGGATCAAGAAGGCGGGCAAGGAAGTAACCAACGACTTGCCGATCGGCATTATTCTGTACAATGAAGAGCAGAAGATCGAGTGGCACAATCCGTTCGTGTCCACCATGCTGGAGGAGGAGTCGGTGATCGGCGAATCGCTGACCGAACGGTTCCCGATGCTCAAGGATAAGGAAGGCAAGTTCGAGGTAGAGATTGGTTCGTCTACTTATAAGGTCACGATGAACCACGGCGACAGGATGATCTACCTGGAAGATGTAACGAATCAGCTGGAATTGGAGCAGAAGTATCAGGAAGAGAAAATTGCCATCGGAATTATTATGCTCGATAATCTGGAGGAAGCGACGCAGGGGATGGACGATCAGACCCGCAGCATCATCCTGGCGAAGATTACCGGGGAGATTAACGAGTGGTCCAACCGCAACGGTCTGTACCTGCGCAGAACCTCCTCCGACCGGTTCCTGATCATCATGAATCAGAAGTCGCTTCAGATGCTGGAGCAGGAGCGGTTCGATATTCTTGACGAGGTTCGTGATCTAAGTGCGGACAACAAAGTTCCGTTCACGCTGAGCATTGGTGTAGCATCGGGAGCCGAGAGTCTTATTGAGCTTGGCAATTGGGCCCAGGCGAGTTTGGATATGGCGCTTGGGCGGGGCGGCGATCAAGTCGCTGTGAAGAGCGGACAGCGGCTGTCGTTCTATGGCGGCCGAAGCAATGCCGTAGAGAAGCGCACCCGGGTCCGGGCGAGAGTTATCTCCCATGCGTTAAGAGACCTGATTAAAGATAGCGACAAGGTTCTCATTATGGGTCACAAGAATCCGGATATGGATGCGATAGGGGCGGCTATAGGCGTTCTTAAAGCCGTGCAGCTCAGCCAGAAGGAAGGATATATCGTGCTGGAAGGCATCAATCCGTCGATTGAACGGCTGATGGAGGCTCTTCAGGAGCACGAGAAAATCGCCAGGTGGTTTATCACGCCGGATCAGGCGCTGGAGATGACCACTCTGCGCACATTGGCGGTGGTCGTGGATACCCACCGGTTCTCTATGGTGGCGGAGCCGAAGCTGCTGTCTATGGCGCCGAGAACGGTCGTTGTCGATCATCACCGGCGCGGGGAAGATTTTATTGGCGATGCCGTCCTCGTATATATGGAGCCTTACGCTTCGTCCACCTGCGAGTTGGTTACGGAGCTGCTGCAGTATATCCATGAGAGAGTGACCATTAGCCCGATTGAAGCGACGGCCCTGCTGGCGGGAATTACCGTCGATACGAAAAGCTTCAGCATGAGAACCGGCGCCAGAACGTTCGAGGCTGCTTCATTCCTCAGAAGAAACGGGGCCGATTCGGCCATGATCCAGCGGCTTCTCAAGGAAGACCTGGGAGCGTATATTCAGAAGGCGGAAATTATCAAGCATGCTGAAATTTTATACGATCACGTAGCTCTGGCCGTAGCCGAAAGCGGACGTCCCTATTCACAATTGCTTATAGCACAGGTGGCCGATACTTTAATTACCATGACCGATATCAGAGCCTCCTTCGTCATCTCCGAGAGGCCGGACGGCCTGATCGGGATCAGCGCCCGTTCACTCGGACAGATGAATGTCCAGGTCGTGATGGAGCGGCTTGGCGGCGGCGGGCATTTAACCAACGCGGCCGTACAGCTGGAAGGAACGCTGGAGGAAGCGACCGCAAAGCTTAAGAAGGTACTAAGTGAAATTGAAGCGGAAGAGGGGTTATTCGAATGAAAGTGATTTTCCTGAAGGATGTCAAAGGGCAGGGGAAGAAAGGCCAGATTAAGGAAGTATCCGAAGGATACGCCAATAATTTTCTGATCAAACAAGGATTGGCCGCTCCGGCGACGTCTTCGAATATGAAGGTTCTGGAACAGCAGAAGCAATCCGAGCAGAAGAAGAAAGACGAGGAGAAGGCACAAGCTGAGCAGCTGGCTGCCCGTCTCAACGAAATGACGCTGCAGATGAAAGGGAAATCGGGAGAAGGCGGACGTCTGTTCGGATCGATTACGACGAAGCAGATTGCCGAGGAACTGGAGAAGCTAAACATCGTTATCGACAAGAGAAAAATGTCTCTGGACGATCCGATTCGCTCCTTGGGCGTCACCCAAGTGCCTATCAAGCTGTACCCCGGGGTATCGGCTACTTTAAAGGTACAAGTAACGGAGGAATAATGCATGGAAGGCGAAATGCTCTTTGATCGAATTCCACCGCAAAATTTAGAAGCCGAGCAGGCCGTGCTCGGCGCTATTTTGTTAGACAGCGATGCGCTGGTTACCGTCATGGAACGAATCATCAGCGAGGACTTCTACAGCACCAAGCATCAGAATATTTTCGATGCGATGGTGGAGCTGGCGGAGGCTAACGAGCCGGTCGATCTCGTCACTCTCACGGTACGGCTTCAGGACAAGCAGCAGCTGGAGCAGGTCGGCGGGGTTTCCTATTTAACCCAGCTTGCCAATGCGGTTCCGACAGCGGCCAACGTAGACTATTACGCGCAGATCATCGAGGAGAAATCGTTGACCCGCAGGCTGATTCGGGCCGCTACACAAATTGCCAGCACCGGATATTCCGGCTCGGAGGCCGTCGGCGATTTGCTGAGCGATGCCGAGCAGCGGATCATGGAAATTTCCCAGCGCCGTTCGAGCAGCGGTTTTATCTCTATCCGTGACGTATTGATGGAAGTGTTCGAACGGGTGGAGTTTCTATACCAGAACAAGGGCGGGACGACCGGAATCGCCTCCGGCTTCCGCGATCTGGACAAGATGACCTCGGGCTTCCAACGGTCCGATTTAATTATCGTGGCGGCTCGTCCGTCCGTAGGGAAGACGGCTTTCGCCCTGAATATCGCCCAGAATGTAGGCATTCGCGAGAAGGAGACCGTAGCCATCTTCAGTCTGGAGATGGGGGCGGCCCAGCTGGTGCAGAGGATGATCTGCGCCGAATCGAATGTGGATGCCGGGCGGTTAAGAACGGGCCATCTGGAGAACGACGACTGGGAGAAGCTGACGATGGCGATCGGCACGATGGCGGAAGCCAATATTTATATCGACGATTCTCCGGCGGTGACGGTTGCCGATATACGGGCCAAATGCCGTCGGCTGAAGAAGGAGAAGGGGCTCGGCATGATCCTGATCGACTACCTTCAGCTAATCCATGGGCGGGGACGGAGCGGGGACAACCGGCAGCAGGAAGTATCGGAAATCTCCCGTACGCTGAAGCAAATTGCGCGGGAGCTGGATGTGCCGGTAATCGCTCTGTCACAGCTCAGCCGGGGAGTTGAGCAGCGCCAGGATAAGCGTCCGATGATGTCCGACCTCCGGGAATCCGGATCGATTGAGCAGGATGCGGATATTGTCGCCTTCCTGTACCGGGACGATTACTATAATCAGGATACGGAGAAGAAAAATATCATTGAAATTATTATCGCCAAGCAGCGGAACGGTCCGGTAGGGACGGTCGAGCTTGCTTTCCTGAAGCATTACAACAAATTTGTCAGTCTGGATCGAACTCATCAGGAGCCGGTGCCTTCGGCCGCGGCGGTTCCGTTCTAAAGTGAACTTATGGTTGATATCCGAACATTTTATATAGGCAACCTCCTTAATGTTCGTGTATTTCATTGACTTTGGTATAGCGGATTGCTAAACTGGAGATGCTGCTAAGAGAAGCAGTAAATCAATGGGTACACAGTACCTTATGGAGGTTGTTTGGTTATGTCGACCGTTGTAGTTGTCGGAACCCAGTGGGGGGACGAAGGTAAAGGGAAAATAACCGACTTCCTGGCTGAATCGGCTGAAGTGGTGGCAAGATACCAGGGAGGTAACAATGCCGGCCACACGATTCTTATCAACGGAAAGAAGTATAAGCTGCACTTGATTCCTTCCGGAATTTTCTATAGTGATAAAGTCTGTGTGATCGGCAACGGAATGGTGATTAATCCGGCTGCATTGATTGAGGAAATTCAGTACATTCATGAGAATGGATTTACGACCAATAATTTGAAAATAAGCGACCGGGCTCATCTGATTATGCCTTATCATCTGCTGCTTGACGAATTAGAGGAAGAGCGCAAAGGGCCGAACAAAATCGGCACCACCCGCAAAGGAATTGGACCTTGCTATATGGATAAGGCCGGGAGGAACGGCATCCGGATTGCGGATCTGATGGATCGGCAGCAGTTCGAGACCAAGCTGCGCCGGCTGGTGAAGGAGAAGAACGATGTTATCGAGCGCGTGTACGGACGCCAAGGTCTGGACGCAGATTCGATTCTCAAGGAATATCTCGAGTATGCGGAAGTGATCAGACTTTATGTGGCGGATACTTCCGTTGTGCTGAACGACGCTATTGATTTGAACAAGAAGGTGCTTTTTGAAGGGGCGCAGGGGGTTATGCTGGACCTGGATCAAGGCACCTATCCTTTCGTGACATCGTCTAATCCGACGGCCGGCGGGGTGTGCATCGGCTCCGGTGTCGGCCCTACGAGAATCAACCAAGTCATTGGTGTGGCCAAGTCTTATACGACGCGGGTTGGAGACGGTCCGTTTCCGACGGAGCTCCACGATGCAATCGGGGATCAAATTCGCGAAACCGGCAATGAATACGGGACGACAACCGGCCGTCCGCGCCGCGTCGGCTGGTTCGACAGCGTTGTAGTGCGGCATGCGAGAAGGGTAAGCGGGCTTACCGGGCTGTCGCTCAATTCGCTGGACGTGCTGAGCGGGTTGGATACGGTAAAGATCTGTACCGCCTATAAGTACCGCGGGGAGCTTCTGGAGACTTATCCGGCGAATTTGAACATGCTGGCAGAGTGCGAGGCGGTCTACGAAGAGCTGCCGGGGTGGCAGGAAGACATTTCGCAGGCCCGTTCACTGGACGATCTTCCGGCCAATGCCAGAAGATATGCGGAGAGAATCTCGGAATTAACCGGAGTTCCGCTCGTTATTTTCTCGGTGGGACGCAATCGGGAGCAGACGAATTTGGTCCGTCCGATTTATAGATAGGGATATATGAAGGTATGGAAATTAAACTCCGAATGCATCGGCATTCGGGGTTTTTTAGTATAGGAGTTATAACTTCCGCAAAGTGAAAATCGGTCCGAAGGTTTGATGTTACTGGCGAAATATAAGGCTGGGCATAGATATTGCCGTGGAGAAACCATCGCTTTCTAGGAGGAAAGATGATTTAACTGTATTTTATGTAGGTAGACTCAAGCAAATGGCTGGATTTTCAAGGTAGAATAGAGTTGAATTGCATCAATAGTGTGAAATTTGAAAACTAAATGGATATCATACAGTTAGATTTCTATATTCGGAAGAAATATGGAAACTAACTGGAAAACCTACAGTTAGTTTGCGCCAGAACAGCCGTTTTGCCCAAAGTTGCCCATTTTAACTGTAGTTTATCCAGTTAGTTTGATCATTTTCGCCCATTCGCTTGAATCTACCTGTACAAAATCCAGTTAGACGTGCCGCTCCGCTTGCAACGATGCCTGCAGACGGTAAAATAGACGGATTTTCAAGATAGACGTTCAAGTAAAAGGCTCCGCTAGGAGCTTTTTTTACCACATAGGAATCTTTAAGTTCTTTACAGCGTTAATACGATGTAAAAAAGATTTCTATTGGCATAAAAAGCTACCTTAAATACCGGGTTATTCATCTTCGAGAAGGCTCCGTTAGGGGCTTTTTTTATAGTTTCGGGTTATATCCGTTTCCGTTCCGTCAATACTGGAAAGTAGGCACACCGGATGGATAGGAGGAACCAACCATGACCAAATTTATTGTTCATTTAAGCCGTACCCTGTTGATTGCGGCTATCGCTTCGGGATTTACGTTGTACTTTACTTGGACGATTGTTCATACTTATGTCGATAAGCTGATCTCTCACTTCAACATTCCCATAGAAGGCTCGTTCGTGACGTTTTCCGATTTGATCGGCAGTGTCGCGGGAGACTTCGAGTCTATGACACAAGGAGGAGACACCCGTAAGGAAGCTGGCCAGAAGCCGCCGGCAGAGGAAACGGAGGATTCCGATCTCTCAACTCCGGATTCCCAGGAGTCCTCAACGGACGCCGTGCCCGTATTCGGCCAAAGCGGGAGCGGGCTGGGACAGCAGTCGAACGCCGGCAAAAGCGAAGTCATCATCTCTCCCGATGATTTATCTTCGAAGAAGGATCAATTGAATGAGGAAGACAAGAAAAAGATTTTTGCCTATATGGCGAGCTTGCCCGCTGAGGACTTGCAGACCATATCGGCTATGATGGAAGGGGGAATTACGGAGGAGGAAATGTCGGAAATTAAAAAAATTGTCGAAAAAACATTAAAGCCGGAAGAATATAGTCAACTAATGGAGATATTACAGAAGTATTGACACCCTGCATATAAGAGGAAACGGGCATGATTTCGCTAATTCCGACACGTTCTGATCCAGCAGGTTGAAAAAAAGCAGCGACCTGTGGTACAGTGTAAAAGAACTATTTTCCTTTAACCTGGTACGTAAGGCTATTTGGTTACAAAATGGTTAAAGTTAATTCAGGACTTAAGAGGAGAGAATCATGACAGTTTCCAAGATGAAAAATTGGATCAAGGAGAAATGGGCCAACGTGCAACAGGTCGGCTCGAAGATCCGATTCAAGAGCTTGACTGGCAAGATCGATGCCATCTTGAGCAATAAGAAATCGAATTCCACAGCTGCGCTTGAGCCAGCTTCTCAAACTATAGCGAAATCATATCCGTCTTCTACAGAAAATACTGCGATGCAGCGGCCAGTCGGTCTTATGTCCCGCATACGGGATTATCGGATTCAAATTGCCAAGGGTGTTGGGGCTTTTGGACTATTGGCGGGAATCACCGTCGGGGGCAATTATTACGTTCAAATGAATACGCTGGACGTCTATGATGTCTATATGAAAGACGTTCAAGTCGGAACCGTGAGCGATCCTCAGCTAGTCGAGGATCTGAAGCTGGAGAAATACAAGAAACTGGAGCAGAATTCCCAGGATGTTCACATGGTTCTTAATACAAACGACATAACATTACGGCATGAAAGGGCTTTCAAGAAACCCTTTGACAACGAGGAAACTCTCCGCAAGCTGGATGAGCTGTTGGTTCCCGAAGCGGTAGGGGTTCAAGTGAAGGTAGATGGCGATCCGGTGGCGATCGTCAAGGATAAGGATACGGCGGAAGAGGTCCTTCAGCGAATTATGAGCAAGTATACGGGAGAGCAGAAGAAGGAATCCGGTGAAGTCACCGCTCTCTCTGCCGAACCGGAGGACAGCGACTTGGCTCCGGGGCAAAGCGAGCTTCAGGAGGCGTCCTTCCTGCAGAATGTTGATCTGGTTACGATGAAGGTCGAGCCGGAACAAGTGATGAACCCCGACGAAGTGCAGGCAACGTTAGAAACGGGCAATGCCACTCCGACGATGTATACAGTGGTCAAGGGAGATTGTGTCTCCTGTATTGCACACCGATTCAAGATTTCCCAGGATGTTATTTATGAGAATAACCCTTGGATTGTGAACGACCGGATAACGGAAGGCGACGTTCTTAATTTGACGGTTCTGGAGCCGAAGCTTTCGGTCAAGACCGTGGAGAAGCTGGTCGAGCAGCAAGAAGTACAGTATGATACCGAGGTTATTACCGATGATGAGATGAAGCTGGGAGAAGTCGAAACGATTACGCCCGGCGTTAACGGAATGAAGCTAGTCACCTTCAGCATTACGAAAGTCAACGGACAGATGCGGGAGGAAGAGATCATTAACGAAGAGATGATCAGTGAGCCGGTCAAGGCAGTGGTCAAGAAGGGAACCAAGGTTATTCTTGGGGAAGGCACCGGAAATTTTGCTTGGCCTGTTGTTTCTCCGAATGTGTCGAGCGGATTCGGCAAGCGTTGGGGTAAGCTACATAAAGGGATAGACATTACTTCCAGCAAGAAAAATATTCTCGCTGCAGATAACGGAACCGTCGAAGCTGCGGGCTACAAATACGATTACGGCAATTATGTGATTATTGATCATAAGAATGGGTACAAAACATTATACGGCCATATGAGCAAGATTGACGTATCGGCCGGCGATATCGTGGAGAAAGGCGAGAAGATAGGGTATATGGGCAGTACCGGCGACTCTACCGGGGTCCATCTGCATTTCGAAATTATTAATAACGGGACGGTAGAGAACCCGATCAAATATCTTAACCAATAATTACTAGGATAGGAATAGGCAGGCACGGACTAAACGAGTTCGCTGTTCTGCCTATTTTTTGTTAAAATATAAGAAAGTTGCTTACTCCGTTCTTATTTTCATCGAGTACCTGTACGTCCTTGAACGAGGGACGGCAACAGCCGATTACCTTGGAATAGGAGATAAAACAAGGAACAGGAGAAGGCTGCACCGGCAGCTTCTTCCGTCCCAAGATTCACCGGATTTCTAAATGTCGATAGAAAGTATGAGGTGAGTATCGTTGTTTGGAAAAATTTTGGTAGTGGATGACGAACAACCGATTGCCGATATACTGAAATTTAATTTGGAGAAGGAAGGCTACGAGGTAATCTGTGCCTATGACGGGGGAACCGCCGTAGAACTGGCTATGACAGAGAACCCGGATTTGATACTGCTCGATCTGATGCTGCCCGTTAAGGATGGCATGGACGTGTGCCGGGAAGTCCGCAACAGGAAGGACACCCCGATCATTATGCTGACAGCCAAGGACACGGAGCTGGATAAAGTGCTGGGGCTGGAGATGGGGGCGGACGATTATGTTACGAAGCCGTTCGGAACCCGGGAGCTTCTGGCCAGAGTCAAGGCTCACCTGCGGCGGCAGGCCAAGAATGAGCCGGAGAAGCAGGGAGCGTCCGATCAGGAAGGAATACGCATACACAGACTGTTAATCGATAACGACATGTATGTCGTGTATAAAGACGGTGTGCCGCTGGATTTGACCCATCGGGAATTCGAGCTGATTCAATATATGGCGCGGAATACGGGGAAGGTCATGACCCGCGAGCATTTGCTCCAGGCGGTGTGGGGGTATGACTACTATGGGGATGTCCGCACCGTGGATGTCACGATTCGCAGGCTGCGTGAGAAGATAGAAGACGAGCCCAGCCGTCCGGAATATATTACGACGAGAAGAGGATTAGGCTACGTAATGAGGAACCCTAAAGCAGGGGGACTGTAAATGATAGGAATCCGGTTCTTCCGAACGATTCAGATGAAGCTGATCATCATCTATGTACTGCTAATCTTATTCGCCATGCAGTTGATCGGCATCTATTTCATCAAGGCGATGGAAACCTCATTCATGAATAACTTCTCGGAATCTCTGAATTACCAGGCCATGCTGTTGTCCGATCTGGTAAAGCCCGTTCTGCTGGACAATCAGGAGAATGCCGATTCCGGAACGAAGCCGGAAGACGGTAAGACGATTAACGACCGGCTGAACCAAACGGTCAATAACTGGTACAAGGTAAGCAACGTGGAGATTCAGATCATCAACTCCAACGGAACCGTCATCAGCGCATCGGACCAGTATCCCCGTTCCATCATCGGGCAGAAGAATACCCAGCAGGTCGTCAGCCGCGCCCTGCAGAATATTAAGGACAAAGATAATGAGCGGATCCTGACGGATGTGGACGGGAAACGGAAGAAAGTGATCGCCATGCCCGTCAGCGAGGAAAACAAGGTCATCGGAGCGGTCTATATTGTCTCTTCCATGGAAGATATCTTCGACACGATCAACCGGATCAAGCAGATTTTCATGTCCGGTATTTTAATTGCGCTCGCCATGACGATTCTTCTCGGAATTATTCTGGCCCACACGATTACGAGCCCGATTAAAGAAATCACCCGGCAGGTGTCGTCCGTTGCCCGGGGGAACTTCGACCACCAGGTCAAAATATGGAGCCACGACGAGATCGGCCAGTTGAGCCGTGCCTTCAACGATATGACGAATCGTCTGAAGGAAGCGCTGTCCGTGAATGAAGAAGAGAAGGAGAAGCTGGCCTCCGTCTTGACGAGCATGAGTGACGGAGTCGTGGCTACAGACGAGCAGGACCGGGTGATCGTCATCAATCGCCGGGCGAGAGAAATGCTTCAGCTGAACAATCAGCCGGCGGACGGCAAGGATTTATACGAACTGCTGGGGCTTCCCAAGCAGCTGGCACTTCCCGGCGCGCGTGGCGAGGAGGTTACCCATCTGATCGAGATTCACCCTCAGGAGTCGGAAGAGAGCCGTAAGGTAAGAGCAACCTTCACTTCGGTTCACAGCCGGGAGAAGGGGACGACCGGAACGATTGTCGTGCTCCATGACGTGACGGAGCAGGAGGAGCTGGAGCAGTCCCGCCGGGAGTTCGTCGCCAACGTATCTCATGAGTTAAGGACGCCGCTGACCACGCTCAAGAGCTACCTGGAGGCTTTGGATGACGGGGCTATAGACGAACCGCAGTTGGCCAGGAAATTCGTAGGGGTGACCCGTAATGAAGCAGAGCGGATGATCCGGCTCGTTACGGATCTGCTTCACCTGTCCAGGCTCGATTCCAACCAGGCGATGCTCAAGAAGGAGCAGGTCCATGTGACGGAAATGCTGGATGAAGTGGCTGACCGGTTCTCGTTCCAGCTGCGGCAGCGCAGTATCGCCATCCAGATTATTATCGGTGATAATACGTCACCGATCTGGCTGGATCGGGACAAGATCGATCAGGTGCTGGATAACCTCGTCTCCAACGCGATTAAATATACGGGAGACGGCGGCCAAATTCGAATTATGGCCGAACGGCTGCCGAATGATATGCTCGAAATTAAAATTCAGGATACTGGAATAGGCATTCCGAAGAAGGATTTGTCGCGGATCTTCGAGCGTTTCTACCGGGTAGATAAAGCAAGATCGCGCAATATGGGAGGGACGGGCCTGGGGCTGTCCATTGCCCGGGAAATTATTAAAGCCCATGGCGGTGCGATTGCGATAGATTCGGAGTTTAATGTAGGAACGACGGTGTCTTTCACTCTTCCCTATATGGAGGAAGGAAGCGGGACTAATCATGATGGAAAAAGCTAAAACCGTTGCGCTGGTTGTTCTTGTCGCCGCTAGCCTGGTCCAAAGCTATTTGCTGGCCTACAGCTCACCGAATTACGAACCTATCAATCAGATGGAATATGTCGATTCGGGGCTGGATGGCCCGCCGGCCGCTTTGGCCGATCTCATTCTTCCCGAACAGATGATCATCCATTTTGGAAACAAGCAGCATACGGTACTTCCATACGGACATCAATTTTATAATATGGTGTACTCGGATTTGCTGAAACAGCGTTCTTTCGAAAACTTGCGCCGCACGAATCTTCCGGCTTCCTATCTGGACTGGGATTTGATTCGGGATACAAGGCCGGGTATCGAAATCCGCTTCAAGGAAGCCGTGCCGATTGGGACTTTGAAGAGCATTATGAAAATCAAGGAAGATTTTACGGTGGAGGATGTAGGTATATCCAAAATCTGGATATACGAATCTAAGGAAGAAGTAAAGACGTACTTTCTGAGTGATTCCCCCGAAATCGTCTACGAGGCGGTTCAATCGGACTTAACGGTCAAAGAGCTGGAAAATAAAATAGGCCTCGGGGCTCATCTTCCCGCTTACTATCCGGACAGCAGACATGACTATTATCTTCCGGCAGTCGATTTGCAGATGGTTCAATATAAGGTGCCCTTCAATATTTTCACAGAGGATCAGCTTAAACGCAGTCTGTTTCCCGACCCGGGAATGGCCCGCTTCCTCTTCGAGCGGGATGGGGCGCAGATTTATACAGACGGCAAGAGAGGGCTTCAGGTCCGCAATGGGGATCATTGGTTTAGTTATTCGGACCCGGTCTCGGTACCGGTAGAAAGCAGAGCGGAAACGAAAGAAAATTTGACGAACGCGGTGAAGTTCATTAACCGTCACGGGGGATGGAACAGCGACTATTTATTCAGCCGGGTAAGTCCGAATTATGCCTTCGGGCCGCAAACGTTCGAATTCAGACAGTATGTCGGGGGTTATCCGGTGATGAATACGGAGCAGAGCAGCTTCGGGTACATCAAGATCGTCATGCAAAAAGGGGTTATATCCAACTACGAACGGTCAATGATCAACATGGATATCAGATTGGCGGAGAAGAGCGCGTACCGTCTGCCTGGCGGAGATGCGTTGGCCACAATGCTGGAACAGAGCGGTCTAAATCCGGTGGCGGTCTACCCGGCTTACCAGGCCACTCTCGGAGATGAGAAGATCCATCTGGTCCCCCAGTGGGCCGTAGAGCTGCAGGACGGCACTTACCGGTTCCTCAAGGAGCCGATGAGCGAGGAACTGGCCGGGAGCTAGAGAAATGATCCGGTGAAATGCTCGGAGAAGCATTTTCAAGGGTGATGAAGTATGGGGAAAGCTCTCTGAAAGGTTGCTCAAGAGAAGGGTCCGCGCAGAGATTTGGCTATTGCAAGCTATAGGTTAAGCCAAGGGGCGGGACACTTCGGTTGGGCGGCCAAGGAATACCCTGAGCGGCAGGAATGGACATAAGAACAGCAATCGATGATAACAACGGTAATCAACAGAAGGACTGGGCGAGGACCGGGCACGGCCGGACGAGGCGGACTAAATTAGGCGTTGGACAAGGAGCGTGAGGCCATGGATTGGGGAAGGGCGAAAACGATTTTGATTCTATCTTTTCTCTTTCTGAACATTATGCTCGGATATCAACTGTGGACGACCCGCTGGGGTCAGACGGGCACCGAATCCGACACGGCTTTCATTATTGAGGAGACGAGCAAGCTTCTTGCCAGCAAAAATATTCAATTGAAGGTAGAGGAGGTCCCCAAGGATGCTCCCAAGCTGAAGAGCTTTACCGTCCAATTCGACGAAGCTTCCCGCAATGCCGAGAAGATTCCGCTAGACAGCCCGCTTAAATGGTCCAGTCCGTTCAGCAAGAACCTGGCCAGGGAATTAACCAGCCGATCGTCCGTAAGGTATGCCGATCAGTATGCTTTCGATCCGGTGCGCAGCGGCAACGGAGTGTATGTCTTTAATCAACTGGTGGATAAAATACCGTTGTTTGACGTGACTTTGCAATTATATGAGGAGAACGGGCAAATTACAGGTTACAAACAAGCCTATGTTGAAGTACAATCAGGAGGAGAGCAGCAAGAACAGAAGGTGATCTCGGCTTATACGGCGATTCGCAGCCTAGCGGAGAATTATCTTCCGGAAGGAACCGTTATTGTCGATGTGAAGCTGGGGTATCACGGGCCGAACTTCGATTCGGAGACCCAGTATATGCTTCCCTTCTGGAGGATTACTCCGGAGGAGGGCAACCCTTACTACGTTCAAGCATATAACGGGGAAGTAGAGGAAAGTCGGGATACTAAGAAAAGTCCCTAATGAAGCTATTTTCAAAGGATAAACCGGTATTAGAGGAAGCTTTGCATACCAGATTTATATTGATATTTCGGATTTCAAACGGGGTTGTTTTCACAAAAATTTGCGAGTAACAGCCCTGAAGTATAAGCTTGGCTAATTGCTAGGCTTATACATATATGATATATGCAACAGAACTGACGAAAGAATGAGCTTCACGTCGGATAACGGCAAGGAATAGGAGTTTTGACATGGGATTGCGTTTTAGTGTATTGGCAAGCGGTTCGACGGGGAATTCGATGGTCGTGACGAACGGGGAAACCAAGCTGCTGGTGGACGCGGGGCTAAGTGCCAAGAAAATTGAACAGCTGCTGGAAGAACGGAACGTGTCGGGCGAAGAGCTGGGTGCGATTCTTGTCACTCATGAGCACTCCGATCATATCAAAGGGCTGGGAGCACTGGCCCGGAAATATGATTTGCCCATATATGCGAATGAGAAAACATGGGAGGCTCTGAACAAGCAGATTGGGGAAATCGCTGAAGCCAATGTGAAGGTTATGGATACCGGAAGCATGATCGAGTTCGATTCCATTCAAGTGGAGTCCTACGCGATTTCCCATGACGCGGCGGAGCCGGTGGGCTACTGCTTCTATGAAGGAGACAAGAAGCTTAGTCTCGCCACCGATCTGGGATATATGAGCAGCAAGGTCAAGGAGCAGGTGCTGGATTCCGACGTGCTCATTCTGGAATCGAATCATGATGTCGAGATGCTGCGAATGGGCAAATACCCCTGGAATATCAAGAGGCGGATCTTAAGCGATATAGGCCACCTGTCGAATGAAGCCGCGGGCGATGCGCTCAGCGAGATTCTTGGGGGCAAGACGAAGAGGGTGTACCTGGCGCATCTGAGCCAGAATCATAATCTGATGGATCTGGCGCGAATGACGGTGGAGAATATTTTGGAACAGAATGACATAACTCTAAACGATGGGCGGCTTACTCTAAAGGATACTTACTTTGATCGTCCAACGGAATGGGATAGTCTGGATGAGGAATAACCGGGTCCAGCTTCCGGGCCATCGTCTCGATTTCTTCACGGGTGATCACTTTCTTATCAATCAGCAGCTCGATAATGGCGCTCAGCACAAGAGTTTGCCGATAGTGATCTTCCTTAAGGTCGGCGAGCTTGCCGATCAAATCGATTTCTTTAAAATGCAGATTCATAACCGGTACCACCTTTCTAGCAATCTATGATTTTGCTGCGGCTACTATTATTGTAGGCTTCAAAGTGCCGAAACATTCCACCCCAGTATAAAAATGATTCGGAAATTAAGCGGGAAAGAGGGGAAACGATGAGCTTGTTCAATGACGAATTCTATTCCACCAAGGTGTCAAGGTGGGCAAGGAAAGGCCCCGAACGCCGCCGTTGGTGGCACAACAGGACTGCCCTGCTGCTGGTTCTGTCCGCCATAGCGGGTTCACTCGTTACCTTCTTCCTGATGTCAATTATTTCACATGGGGAGGGGACCCCTGCGACCGCTTCGGTTCCTCTGGAGGTTATTGACGTCAGCCGGGTCAAGGCCGTAGATAAAGTCAGTCCGACCGTCGTCAGCATCATCAGCTCGATCAAGGATAAAGACGGAGGCAAGGTACGCGGGATTGGAATGGGTTCGGGAGTCATTTTCCGGAAGGATGGCGACCGGGCGCTAGTCGTAACGAATAATCATGTGCTGGAGGAAGCGACCTCGTTCGAGGTGGTGCTGCCTACCGGGGAGCATAAGCAGGCCACAGTGGTTGGTGCGGATTATTTGGCCGATCTGGCCGTCCTGGAAATCGACGCCAGCGGGATCAAGACGGTGGCGGAATTCGGGAATTCGGATAAATTGAAGTCGGGCCAAACGGCCATCGCCATCGGGAATCCCCTCGGCGGGCTGTCTCAGACAGTCACCGCAGGAATTATCAGTTGGCCGAAGAGGACGATCCCGGTCTATCCCGGGCATGATGGCGAGTATGAATGGGAGCTGGACATGATTCAGACGGATGCGGCTATTAATCAAGGGAACAGCGGCGGAGCTCTGGTTGATCTGGACGGGAAAGTGATCGGGATTAACAGCTTGAAGGTGGCGGATACCGGAGTGGAAGGACTCGGATTCGCGATTCCGATCAATGAGGTGAAGGCGGTGCTGGATGAACTGATCGAGCATGGCAAGGTGCTTCGTCCGTTCATAGGGGTATCTACGGTCAATCTGACTTCCTTCAAGAGCGGGCTGGAATTGCTGAAGCTGCCCGACGATGTGAAGACCGGCGCGATAATCTTGGAGGTTTACGGGCCAGCCGCGGAGGCAGGTTTGTCAACAAATGACGTTATAGTCCAATTGGATAACCAGCCTGTCCATGGTACTCTGTCTCTGCGCAAATATTTGTACCAGAACAAGAAAATTGGCGAGAAAATAACGATTACGTACTATCGGGACGGAAAGAAAGAGACCGTTACGCTAACGCTCGCAGAGAATGACGAGTCGTGACGAACTTGAGAGAATATAGGTGAGAACATAGCTATGTATGTCGTTTGTAAGGAGCATCTGGAAATCGCAATCGATCGATTCGTCGACGAATATGAAGAGGCGCCGGACCTATACGCGCTATCGGAAGTCAGCTTCAAAGAATGGGACCCTCCACATCTGTGCGAGGAGAAGGGCTGCAAGCACGAGGCTCTTTTCTTGGTGATTTAGTAGTTCGGACGACCAAACATGTAGTTTCGGCGCTCCAAGCGTGGAGGTTCGCCGGACGACAAATTTTGCAGCACAGAGAGAGGCTGAATCCGGTGTTTTATTTGAACTCCCTTTAACAACTGAGATGAAAATGTTGAATGGCCGCCGGGTTAGTCCTGGCGGTTTTGCTTACCACATTAGAAAGTGTTCATTAAAGCATTAAAATGGAACGACTTTCTAATTGGCATAAAAAGCTACCTTTAAAACCGGGTTATTCGTCTTCGAAGAGGCTTCGTTAGGAGCTTTTTTTACCACATTAGAAAGTGTTCATTAAAGCATTAAAATGGAACGACTTTCTAATTGGCATAAAAAGCTACCTTTAAAACCGGGTTATTCGTCTTCGAAGAGGCTTCGTTAGGAGCTTTTTTTACCACATTAGAAAGTTTAAGTTCATTAAAAGCATTAAACAAGGAACAAACTTTCTAATTGGCATAAAAAGCCACCTCTAATACCGGGTTATTCATCTTCGAAAAGGCTTCGTTTGGAGCTTTTTTTATCCTCCCGGACTGGAGTTTATTCCTGCGGAAGTTTCTGATAATACTAAATATTACTTAGTATTACTTTGGGAGGCTTGTTCATGGGCCTATTCACAGCTCAATCATACATAAAGAAATAACGAGGAAGGGGCGCAAGATTGTGCAAATTCAAATTATTGGCGTCGGCAAACTGAAGGAAAAGTATTTAACCCAAGGCATTGCGGAGTACTCCAAAAGGCTGGGGCCCTATGCCAAGCTGCAGATCACAGAATTGCCGGACGAGAAAGCACCGGAGTCGATGAGCGCAGCCGAGGAGGAGCAGGTCAAGGCGAAGGAGGGGGAGCGCATCCTGGCGCAAATCAAGCCGGATGCACATGTCATCGCCCTGGCCATTGAAGGGCAAATGTGGACATCCGAGGAGCTGTCCCGGCAGCTCGACCAATTGGCCACCTACGGCCGCAGCCAGGTCACCTTCATTATCGGCGGATCCAACGGCCTCTCCGATGCCGTCCTCAAGCGCGCCAATCAGCACCTCTCCTTCGGCCGCCTAACCTACCCTCACCAGCTCATACGCCTCATCCTGGTGGAGCAAATCTACCGCGCTTTTAAGATTATGCGGGGGGAACCGTACCATAAGTGAGGCGAAATTTGTATCAACCTGAATTTCAAAAGTATCGCTCCTTTGAAAATATGAAAAAGGCTCCAAATCTTTGGTAGAATGGTGTTTGTCCAGAACAACATCACCCAAAGAGAGGAACACCACAGCCATCAGCAAAATCAAGCCCGAATTCTTACTGCAAAACGCGACCAGCTTCGGAGGCGTCAAAATCTTCTCGGCCTTTTTATGCGTAGCCTCTCCGGTGGCAAAAGGCCCAACTTGTTCTTTCTCGTTCACCGTATCCTGTTCTATCTCGTCGTCGGCTGGATACTCGGCTGTGAGGAGAGCTACATGCCGTTTGATCCTGTCGCTGCCTCTCTTTTTCCACCTTGCCCTTCGTTTGCGGTCGGTATCATCTGAATCTAACCTTTCAAATGTTGGTTTTACGACTTTTGGCTTGGTTTTTCTCGATTTCAACCCCTAATCGAATTTCCCTAAAGTAGGAATTGCGAAAACTTGAAACAAGGAAATTCAACATGAGATGTCGAATAAGAAAAGTTACGTGGTTTTGGGCGGAACAAGAGGTGAACTATGGAAATCATCAATAATATCGACCATCTTCTCGGGGAAAATTTGAAACTTGAACTCTGTAAAGGCAGCAAAATATCGATTGCTGCATCATGCTTCTCCATTTATGCCTATGAAGCCTTAATGAAAGAACTGAATCAGGTGGAGGAAGTCCGCTTTATCTTCACTTCCCCCACATTCATTGCAGACAACATTCAAAAAGAAAAACGGGAATTTTACATCCCGAAACGGAACCGGGAAAAAAGCTTGTACGGCACCGAATTTGAAATCCGGCTCAAAAACGAATTGACACTCAAAGCGATTGCAAAAGAGTGCAGTGACTGGATTCGTAAAAAAGTCACGTTCAAATCGAACCGTACTTCAGGTTTAATGCAAGGCATGCTGAATGTGCAGACTGCAAACGAGCCGATCACCTATATGCCGATTGATGGCTTTACGACCGTTGATCTTGGTTATGAAAAGGGCAATGCTCTCTCCAAGATGGTGAACAAGTTCACAGAAGCTCCGTTTACCAAAATGTATTTCGATCTGTTCGATCAGGTATGGAATGACAAAAGCAAGCTTGAAGATGTCACGAACCAAGTTGTGGAGCATATTTCATCGGTGTATAAAGAGAACTCTCCGGAGTTCATTTACTATGTCATTTTGTACAATATTTTCAACGAGTTCCTATCGGACATCACAGAAGACATATTGCCCAACGAAGCAACTGGATTCAAAGAGACGGAAATCTGGAAACGTCTCTATCACTTCCAGAAAGATGCGGTTCTTGGTGCGATTAATAAACTGGAAAAATACAATGGATGCATCCTGGCAGACAGCGTCGGTCTGGGGAAAACATTCACGGCTCTTGGCATCATTAAATACTATGAACTTCGCAACAAGTCCGTATTGTTGTTATGTCCCAAGAAACTCGGCGACAACTGGCTTACCTATAAACAGAATGTAACCAACAATATTTTGTATGCTGACCGATTCCGCTATGATGTACTCTACCATACGGACATATCGCGGGAAAGAGGCAAATCAAACGATATCCCGCTTGACCGGTTGAATTGGGGCAATTACGATCTGCTCGTCATTGATGAGTCGCATAATTTCCGTAACAACGAAGCCAAGAAAGATAAAGAGACGCGGTATCAGAAGCTGATGCGGAAAGTGTTAAAAAGCGGCGTGAAAACGAAAGTGCTCATGCTCTCCGCTACTCCGGTGAACAACAAGTTCATGGATCTTCGCAACCAGCTTGCCTTGGCTTATGAAGGAAATCCAGAGGAAATCAACAGCAAGTTGGGCACGGAGCGGGGGATTAACGACATCTTCAAACGAGCCCAGTCCGCGTTTAACCAGTGGTCTAAGATGGATGTTGCTGAACGTACAACGGAGACGCTTCTTGGTATGCTCGACTTCGACTTTTTTGAGCTGCTGGACAGCTTGACGATCGCCCGGTCACGCAAGCATATCCAGAAGTATTACAAAGCGGAAGAAATCGGCGAGTTCCCCAGACGACTGCCGCCTCTCTCCAAGTTTTGCGATTTGACCGACAGAACGGATGTTATCGGGTATAATGAAATTTTTATAGAGTTGTCCAGAATCAATCTCGGCATTTATGCACCATTCAAATACATTCAGCCGAGCCGATTGCGTTTCTATGAAGAGTTGTATGACACCAGCGTAAGGGGCGGGAGCGGGAACTTCAGGCAGATGGATCGCGAAGGCAGCTTGCAACTCTTGATGCGGATCAACCTGCTGAAACGCCTGGAAAGTTCAGTGGAATCTTTCCGATTGACCCTTTCCAAGATTGTCTCCAAAATTGATCAGACGCTTCAGCAAATCGAAGCGTTCGAGCGAAGCGGGAAATCCGACGCTGTAGGTTATACCGATATTGAGGATGCCAATCTTGACGATGACGACTGGTTGGACGATGATTTCAGCATCGGGGATACAATCAAGATCAATTTGTCCGATATGGATGTTCTTCGCTGGAAAGAAGATTTGATGAATGATCACAACATTCTTTCCGCCTTGCTGTCTGAAATGCGGAAAGTAACGCCTGAACATGATGCGAAGCTAAACACATTAAAGCAGGTTATTGATCACAAAATCAATCATCCGATCAATCCCGGCAACCGCAAAGTCATCATTTTCAGTGCGTTCACGGATACCGCGGCGTACTTGTACACGCATTTATCTGCGTACATGAAGGCGAAGTACAATATCGACACGGCCAAAATCGTCGGCAGCGATGAGAACAAAAACACCGCTGGTTTGCGGAATGATATCAGCACATTGCTGACTTGCTTCTCGCCTCGATCCAAGGAGAAGAAGCTGACCATGCCGGATGTCAAAGGCGAGATTGATCTGCTCATTGCTTCCGATTGTATTTCTGAGGGGCAAAACTTGCAAGATTGCGACTATCTTATCAACTATGACATTCACTGGAATCCAGTGCGGATTATTCAACGATTTGGCCGAATAGACCGGATCGGTTCGCAGAACAAGGAAATTCAATTGGTGAACTTCTGGCCCAACATGACGCTGGATGAATACATTCAGTTAAAAGAACGGGTCGAAAATCGCATGGTCATCATGGATATGACGGCAACCGGCGATGATAACGTTCTGTTCAATCAATCCAGCGATCTGGAATATCGGAAGCAGCAACTTCATCGTTTGCAAAAGGAAGTCGTCGATCTGGATGATATGAACACAGGCGTCTCCATCACCGATTTGGGCCTGAACGATTTCCGCATGGACTTGGTGAACTATGTCAAGGAAAACGGAGAACTTGATACCGTTCCGAGCGGACTGCATGCGGTTGTGGCTGCTGATGAAGAGAAGGGAGCAAAGCCCGGCGTCATCTTTGTTCTTCGCAATGTCAATGAGGAACTGAACCCCGACAAGCAGAACCGGCTACATCCCTTTTACCTTGTCTATATGAGCGAAGATGGTGAAGTCATCACCAATCATATGGATGTCAAAAAGACACTTGATATCCTGCGATCTCTATGCAGAGGGCAATCCGAACCAATGATGGATGCTTGCCGCAGCTTCAATCAAGCGACGAAAGACGGCAAAAAGATGTACATGTATTCCATGTTGTTGGAAGAAACGATTCGCTCAATTGTTCAGGTGAAAGAAGAAAACGATCTGGACAGCTTGTTCAGTAGCGGCGGGACGACGGCACTAATCGACTCGATTAAAGGGATTGAGGACTTTGAACTCATCACCTTTGTCGTCATCAGGCAGGTGAATGCGTGATGTTTCAATTGCCGTCAAGTACACTCGTAAACCGCAAAATTCCGAAGAACAAATTTTATGAGAAGCTGCATGCAAACCAACATCTGAAGGAATTGTTTACTGAACAAGTCGAATCGATCATCTGGAAACACAAGTTATCCAAGGAGACGATTCGTCTCGATCCGAAAGACGACATTGAAGAAATTCAGATATTCGAGATTCATTTGAAGGAGCAAACCTACTCCCTTGACTTGCTGCGGAATATTGACAAGGCGATCCCTTATCCCATTTTGCATGTCTTAATGTATGATGGTCAGGCCAAGCTCGCTATCGCCTACAAAGAGCGAAATCAAACCGACGACAATCGGTCTGTAGTTCGTTCCTACCACGAGACGGACTGGCAACCGGCGGAGAGTATCGAGCTGGATATCCTCCAAGGACTCAATCTAAAGGTTGTTTATGAGAACATCATCCGTCAACTGCTTCCCATTAAGGTGAAGCCGGAAATCGAGCTTACAGCCGTTTTGGAGCGGCAAGCCCAAATTGACAAGTTGACGCAAGAATGCCACCGGCTAGAGTCCAAGATTCGGGCTGAAAAACAATTCAACCGCAAAGTCGAATTAAACATGGAACTACAACGCAAGAGAAAAGAACTGAATCAACTTCTTGATTAAGTAACTGGAGGTCAAACCAATGAACAAATTGACAATGAAATCGGTTGATTTGACTCAAGTCAATATCGACAAGATTGCAGAGTTGTTCCCCAACGTGATTACCGAAGCCAGAGATGAAAAAGGAAAAATCAAACGAGCGGTCGATTTTGATTTGTTGAAGCAGGAACTTTTCGATGTTCTGGTTGAAGGTGAAAAAGAACGGTATCAATTGACGTGGCCTGGGAAGAAACAGGCCATCCTTAACGCAAACACACCGATTGACAAAACGTTGCGTCCTGTCAAGGAAGACAGCGTGGATTGGGATAATACGCAGAACCTGTACATTGAAGGTGATAACCTTGAAGTTTTAAAGCTGCTTCAGGAATCGTATTTGAATAAAGTTAATCTGATTTATATTGATCCACCGTATAATACCGGGAAGGATTTCATCTATAAGGATGACTATAAGGAATCCACCAAAGAATATCTTGATGAATCCGGTCAGGTAGACGAGGAAGGAAACCGTTTATTTCTGAATACAGAGTCAAATGGTAGGTTTCATAGTGATTGGCTTACAATGATGTATTCGAGGCTTAAAATTGCAAGAAATTTAATGACTGACGATGGTGTAATACTCGTTAATATTGATGAGAATGAAGTTACTAATTTACAAAAACTTCTTAACGAGATATATGGTGAACAAAACGAACTTGGCACAATTATTTGGGACAAAAGAAACCCTAAAGGGGATGCAAGAGGAATTGCATATCAACACGAATATATTATTGCCTATGCAAAAAATATTGATAGCTGTCTCTTAAAGAATGACATTAGGCGTCTTAAAAAAAATGCAGAGAAAATACTCAAAAAAGCCCAACAAATATTTGCCAAGCTAAGTTCATCATTTACCCTTGACGATGTTAACAGGGAGTTCGTTAACTGGATCAATTCACAACAGGATTTAAGTGGTGGGGAAAAAGCATATAACAAGATTGATGAAAACGGAGATGTTTTTCGTCCCGTTTCAATGGCTTGGCCAAACAAGAAAAAGGCACCCGATGATTACTTTATTCCATTGGTTCATCCTATTACCAAAAAGCCTTGCCCAGTCCCAGCTAGAGGGTGGAGGAACCCATCTGCAACTATGAACAGATTGTTGGAGGAAGGAAGGATATTGTTTGGCGAAGATGAAACGACAATACCGAATAGAAAATATCTATTAAAAGAAAATATGCACGAAAACATTCCATCCCTCTTATATTTTGGTGGGAGTGATGAAGACTTACTAAATAAACTTGATATTCCATTTGACACTCCGAAAGTTGTAGAAATTAGTAAGGAACATATCATGTCTTTTGCTAATAAAGACGCATTAATTTTAGACTTCTTTTCCGGCTCGGCAACTACTGCCCACGCAGTCATGCAACTTAACGCTGAAGATGGAGGAAATCGAAAATACATTATGGTACAGCTTCCGGAAGAAACCGATGAGAGATCCGAAGCATATAAAGCCGGTTACAAAAACATCTGCGAAATCGGTAAAGAACGTATCCGCCGGGCAGCGAAGATGATTAAAGAAGAAACAGGTGCAGACATCGATTACGGCTTCCGGGTATTCCGCGTGGATTCATCGAACATGAAGGACGTTTACTACACACCGGACAAGCTAAAACAGGGTGACATGTTCGATCTTGCATCCAATATCAAAGAAGATCGTACCGGGGAAGATTTGCTAATCCAGGTCATGCTGGAACTCGGCCTTGAGCTTTCGTTGCCTATGGAAACGAAACAGATTGAAGGGAAGACCGTCCATTACGTCGCCGGAAACTCTTTAATTGCATGTTTTGATGACAACGTATCGGAATCCGTCATTATACAAATTGCAGCGGAAAAACCGCTTCGGGTTGTATTCCGCGATAGTTCCTTTGAAGATGATTCCGCTCGCATCAATGTAGAAGAATTGTTCAAGATGCTCTCTCCGGGCACAGAAATTCAAGTGCTGTAAGGTGGTGAGCTCAAATTGAAGATCAAATTCAAGCATCAGCAGTTTCAGTTGGACGCCGTAAAAAGTATCGTGGATTGCTTTGAGGGGCAACCGAATGAGTTGTCCCGATTTACCCTTGACCGCGGCAGAAGACAAAAGCCGGAACAAATGGTCATGGATGATCTCGCGAATGCCGAACAAGCGAATATTGGATTCAAGAACAACGCCATTCAATTGATTGATCAGGAAATCTTGAAAAACATCCAAACGGTGCAACGGAAGAACGGTCTGAAAATATCCGAGAAGCTTGAGAACAAATATAATCTGACGATCGAAATGGAAACCGGGACAGGCAAAACCTATACGTACATCCGTACCATGTTCGAACTGTACCAAAAGTACGGATGGAGCAAGTTTATTGTCGTTGTTCCTTCTATCGCCATTCGTGAAGGTGTGCTCAAGACGTTCCAGATCACGGAAGATCACTTCATGTCCGAATACGGCACGAAGGCACGATACTTTGTGTATAATTCGAAGCAATTGCATCATATTGAGAAATTTGCCAGCGACGCCGGGATCAATGTCATGATTATCAATTCGCAGGCCTTTAATGCGAGAGGGAAAGATGCAAGACGGATTTACATGGAACTGGATGACTTCAACAGCCGCAAACCGATAGACGTTCTGGCGAGCACGAATCCGATCATGATCATAGACGAGCCGCAATCCGTGGAAGGCAAGCAGACGAAAGAATCCCTAAAGGCTTTTAATCCGTTGTTCACCTTGCGATATTCGGCGACACATCGTGAAGATTACAACAAAGTGTACCGGCTCGATGCTTTGGATGCGTACAACAAAAAGCTGGTGAAAAAGATCAGCGTGAAGGGGATTACGGCCAAAGGAACAAGCGGCACGGACAGCTATCTGTATCTGGAAGGAATCGATGTGAGCACGAAGCATGCTCCGGTGGCCCGGCTGGAATTCGAAGTGAAGACAAAAACGGGTCTTGCCAGGAAGACGCATAAAATCAGACAAAATGACGATATATACCAATTATCCGGTGAGCTTGAGCAGTACAAGGGATATAAAGTGTCCGAAATTAATGGACAAAATAACAGCATTAGCTTTATAAACGGCGTAACTTTATACGCTGGAGATGTTCAGGGGGATGTTGGAGAACTGCATTTCCGCCGTATTCAGATTCGGGAAACGATCAAGTCCCATTTTGAAAAAGAACGTGCGTTGTTTCATCAAGGGATTAAAGTGCTTTCGCTCTTTTTCATCGACGAAGTGGCAAAATATCGGCAATATGATAAAGATGGTTCGGAATTAAATGGCGTCTACGCAGATATGTTTGAGGAAGAATACACGGCCTTGCTCAATGAGCAATTGTCGCTGTTTGCCGATGATCCATACATTCAGTATTTGAATCGGATACAGGTGAAAGAAACGCATAAGGGTTATTTCTCGATCGATAAGAAAAGCAAACGTTATGTCGATCCGAAGGTATCGGCAAGAGAGACGGACTCCGATGATGCGGATGCTTATGACCTGATTATGCGGGATAAAGAACGATTGCTAAGTTTCGCGGAACCAACCCGGTTTATCTTCTCCCACTCTGCTCTTAAGGAAGGTTGGGATAATCCGAATGTGTTCCAAATTTGCACGCTGAAATATAGCGATTCCACCATCAAAAAACGTCAGGAAGTCGGGCGGGGACTGCGGCTTTGTGTCAATCAGAATGGTGAACGGATGGATTCGAGTGTACCAGGTATCGACGTTCATGAAATCAATGTGTTGACCGTCATTGCCAGTGAGTCGTACGAGCAATTTGCGAAACAGCTGCAAAATGAAATCGCCGAAACGCTGTCCGATCGTCCACGCAAAGCAGATCGCGACTTCTTCCTGGATAAGGTGTTGAAGAATGCACGCGGCGAGCAATTGAAATTAGAAGATACCTTAGCAAGCAAGTTACTGTACACGTTTATTAAAAATGATTATGTGGATGATCAGTACAATTTGACGGATGTTTATTTTAACGCTGTAGAAAATCAGGGGCTCAAACTTCCTGAGGAATTGACGGACTTTCAGGAACCGTTGGTCGAATTGGTTAAGTCGATTTATGTAGAGGGCAAATCGAATCTGGCGGATAATGAACGGAACCGTAATATTGCTTCCGTTATGGTCAATAACAATTTTTATAAAAAGGAATTTCAAGAGCTTTGGAACCAAATTAATCGCAAATCCGTGTATACTGTCAAATTCGACTCCGAGGAACTTGTTAAGAAATGTGTATGGACTTTGGACAATCATTTACAAGTGCCTGCGATCCGATATGCAATCAGGCATGGCGAAATGAACCGAATTGAGTCCCAGCAACAGCTAAAGTCGGGGGAAGCCTTTCAGACGCGAGAAACCAAAACAGAGCTTGTGGAAGTGAAACCGGATTTTCGGGTGAAATACGATTTGGTCGGAAAGCTAATGGACGAAACGCGGCTGACGAGAAAGACGATCGTGGCAATTTTAACGGGGATCAAAGAAGCGACTTTCCTTCAATTCCGCAAAAACCCGGAAGAATTCATGATTCGTGCCGCCAAGCTGATCAACGAGCAGAAGGCGACGACGATCATTGAATCCATCACATATGATGTTCTCAATGATACGTTCGAAGCGGACGTATTTACGAAAAATACATTATCAGGGCAATTAGGGCAGAATGCGATCCCGGTTGAAAAACACATTTACGACTATGTTGTGACGGATTCCAAGATCGAGCGTGCTTTTGCTAGAGAGCTTGATGTCAGCAACGAAGTTCGAGTGTACGCCAAACTGCCGCGTGGATTTTTTATCCCAACGCCAATGGGAAATTACAATCCGGACTGGGCAATTGTATTCAAAGAAGGTGAAGTGAAGCACATTTACTTCATTGCAGAAACGAAAGGCTCCATGGAATCCTTGGAGCTCCGGGAAGTGGAGAAGGCGAAGATCGAATGTGCCCGAAAACACTTTGCTAAGTTGAATACAGGACAGCTGAAGTATGATGTCGTGAACAGTTATGAGAAATTGTTGGAGATTGTGAAGGCTTGAATTAAAATTGGGCATAATATTGCTGGAATTTGTTAATCGGTGATATTGGTTGAATGGCTACAGCTAAAAATTGTGATTCCAAATACCAATTGAATATCATAAAATGAACTTAAAAAGGAGGTGGCGGAAGTGGCAAGAGTTGCAGTGAACCCAGAAGTGATTCGGTGGGCTTTACAACGTGCAGATGTAGCTGAGACGATTGAAAAGAAGTTCCCGAAGTTAATTAGTTGGATGAAAAATGAAACACAACCAACATTAAGACAACTGGAACAGCTTGCTAAAGCCACTTCCACTCCACTCGGTTTTTTCTTTTTATCTAAACCACCGCAAATACAGTTGCCTATTCCACACTATAGAACAATTGATGATACTTATGCTTCTAAACCAAGTCCTGACTTGCTGGAAACTGTCCAAATGATGCAGCGAAGGCAAGCATGGATGCGTGAATATTTATTGGATATGGGGCAAGAACCGCTATCCTATGTTGGATCTTGCCAATTGACGGATAAACCCAAGGAAGTGGCCCAAAAAATTAGAAGGACTTTGGAAATTGAAAATGGTTGGGCAGCGGACTGTAAAAGTTGGCAGGAAGCTCTCCAAATGTTAATGATCAAAATCGAGAATACTGGTGTCTTGGTTGTTAGAAATGGAATAGTAGGGAACAACACACACAGGAAGCTGGATGTGAATGAATTCAGGGGTTTTGTTCTTGTGGATGAATATGCCCCGCTGATATTCATTAACGGAGCTGATGGTAAGGCTGCTCAGATGTTTACCATTGCTCACGAATTAGCTCACATCTGGTTTGGGGCAAGTGCGGCCTTTGATCTTTCTAACCTTCAACCTTCTAATAAAGGGATTGAGCAAGCTTGTAATCAAACAGCAGCAGAATTCCTCGTGCCAGAAGATGAGTTGAGATCGGTGTGGGGGAGTATCAATAATGACCCTGATCGGTTCAACCTTTTGGCAAAACATTTCAAGGTGAGCAGCATTGTAACAGCTCGAAGAGCTTTAGACTTGATGTTAATATCTAGAGATGAGTTTTTTGATTTTTATCATGCATGGGTTGAAATTGAGCGTAAACAAGCTCAAGATGGAGAAGGCGGGGGAAACTTCTACTCGAACCAACACTTCCGAATTGGCCGACGTTTTGCGGAAGCTGTGTTTACAAGTGCAAAGGAAGGGCGTTTGCAATATAACGAAGCATATAGACTGACAGGCCTTAAAGGAAATACCTTTTCGGAGTATGCGAAACACCTTGGAATTGAGGTGTATTCATGACAGAATCATTAAGATTTGTTTTAGATACTAATGTTCTATATAAATGGCACTAAAGGATTTTGGAAACAAATGTCTAATACCTATAGGTAAAACCTTGTTGCCTGTGGGAGGCGATCCGAGTGAAAAACCC
>NZ_VEGP01000028.1:48552-62835 GCF_007679495.1 Paenibacillus sp. 32O-W | reverse complement strand
TACAAAATACAGTTAGACGTGCCGCTCCGCTTGTAACGATGCCTGCAGACGGTAAATAGACGGATTTTCAAGGTAGTCAGTTTCAAATTTCTATAGGCCCGAATCTATTTCCCCTTCGGTGCTAACACGAATCGTCGCTTGCTTAGAGGGGAGAAAGCCAAGGACAGGGTAACCTGAGCGAATGAATCGTTCTTTGCTTGCAGGGCAGGAAGCTAAAGCAAAGGACAGGTAACCCTGAGCGAACGAATCGCCCTTTGCTTGCAGGGCAGGAAGCTAAAGCAAAGGACAGGTAACCTGAGCGATAGGGATAACAGTCGAAAGAACGCCGAGAGACCGAAAGAGTTTAAAAGACCCTTTACGAACGGCAAAAAAACAAGTTTTTCGGACATCATTAGGAGCTCATAGCTATAGCCATAGATAGTTATAGCCATAGCGTTACAGACTCATCTCAGCTAATAGAGGAATATATAGACTTATTAGCTAACATTCATTGCACTTTCTCCCCATAGATGCCAAATAAAGACCCGCTCCCCATACTCGTCAGGAAACGGGTCTTATTGAGTTGTCCCTGGGCCATAATGACCCCGACAGGCTACGGCTTACTCCGCAACCGCGATACTGGGTATCGACACTTCGGCTTCCACTTCATCCTCATACGAAATTTCCGGGAATTCAAACCCGAACAGATTGAAAAATTCGACCCGGAAGCCTTCAATATCGGATATCGACCGGATGTTATCCGAATCGACCTGATTCCACAGAGCAAGAACGGCTTCCTGTACATCCTCCCGCATTTCCCAATCGTCTATACGGATGCGTCCCCGGTCATCCACCGAAGTAGATTCGTAATAAAGCCTTTCGGCAAACAAGCGATACATTTGTTCTATGCAGCCTTCGTGTAAATTCTTCTCTTTCATAACCTTATACAGCAAAGATATGTAAAGAGGAACAACCGGAATAGCCGAACTGGATTGAGTGACCAGCGCCTTATTGACGGAAATGTATGCCCGGCCCCCCAAAGCTTGAAGCTGCTCGCGGATTCTGCCCGCGGAAGCCTCCAGATGATCCTTCGCCAGCCCGATCGTTCCGGCTTTGTAGATCGAATGGGTAATTTCCGGTCCGATATAGGAGTATGCGACCGTTACCGCTCCTTCCGCCAGCACGCCGGCTTCTTGCAAAGCGTTCATCCACAGTTCCCAATCTTCGCCCCCCATGACCTTGATCGTATGCTCAATCTCCTGCTCGCTTGCCGGTTCGATCGTGACATCGGTAACTGCCGCGCTATGGAAATCCACCGTTTTGTTGGAAAAAGGCTCCCCAACCGGTTTGATCACCGACGAATATACTTCCCCGGTCTCAGGATCTACACGTCTAGGTGAGGCCAGACTGTAAACGACCAGATCCACCTGACCCAAATCCTGTTTGATCAGATCGATGGTTTGCCTCTTGATCTCGTTGGAGAAGGCATCCCCGTTAATGCTCTTGGCATAATAGCCTGCTTCGGAGGCTGCCTGCTCGAAAGCGGCCGTATTGTACCACCCGGCGGTTGCCGTCCGGTTATTGGCTGCCGGCCGTTCGAAGAATACGCCTATCGTCTTGGCTCCCGATCCGAAGGTGGCCGTAATCCGGGAAGCCAGCCCGTATCCTGTAGAAGCCCCGATCACAAGAACGTTCTTGGGTCCCTGAACCGGCTTCTGGCTCTTCACATACTCGATTTGCTGCCGAACATGATGAGCGCAGCCGGCCGGATGGGCGGTGGTACAAATAAATCCTCTGAACTTCGGTTTAATCACCATATGAGAAACTCTCCTTCTTTTCGCATCATTCGTAATCACCAGAATATGTTATCTATTCTATCATGCCTCTCCCCTTGACTGAAAGCGGGAAGAAAACGCCGTCTATTATTTTACCATAACTCTCGCCCCGGTTGTCCAATTGCCCCCCCTTTTACTAGTATACAAGGTCGTTCTGTTCGCATCCGGTCGTTCGTACCGCCTGTTTCCAGCGGAATTTCTCCCCATGTCCATGTTTGCCCGTTTCCGATTGTCCCTTCCTTGCATTTACTAATAGTAACTTCATAGAAAGTGAGGTGATAGATATGAGTCATCTCAGACCTGATGTCGTCACGATCACTTTTAGATGTGTAAGAGGTGTAGCGATCATTACAGGCGTCTGCGTCATTGGTTCCTCGCGGCCTTGTGGGCGTTTCTTGAAAAAAGGGCGTTCTGCTGTCCGTGCTATCGAGTGTCTTCTGGATAACGGATTCCATATTAAGCTGAAGACTTCCAACACGGTAGTATTAAAGAGAAAAAGACATCACTGCAGCTAATTGAAATGCAGCCTCCGGGCTGCATTTTTCTTTGCCTTTCTTTGATTGTCGGCAAGAGTCTGATGAATATGTAAGGGTCGGAAACGTAAAATAGATCCAAGAATAGTACTTGCTGTCCATTTCCGTTATACTATTTTTGTTCAGCTGTAAATCAACCCATGGACGATAGAATAAAGGAGAGCTCCGCGATGTATGTCGTAACTTCTGAAGAAATGCGCCGATTAGACGGGCATACCATTCAACGTATCGGACTTCCCGCGCTTGTGCTGATGGAAAATGCCGGCCGGGCAGTCGCTGAGGAAGTGCTCGCCGTGAGCCGCGAATCGGCAGCCAAGCGGCGCCAGCGCTGGCTTGTGCTGGCCGGCAAAGGGAATAACGGCGGCGACGGCCTCGTCGCGGCCAGACATCTGATTGAGTCAGGCCTTGACATAGACATAACCCTCGCCGAACCCGCAGGACTCTTCTCCGCAGATATGGCGGTTCAGCATGAAATTATCGGCAAGCTGGGCATTCCGATGTTCAATTACAAACCGGGAGAAATTCGCTGGGAGGTCTACGACGGTGTCATCGACGCGCTGCTGGGAACCGGAACGCGCGGAGCTCCCCGGGAGCCCTACGCCGGACTCATCCGGGAAGCCAACGCCAGCGGGCTGCCGATTGTTGCTATCGACATCCCGAGCGGACTCGATGCGGATACAGGGATGACTCATGACCCCTGCATCTGCGCAGTGCGTACCGTTGCGCTGGCCTTCCTCAAGCGGGGGCTTGTCCAGCCTCCGGGGACCGGCGCGGCCGGCCGGGTTGTCGTGCGCTCTATCGGCATCCCCGTCCGCTTAGCCGAAGAGCAGGGCATCCGCACGCTGCTCCTGGACGAGCGGACCCTGTCCGAGCGGCTAGCGCTTGACCCTCGGCGCGGCCGGCCGGAAGACTCGCACAAGGGCACCTTCGGCCATGTGCTCATCGCCGCCGGCAGCCTGCGCATGGCCGGTGCCGGCCTGCTGTGCGCGAACGCGGCGCTGCGCGCGGGGTGCGGGCTCGCCACGTGGGCGATGCCGGCCAGCCTCGTGCAGCACCTGCTCGGACGCCTCCCCGAGGCCATGCTCGCCGGCCTGCCTGACGCCGGCCACGGCGATTGGGCCGAGGTGTCCGCCGAGCAGGTGCTGTCGCTGGCCGAAGGGCGCGACGCACTGGCGATCGGCCCGGGCATGGGGCGCTACGGCGACGACGTGCAGTGGCTGCGCGCCATCTGGGAAGGCGCGCAATGCCCGCTGCTGCTCGACGCCGACGCGCTCAACATGCTCGCCGATGCGCCCGATTTCGCGTCCTGGCGCAAGCGCGAGGCCGCTACGGTGCTGACGCCCCACCCGGGCGAAATGGCCCGGCTGACGGGGCTCAGCACCGCAGAGGTGCAGCGCGACCGCATCGGCCTCGCGCGCCGCTACGCGGAGGAGCACGGCGTCACGCTCGTGCTCAAGGGCGCCCGCACCGTCGTCGCCACCCCGGATGGGGTCGTGTACGTGAACACGACCGGCAACCCGGGGATGGCCACCGGTGGCACGGGCGACGTGCTCGCCGGCGTCATTGCCGGCCTGCTCGCGCAGCGCCTCACGGCCGAGCAAGCGGCGGCGTTCGGCGTATGGCTGCATGGCGCGGCCGGGGATCGCGCCGCGGCGGAGCGGTCGGCTCCGGCATCGATTCTCGCCGGCGACCTGCTCCGCTGTTTGTGAGCCGGCCCACCTTCCGATGGGGCTCCCAGACAGGGAGGGCCCCATCGTACGGCTCGCCGCAGCATCCCTCCTCCTTATATCGTGGCGAAGGAGGAGGGGTTCGTTGACGGAAAGGCGGAATCTTTGCGTTTCTGATTCTCCACCCACTCCTTGTAAGGATCCGTCACCAAATGGGGATCACTTACGTCCCGCTGGTCATTCCATACGCATTCCACCCCTTTCCCTCCTGCATCCCCGTTATACATCTTGCAGCTGCTGCAGAATCGGGAACGGTGGTCTTCATCCAACACCACCACACGATTGCGCAGACAGCAATAAATTTCTCCTTTATCCGTAGCCAAGTGAAAATGATTAATTTCCGGCATGGAGTCATCCTCCTTCTTTTGCATGTTACAACTATTTAAGTAATTCGCTGTCCAATTTTTCGCGGCAGGGCGGCCGTGTAATGATGGTTTGATTCCCACCCCGAAAGGGATGGCGAATTAAAATGCAGCAAAGCTCTCCAATCGCCTGTTTTTTTACAATTTTCGCAGGTCGCCCGGTTGAAGTGCTATTGGGGCTATTGAGGCTATTGGGGCCACTGGTTCCATTTAAGTGAATTTGGTTAAAGGAAAGGCGGAAAGGCGTCTTGCCTTATATTGGGCGAAAGATGGCACTCGTTTCCGTATATAGTTAGTTGGGAATTAGCAGTTGGTGATTGGCATTTAATGGAATTTACTGCAATCTTATTAAAGGTGAACGGGTCAGAGTGCGCCGTGACCTACAGTTTAATCTTTTCCCGTTAAAAATGAACGCGAATTTTGTAAAACACAAATTAAAATTATCCGACGTCTTTTTCGGTTATTTGATGGGAACAGCTTTTTTATCCGGGAGCGGTTGTGGTAAAAAAAGCTCCTGACGAAGCCCTGTAAAAACCCCACAAAGTGACGTGTGACCTTCGAAGCTTATTCCGGGTACTTTGCGGGGAGCACCTGAACCAAAGATGAATAACCCGGTATTAGAGGTTGCTTTTTATGCCAATTAGAAAGTTGTTCCATTTTAATGCTTTATTGAACTTTAACTTTCTAATGTGGTAAAAAAGTATATGAAGAGGAGGGATGGAACATGTGTGGCAGATACACCATTACCGTCTTGCTTGAGGAAATTTTCGGGCGATTTGGCATAGAGCCTCTGCCCTATGAATATTTGCCCAGATATAACGTGGCCCCGGGACAAGCCGTCCATGCCATCATTGAGCATCAGGGCCGGCGCAGAATCGGGACGCTTCGCTGGGGACTGATTCCTTCCTGGGCGAAGGATGAGAAAATCGGCTTCAAAACGATCAACGCCAAAGCGGAAACCTTGCAGGAGAAGCCCTCCTTCCGAGGAGCTTTCCAACGGAAACGGTGTCTGATTCCCGCCGACAGCTTCTATGAATGGAAGAAAACGGAAAATGGGGACAAGCAGCCTATGCGGATAATGCGCAAGGACAGGAAGTTATTTGCCATGGCCGGATTATACGATACCTGGATCTCATCGGAAGGCAACAAGATCAGCACCTGTACGATCATCACCACCCCGCCCAACGAGCTGGTCCTTCCCATCCATAACCGGATGCCGGCGATTCTCGATCCTCAGAACGAAGCGCTTTGGCTGGACCGTAATGTGAGCGATCCCCGCATTCTATCGGAGCTGCTTGTGCCTTATCCGGCCGAGCAAATGACCGTTTACCCGGTTAATCCCCGTGTTGGACAGGTGGCCAATGATGACCCGGACTGTATCGAGGTATGGAAATAACAACCGCCATCCGAAGAGCTGGTTTGCGCTTATTTCACCTCTCTCACCAGGCTTTGTACGGCCTAGCGTCTCATCGCTCCCGGAAGCGGAGAGGTCGGGGTAATTCCGGGCGCGGCTTCCAATGGGAAGGCAGTCTGCACCGCCTGAACCAGCTCCCGTGCCATCGTCATGACCAAATAGAGCGAAGTCGTCTGGAGCACGCGATAAGGCTGGCCTTCGTTGCGATTGACGATTGCGGCAATGCTGAAATGCCCGACCTTCGGCAAGGTATGGCCCATGGACTTGCCGGGCTCTATCGGCTCCGCGGCCACTTGGAACAGCCCGACGGAGGAAGCCTCCCTCCCGAGGCATGCATCGAGGGCGAGCACGATTTTGCCCGCAGGAATTTCCTGCAGATGCTCCTCCATCGTATCGGCATCACAGGGCCAATCCAATGTCCCGGTCACATTCCGGTAACCGGCCTCGCGCAGCCAGCTTCCGACCAGCGGACCGAAGGCATCACCGGAGGAGCGGTCCGTACCGATACACAGAAAATAAAGGTCCTCTGTCTTCACCCCTTCCTCGCCGATAGCGCGAAGGAACTCCACCAGCCGCTCTCCGCGGATATTTTTACGTTCAAACGGATGCTTCATCCCGCCTTATTCCCTCCATTCCTTTAAGTTGAAGCCATTAAGAGGCTGTCCCTAATTTTGTCTAAAATCGTTTAAAAAGCTCGGTTAACCGCTTCGCGCGCGGGCCGAAAAACCGAAAGCCTGCAAATTTGCAGGCCTCGAGCTTAGGTGTCCGCCTTATTTTCCGAACCATATCCATGAGATTTTCCATTTCTTAAGGAGCACGACCAGCAGCCATGGAACGGTGAACGTCATGACCGCCGCGCCGAGCGTGGACCATTGATAGGCGGCCGAGTCTCCCGGAAAGACGAATTGATATCTCCAGAAGGACAGCAAGGCCGGATGCACGAAATAAATGCCGAAGGAAGCCGCTCCCATGGACATTAACAGCGTGGATAACCCGGGCAGGTCCTCCAGCAGCCGGACGCCGATCCACAGCAGGCTGACCGCCATAGTCATCGCATACACATTGAAGAAAAATTCCATCGCCGGCGGCCCGAAATCGATATCATTCTGTCTCAGAACGAAGAGCAGGGCGAACGTATACCCGGACAGAATGCCGCTTCCCAGCACCCACCAAATATGCTTGGAAGCATTGCGGAACCGCTCATAATTCATGCCGATAGCCCCGCCCGCCGCGAACAAACCGATGTAAGTGCCGAATAAAGTCGCCGGATGCTCGAACGAGTGGACCCAGTAATGATAAATATAGAACGCCGTTTGAAACAAGAAGGCGATAACGACCCAATATTTCCTGAACCATCTCCAATATTTTACAGCCGTCATCAGCAATGGAAACAGCAGATAAAATTGCAGAATCAAAATGATGAAATAAAGATGATAGCCAGTTTCCGCCCACCTCAGCTTATCCGCGAACTGCAGCCAATCGATCGTCACTCCAGACCAGTCTTTAGTAGGCAGCCATTGATTATAGACGTAATAAAAAAACGACCACAGCAAATACGGCACAACGATATATTGGATTCTTTTGCGGTAAAAAGCCAGCGCCTCCCGGACGTTCCACGAGTCGTAATAACGGTAGAACAGAACGATGGCACTTAGAATGACAAACACCGGCACCGCAAAATTGCTCAGCTTGTTAATAACCAAATAGATAACCTGGGACCGGCTCCCCAGCGGGATATCCACTGTTGCCTCCGAGGTGCTGTGGATCATGAGAA
This sequence comes from Paenibacillus sp. 32O-W, assembly GCF_007679495.1. Classification (GTDB taxonomy): domain Bacteria; phylum Bacillota; class Bacilli; order Paenibacillales; family NBRC-103111; genus Paenibacillus_L; species Paenibacillus_L residui. The sequence continues at coordinate 55,211 of NZ_VEGP01000028.1, read as the reverse complement.
CAGCCATGATGGCGAAAGCCCTCACGATTTCCAATTCTTTAATTCTCGGTTTATTTGATGCCACCCGGAAGTTGCTCCTCTCTCATTTTCTTAACCCATCACGCCCTGAGGGGCTTGTGGCCTCCCTTCTCTATCAACATGCCGATGACGTGGACAGCCAATAAAGTGACGGACATTGCCATGGATGAACCTTATATGAAATTTCCTTAAGCAGCCCGCTTTAGACAGGATCGATCTTATTAAAAGCCTTGTCCGCCGAGTGACCATTTTCCGCTCCCGCCCATATTGTAATTCTATAGAATAACGCAACGGGCTAAGGAGGCTTGTTCTTATGGACACTACTTGGAGAGAAGAAGCTGCGAACACGATTACTCACGGGATCGGCGCGGTTCTGAGCATCGCCGCTCTTCTGCTGCTCATCAGTCATCCGCAGAACGGTCAGCAAATCGAGCGCCTAATCAGCTTCGGCATCTATGGCTTCTCCCTGGTCCTGCTCTATCTATCTTCCACACTGATGCACGGGATTCAGAGAGAAGATTGGAAGAAGCGGCTTCTGACTCTGGACCATACCGCTATTTTTTTGCTCATTGCAGGAACCAATACTCCCTATATGCTGGTCACTTTAAAGGGATGGATGGGCTGGGCCATGTTCATTTTCATCTGGAGTCTCGCCCTGTTCGGAATTAGCCTGAAGCTGTTCCATCCCGCGAGATTTGCCAAAATCTCCACCCAATTCTACTTATGCATGGGCTGGATGATTGTGATCGTCATAGGGCCATTGTCCGAAAGGCTGCCGGCTGCCGGAATGTCCTGGCTTGTCGCCGGCGGAATCTTCTATACATTGGGGTCAGTCTTCTATATCCTTAAAACGGTCCCTTACCAGCATGCCATTTGGCATCTTTTCGTTCTGGCGGGCAGCCTGTCCCATTTTATTTCGATTTACTACTATGTATAGCATGTTTTGCTTCCTGCGGCAAACCGGTAAGGGGCACGCTTTGCAAAATGGTTATGGTGCCGGCTGCGCGGATAGAGGTATAATGGATGAAAGTGCGGGAATCCCGCCCTCAGTCTGGCAAAACAGCCCATTAGGAGGATTAAGCGATGACAGGAACGACCATTGCCGGAGTGCTTGCCCATCCTGACGACGAAGCATTCGGCGCATCCTCGGCCATTCTCGAAATAGGCCGCCGCAAGGACCGCTTCGTGCTGCAAACCTTCACTCCGGGGGACGCCGGCAAAGCCGGGAGATTCGCTCCATTGACCAAAGCGGAGCTGGCCGCAAGACGCAAGCAGGAGCTGAGGAATGCCGCCGACATTCTCGGAATTGCCACCGTCTGCCAACTGGATTATGGTGACGGTACGTTGAAGGATGTCCCTCTTTCACAGCTTGTGGAGGATGTCGCCGACTTTCTGAACAGGGAACAGGCCGAGATCGTGGTGACCTTCCCCGAGGACGGAATTTACGGGCATCCGGATCATGTGGCCGTCCATTTTGCAGTCAAGGAAGCCGTCCTGAGCGGGCGCTGCCCCAAGGTTCAGAAGCTCTACTATTATGCCAGCGAAGCTCTGCTTCAAGCAGGGCACAAGCCCACCCTTATGCTGGACACTTCCACGGATTGGCCGATCAAAGCTAAAGCGCTGCAAGCCCACGAGACCCAGATGGCATCGATCAACCGCGTATTTGGCGATCTGGCTTCATTCTCTTCCGTTCCTAAGGAAATGCGTTATGAAGCTTTCGTGCTCGCTTGGGAAAGAGGAGCGGAATGGCCGGTCAAGCGAGAGTCTTATTTCACGGAAGGCTTGCTGGAGAAGGCGTAGCACAATGACCGAAATCGGCCGGCCTGTGGCTCCGGATGTTTCCGGGGCGATTTCGCAGCGCGTCATTGGGCGGTTCTCGCGCCAAGATGACGTTTCTAATGTAACTTTTGAGAACAGGTGACTGCTCTTGCAGAACGGTGAATCCTAGCCTGCCGTTATTTATATACAAACCGAAGAGCCTGTGGATGACAGATACCAACGGAGGCGATCATGCTGAACAATAAAATTGTGTTTACCGGCGGGGGATCGGCGGGTCATGTTACCCCCAACCTGGCCATTATTCAAAGCTTGCGGGAAAAAGGATGGGCCGTAGAGTACATAGGCTCCAAAGCGGGAATAGAGAAGCAAATTATAGAAAACCTGGGGGATATCCCTTACCACGCCATTCCTTCCGGAAAGCTGAGAAGATATTTGGATTTGAAAAATTTGAAAGACCCGTTTCATGTCATGCAGGGAGTCCTGAAGGCTTACCGGATTTTGAGAAAAATAAAGCCGCAAATCGTTTTCTCCAAGGGAGGCTTTGTCTCCGTTCCCGTTGTGCTCGGGAGCTGGCTGAACCGGATTCCGGTCATCATTCACGAATCCGACATGACCCCGGGGCTCGCCAATAAGCTGTCCACCCCTTTCGCCGCCAAAGTGTGCGTCACTTTCCCAGAGAGCCTGCGACACTTCAACGGGGATAAGGCCATTCATACCGGGCCTCCGATCCGGAGAGAGCTGTTCCAGGGGAAGGCCGACGAAGGCAGAAGGCTCTGCGGATTCACGGCCGGCAAGCCGGTGCTCATGGTGATGGGAGGAAGCCTCGGTTCCCAAATCATCAATGAAACGGTCCGGGCCACACTCGACCGGCTGCTCGAACGCTATCAGATCGTTCATATTTGCGGCAAGGGAATGGTCGATGCGGGACGAAGCGTTAAAGGCTACAAGCAGTTTGAATACATTCAGGCCGAGCTGCCTCATATTATGGCTATGGCAGACCTGGTCGTCTCCCGTTCCGGCTCCAATTCGATCTTCGAATTTCTGGCGCTGAAGAAACCGATGCTGCTCATTCCGCTGTCGAAGCAAGCCAGCCGCGGGGACCAAATCATCAATGCCCAATCCTTCGCCAAAAGCGGCTTCAGCCAAGTGCTGCTTGAAGAGGATTTAACCCCGGATACGCTGCTCCAGGCGGTTAACGGGCTGTACGACGGAAGGAACCGCTACATTGCCGCTATGAAAGAAAGCTCCGTGCAAAACAGCGTGGAACGCATCGTCGAATTAATTGAAAAGCACGCCAAAAAACGAAAGTGATCTGGAGCCATCGGGAGCATCGGAGCCATCGACAGCATCGATCCTTCCGCTTCGACGGCCTACCAACGTTAGCGAAAGACAGGCGTACGCAGCCTATCAAACCCGTCATTGAAGGACAGGCGGCTGCCCGTGCATAATAGACAAAAAGCCGGTATTCCCTCAAGGAATGCCGGCTTTTTTGGCGGTAGGGATCCGTTGCCTGATCCTGCAGTTGCGCAGGCCTTTCAAACGGACCCCGCATCCGTCAAGCATACACGCTTTCCAACGGGCTGCTCTCCTTCAATTCCCGGACCGTGGCGGCTCCCGTTCCGAACAGGACAGCCTTCAGCTCGAATTCGATCCGTTCGAACAGCCGGTTCAGCGATTCGGCGGACTGAACGGCCGAAGCCAGCACCGATCGGCCGAAGGCCGCTATATCTGCTCCAAGGGCCAATGCCTTGGCGGCATCCACCCCGTTCGCCAGGCCGCCGCTCCCAATCAAGACGGCCTCCGGCAGCCGGGACCGCACCTCCCGGATGCATGCTGCCGTAGGCAGCCCCCACCCGGCGAAGGCGGCCGCGGCTTCCGACCGGATCGGGTCCCTGGAGCGGTATCGTTCCACCTGGCTCCAGGAGGTTCCTCCCGCACCCGCCACATCGATGAACGAGACTCCCGCTTCGGACAGAGCCTGGGCGAGATCGCCGCGAATGCCCCAGCCGACCTCTTTCACACCGACCGGCACTTTCAGTTCACGGCAGACCTGTTCTATCTTCTTCAGCAGCCCTTTAAAATTTGTATTTCCTTCAGGCTGAAACAGCTCCTGCATGCTATTGAGATGAAGCACCAAGCCATCGGCCCCGGACAGCTCCACCGCACGGCGGCAATGGTCAACGCCATAGCCGTAATTGAGCTGAACCGCTCCCAGATTGGCCAGGACGGGAATCGACGGCGCTACATCGCGCACCCGAAAAGTGGCGGCAAGCTCCGGGTGTTCGATCGCTGCGCGTACCGAACCGAGCCCCATCGCCCAGCCTCTGCTTTCCGCGGCTTCCGCTATCCGCCGGTTGATATCCGCCGCTTCCTTCGTTCCGCCGGTCATCGAGCTGATCATTAGCGGCGCCTCCAGTTGTTTTCCGAGGAAGGAGGAATTCAGTCGAATCTCCGCAAAATCGATTTCCGGAAGCGCACTGTGACGAAACCGATAAGCTTCCAGTCCCGTGCTGATCCCTTGGCCCGCCACATCCCGGTTCAAACAAATGTCGATATGCTCCGCTTTTCTCTGCTCTGTCTGTCTGCCCCCATGTCTACTCATTCCTATCCCTCCGGCAAAATTCACGCCAAGCCGGCCCTAAATGCCGGCCAATCTGCGTTGTCCATGGTTCTAGTTTACCCTATTTGCAGTAAGAAAGCTTCATCTCTTTGAAGCTTCCTCCGCAATCGCGCCGCTTTGTCTCTATTTATGCAGGCTTTTCGCAGCATATTGCCCATGGTTCATAGGCTGTTCGTAGGTGAGTAGCAGGTCCTTTCGGGTGATTCGTACGAACATATCGAGGGGCCCGAATAAGTGCGGACAGGTGGACGGTAGGAGAATGGTGCTAGCCAAAGTTCAACCGTTATACAGCCGCAATGAAACTGACGGACAGGAGAGGCCTTATTTTTGTCAAAGTGGGCTGTTCTGTTAGGCTAACGGACACCGATGCGCTTATTTCATAGATTTCTCTTCTTTCCCCCTGCTTTTTATGAGAATAAGGTTATCTGAGTCCGGTAAAGCTGCCGGAGGGCCCTTCTGGACCGATTAAGGTCTCTGAAGTCCCTTAGACCAAAAACTGTGCAGAGGCGGGTAACAAAGTCGCCTCTTTTGTTGAAATTCTTTATTGACTTTTGGCATGCAGAAGCTATGATAGTTAAAAAAAGTCTGGAAAAAAATGACCGGGCACATTCGCCAAATGACCCGGAGCCTTGCAATTATCGTGATTTTTTAATGGATGGATGTATGATTCGAAAGGGGCTCTCCCCATTACTTTGCGCTTCCGGTCCTGAACCGGCTGGACGAGGAGGAGCCAAGATTCCCTTTTGACCACCTATTCTTTTTATAAAATCAGTCAACCATGGAGTGAAAAAAATCGTTTAACCTTAGCGAATCAGAGATTGCTTTAATAATGAGATATAGTCTATCTGCAGCTTAGTTCGCCTCGCCTCTAATAATAAGAAGAAAGCGGGATGTGATAGCGATGAAATGGCACATCTATAACGATCCAAGGCAATTTTTGGAGCAGGTGGGGGCTTTCCTGGAGCGGCACGAAGCCGAGAACAGCCTCGCCCTTGGAATTCTGCACTCCCTTGCTGAGGGAAAGAGGAGAATGGAAGGCGAACCGGTCATGGCCGCGGTGAAAGAGGGGGATGAACCTATCCTTATAGTGCTTATGACCCCGCCTAAAGGGCTGATTCTAGCAGGCAAGCCTCCCAAGCTTGGGAAGGAAGCGCTCCTGTTCGCGGCGAACAGCGTGATGGCCATGAACATAAGCGTGCCGGGAGTGATAGGCGATCCGGTTCTTGCTGCCGAATTCATTCGGGCTTGGGAACGGAACACCCAGTGCTCATCCGAGGTGGTCATGAATCAGCGCATTTACCGCCTCGACCGGGTCCTCGACATGGACTACAGCCCGGGTCAGTTAAGAGTCGCGACGGCGGAAGATATTCATCTAACCGCGGAATGGCTGTATCAGTTTGCCAAGGAAGTGGGAGAGCTTATTTCCCATGAACAGGCTTTGGCCAAAGCACGGAACGGTGTGGAGGAACGCTCCCTCTATCTGTGGGAGGACAAGAAAGCCGTCTCCATGGCCATGATGGCGAGACCGACAGCCAGTGGCGTCACCATCAATATGGTCTATACTCCTGCAGAGTTCAGGGGCAAAGGCTACGCCACATCTTGTGTCGCTTCCCTCAGCCAGCTTCTGCTTGATCGAGGCTACCGCTTCTGCACCTTGTATACCGATCTGGCAAACAACACCTCCAACAAAATCTACCAAACTATCGGCTACAAGCCGATACAGGATTCCATCCTATACCGTTTTATCTAGCTATCGATAAGGAGCGAGGCCCCTGGGAATATACCCGGTTTTGGCCTAACAACACTCTGCTAAATGTTCGTTTTCCTGGAACCGTTGATTCCATGCATCAAAAGACAAGCGAAAGTGCAGGTCTTTTATCGGGAATCGGATAAATCCCGGAAAAGACGAGCGAAAGTGCAGGTCTTTTGCCGCAAAAACCTGAAAATCAGGCCAAATGGCCAAATTCACCTGCACATTTGCGCGTCTTTGGCTGATTTAAGCTAAAAGCGTTGAAAAGACCTGCACTTTCGCAGGTCTTTGTCACTTTATTCACGATGTTGCCGAACATCACCTTCCCGGTTCCAAACCCACGTCTTCATAGGCTTACATTAACCTGAGCGCTCCCAGCAGCCCATTCCATCAAACTGAGCGAAGGGGATATTGCCCAAATGCGGGGGAGATTCGTCTGCCTTCCTCGCTTCAGGCCTTCATCTCCTACTATCTCCCTGAGTGCACCTAGCA
>NZ_VEGP01000028.1:0-48453 GCF_007679495.1 Paenibacillus sp. 32O-W | reverse complement strand
AGCCCATTCCATCAAACTGAGCGAAGGGGATATTACCCAAATGCGGGGGAGACTCGTCTGCCTTCCCCGCTTCAGACCCTCATCTCCTACTATCTCCCTGAGTGCACCTTGTAGCCCATTCCATCAAACTGAGCGAAGGGGATATTACCCAAATGCGGGGGAGACTCGTCTGCCTTCCCCGCTTCAGACCTTCATCTCCTACTATCTCCCCGAGTGCTCCCAACGGCTCGCTCCACCAAACTGAGCGAAGGGGATATTACCCAAATAAGCGGTGTCCGGTATCTTCATCGTAATCGCGTCATACGAGCTTCCGTGATCGGCAGGGACGGCTGAAGGCCGGTCCGGGAAACAGATGCGCGGTTCATCGCTTCGAAGTTCGCAGGAACGGGGAACTTTCCCAAAATCTAAAAAGGGGCCAGTTCATCATAAAGATGCATCTTGATCTCCTCCAGCCTGTAAAGCCGCGGAGCCCGCTCCAGCTGGATATTAAGACCGAGAGCGACCGATTCGAAGGATTCCAGCACTTCCTCTCTCTGTACCAAAAGCTTGAAAGGCCTTCCTCCCAGACGCTGCATCAATGCTATCCACTGTTCGACGAATTCCAACGGCTCCCCGCCGGTCTCAGACCAATGAGTGTGCAATACCTCGCCGGAATAATGATCAACGATTAAACACATCTTCGGAAAGTACAGCTTGTCCCTGCCCTTCAAAGGCACCGGAGCATAGAAAACATCCATTTCCCATATCCCCATCCATTTCGGCAGGGTTCCCTGGATTCGGCGCAGACTCAATTCATCCAGCCAAACTGCAGGAACCCGAGAGCGAACCATCGGTTCCGGTACCGCCCACCGGTCCGTCCAGATCAAACCGCCGTTCCGCCTAAACGGAACCCGTACCAGGTAATATGGATGGTCCTCCCGCCGCAGCAGGCCCGGATTGGATTTAAACCGCAAAGCCGTTTCGATTACTTGCTTTATAGCTATAGTCATAAACCGGACCTGCGCCCCGCTCAATAGCCATGGAACATAACCCGGCTCAAAATAACGGAAATAGGGCCAACCATTCTTACTGCACTTCAGGCCTATTTTTTTATAAAGCTCCACATCGTGCTTTTCCAGCATTTCCCGATTTTCGAAAGAAACCATTATACAATGCTGGGCATGCAGCAATTCATCGGGGAGAAGATCCTCACTGCGTATCCTCCGGAGCCCTTCGAGGCCCTCGCTGCCCAGATGGATCGACAGAGCCGCCATATCGGCAATATCGTCCGAAGAGCCCATTATGCAGCAATACCCGATCTTTCCGTCTTCCGGATTCTGCACGCCGAACACCATTTCATCGGTTATCCAATTCCAGCAGCGAAGTTGTTTGAAATGCAAAGCCGCGGCAATGCATTCCTTCCATTCTTGAAGAGTCGGTTCGACAGAATTCATGTCCGTGTCCCCTTTTATATGCATCAGATCGTTCATGCATTTTCTACATTTGTATGCATTCGGCTGCCGAATAAACACGAGGCATTCAACTAAAATCGAAGGCTATCTACTGGAAATCGGCGTTTGCCCACCACGCGAAGATGAAAGCTGCCTAGTCCATGCGGCTGCTCTTCCGAACCTAGAAAAACATCTACTCCCCAGGCAACAATTAATCCGGAACTAATATTTTTTTAGGTATTTGGACCTATATTCAAATAATTTCTGCCATATATATTGGAAATGTTTTACAGTATTAACCGTTTGCATTTATCTTTTTCACTCCCCTTTTTTCATGAAAATTCCTTGCTTTTCAAAATTGCCGACTTTGACGAAGTTCCAAAAAAGTGTATAACGACGCGGAAAACCAACTTAAACTTATGACTTTAAAGGAATAAAACTACTGTTCTTTTATAGGGAACTTACCATTTTTCAGGGATATTTCGATTCTAAGGGACCATTTCTCCATATGTCGATTTATGGTATATTCGAATTTGGCTGCACGATTGCTAAAGGAGTGAGGAGAGAAGAAATGTCTATTAAAAGAAAAAAATTGGGGTTAATTGTTGCACTAATGCTTTCCATCGCGCTTATCGTAGCCGGCTGTGGGAAAAAACCATCGCCTAAAAGCGCTATTGAAACAGGCTTGACCAACACTATGAATATGAAGTCCGGTGCCTTCGAGATGGGAATGACTATGTCGATGGATTTTCCGGAAGAAGTGCTGAATGCTAACCCTGAGATGGCGATGGTCAGCGAAATGCTGAAAAACGCTGATATTAAAGCGAGCGGAGTGTTCAAGCAGGATCCTCAGCAGATCGAGATGACGCTGGAAATGAACCTGAAAGGCGACATGGAGATGAAATTCAGCATCCCGTTCGTCCTTACCCAGGATAAAATGTGGGTGAAAATCCCCAACATTCCGATGATGCCTCTTCCGCAGGAGCTTGTCGGTAAATTTGTCGAAATGGATATGAAAGAACTGAGCGAGCAAGCCGGAGAAGAATTCAATCCGGAGCTCTTGAACTTCAAGAAACAGCAGGAATTCAGTCAGGATGCGCTGAAGGCTCTTCTCGGCAGCTTCGATGAGCAGAATCATTTCCAACTGTTGAAAAAGGACGAAGCTCAGCTGCCTGAAGGCATTGAAGCTAAAAACGTCGTGAAATTCACGATTACTGATGAGAATCTGGAAGAAGCCGTCAAAACCATCGTTGAAAAAGCGGCACCGCAAATCATTGATTTGATCGCCAGCGAAAAATATGCCGGCATGTTCCAAATTAGCAAGGAAGAGCTGGATACCGCCAAGAAGGATCTCGAGTCTACCGATGCCGGCAAGCTGAAGGAAGCTATCGATGAAATGCGCAAGTCGTTAAAAATTAACGAGTTCAGCATTTTGACTGCCGTTAACAAACAAGACTTCGTAAACTACCAAGCCATTAACCTGGATGTCGATGTCAAGGACGAAGACATGAATTTCAAGCTCGGGTTAAAAGGTGACGTGAAATATACCAACATCAATGAAGAAGTAGAATTCAAGATCGGAGTTCCTACCGATGCAGTCAAGCTGGAAGAGTTCATCGAGAAAATGGATTCTCTCTATGGCGGCGCCGATGTCTATTACGACGAGGATGAGCTTACGGGAGAGCTGGGTATGGAAGGCTTGGAAGGTATTGACTGGGAAGCTTTGCAAGGCTTTGACTTCGAGAATATGACCGATGAAGAGTGGGAAGAGTTCCTGAGCGCTTTGGAAAGCCAGGGAATCGATCCCGATCAATTCGTGGAAATGATGGAAGCAGCCGCGGCACAATAATAATGAAGCCCGGATGCAATACAAGGATGAGCTGTCCTTCAGTAAACAACTACTGGAGGGCAGTTTTTTTGCTTTTCTTAACTTGTCCCGGCGTGCGTTGTGCGCTGCATGGCGGGTGGTCAGCCCCCAATATGCTAAAGATAATCCACTTAAAGGATTGATGGGACTGAATAGGGAGCAACGCCGAAACCAGCCCGGCTGGCCGAAAAAAGTCATCTGGCTGGATTTTATGCAGGTAAATTAAAACGAAAGGTAGAAAGCGATTAAAGTAAATGGAAAAACTACAGTTAGAATCGGTACTTTCTGCTGATAACGCCCTTTAATCGTAAAATAGCTGGAGGAAATCCAGTTAGTTTTCGCTTTTCACCTTAAACAGGCAAACTAGATGGAGGAAATCCAGTTAGACGAAGCATTCTGTTTGCACGGCACCAGCAGAAAATGAAAATAGACGGATTTTCAAGATAGTTGTCGCCCACGTCATCATGGGCATCATGGGCTGACAGCTAATTTTCAAAAAGGAAGGCTGCCCTCCGTCATAAGTGACCTGGGCAGCCTCTTTGTATCGCATTGTATCTAATTTATAAATAACATGAATGATTACGCGGTGCCGATCGTTGGAGTCTGTTTGGCAGCCGTATTTGCATCCGGATTTTTGACGTATAACTGATAGGCGTCGGTAGCCATCACCAATTCTTCGTTCGTCGGGACGACCATGACTTTGACAGGCGAATACGGACTGCTGATGAAGCCCTCGCTCTTGATCGTGCGGTTGGCCTCGCGATCGAGGATGATTCCGAACGATTCCAGTCCGTTGCATACCTTCTGCCGGACTTCCGGGCTGTTCTGGCCGATTCCGGCGGTAAAGATGATACCGTCGACTCCGTTCAATATAGCAAGGTAAAGTCCTATATAACTGTGCAAGCGGGTAGTGAACAGCTGCAGGGCCAGTTCACATCGTTTGATTCCTGCCTTGGCTCCGGCCATGACCTCCCGAAGATCCCCGGATACGCCGGACACGCCCAGCAATCCGCTTTGAGTATTCAGAATATCGATGGCTCCCGAAGAATCGGTCCCCTCTATTTCCTGAATGTATGGGATGATCGCAGGATCGATATTGCCGCTTCTCGTCCCCATCGTCAATCCGGCCAGTGGAGTCATTCCCATCGATGTGTCGATGGATTCGCCGTTGCGAATGGCCGTAATGCTGACCCCGCTTCCAATATGGCAGCTGATCAGGCGCAGCTTCTCCTTCGGTGTCTCCATCAGCTGCTCTGCGCGATGCATGACATAGCGGTGCGAGCTGCCGTGAAATCCATATTTCCGAATGCCGTACTGCTCGTAATATTTGTACGGGATGGAGTAAAGGTACGAGGACGGCGGCATCGTCTGGTGGAAGGCGGTATCGAACACGGCCACATGAACGGATTTGGGCAGATAACGCTGTGCCAGCTCAATGCCTTTCAGGTTGATCGGATTATGCAGCGGTGCGAACCGACCATATTGTCTGATCTTCTCCTTAACGTCCTCGTCAATGATAACAGAACTCTTGAAGGCCTCTCCTCCATGAACCACTCTGTGGGAGACGATGGAAATATCCAGATGGGAAAACTTCTGGATCACGTCGCGAATAACGTTCTCCTGTTCCTCCCGTTTAACTCCCTGTAAGTAGTCGGAATCCAGCAGCTTGTTCGTAGGCATCTCGTAGAGCTTATATTTAACGGAAGAGCTTCCACAGTTCAACACAAGCACAAGCTGCTTCTCCTTACGGCGGATCTCGTCATAAGTAACGGCTTCCTTCCGGTAAGGAACGATGACCTCCAGCTCCATGCCATTGCGCAGACCGGCGGCGTTGGCTTCATCGGTATCGATATGGAATTCCAGACGATAGTCCGGATGCACGCGGCACAGAACATTTTCCAAAATCAAGGAACGTGTGCCTCCCACCGATACCCAGACAAATTGCTTATCCTTAACCCCGAAATGCTCCGCATCTTCCGGCGAGAAGTGAATATGACGGAAGGCCAGGATGACTCCTTGATCCAGTACAACTTCCCCATGCGGCCCCTGAACTATAATGCCGGCGCTTCCTGCCAGATCCCCCGAATCGCGAATCGGCGGCTCCACACCGAGCAGATAACTGTCCGTGCGGGAAATTTCAACTTGTGTCTCTTTGCGCAGCGGTCCCAATACCCGCACGTTGTTAATCTTCCCCTTAGGGCCGATTAGAGTTACCGTCTCCTCCGCAGCGTATTGTCCGACCTGCTTAAGATCTCGCAATTTATTGAGCTGGTAACCCGCTCCGAACAACTCTTCCAGATGTTGTTGGCTTAAGTGAATATGACGGTTGGAGATTCCTACAGGCACTTTCATTCCCGCTCACATCCATTTCTTAATAGTAATAATAAACTAGCACTAAGGATGCTTATAAGGTTGCAGCTTATACCTTTATTAAAGCTGTTTTTCCATCCTGTGTACAGGGGCCGGACCACTTTGTGAAAAAAAGTTCAAACTTTTCTTCAAGCTTTGGTCACAATTGACATTTCAGCGACAACCTCGACTATACCCGATCCACTAAAGACAACACCTGTATTATCATAAGCTGCTATCTTCTTAATGGAAATTTCTTTAATCATTACTTCTTCACCCCGAAAACGTTAATTTAAAAAAGGCGTAACTAAAATAGATGTCCATTTTAGTTACGCCCAGATGCAAGTAATTAAATTAGTGGTGTCTATAATCCGTAAAAACTAAGCCCCAGCAACCTCAGCGTTCTTATTAATCGTATCTATTATACCGATAATTGCTCGTGCATCGTCCAGATTATTGCTGAACAGTTCCGTTATACTGCCAACCGAGCGGAACGGCTCCTCTTGGAGTACGGATTTTTCAATGATACCGTTCTTAACTACATAATCGATAATCAGTTTTACAAACCGAAGTTGATTGACATTCAACCGATTTTCCTGCAGGAACACCATGAATGCTTCATTCGCGGCCTCCTGATCAAGTCCTACAACCTTCCTTACAAGCTTCGTTACTGGTAAATCTTTATATTCCCGCTCGTAATCTTCTTTGGTTCCGAGCTCTGCCCATAGAATATGTTCAAGCGTCTCCAAATCTTGTTTCGTTATCTGTTTATTGTTGCGCAATTTATAAATAGCTATTTGATCCTTGTTCGTCTGTAAATATTGGTTTACTTTTTTGCGGTAATTTTGCAGGTCATTGGTGTTATAAAAGCCGCGGCTCTCCTCCACAGCAAGCCACTCATCTTTAAAATTCGTATAATAAATTTGCTGCGTTTCCCGTTCCAGAAACTTAATAAGATCCCGTAAAGCAACACGAACTTTCTCCATTTCGAAGATGTCCGCTTCTTCCCAGAATTCTGCCATCATGACCTTCTCTATTACATCTCGCTGAGCGACGATTTGAGGAATCGTACCCAACTTGGAGAGTTTTTCTGCCGTCTCTATGACTTTGCGAATCGGTTTCGCCGATTGTGTCCCCTGAAGCTTAGCCAATTCGATGATCAGCATCATATAGTCAAACCGCTTTGCTAATTCATCGCTGTCTAAAGAAACGACAAGAGGAGCTATATACTCCTTCAAATCTCCCATATCGGTATCACTTAAGGAGTGCCATGCATTGTCATTTTTATACTTATGGACATATTGGATATGCTGCCTGATGCGAAAATGCTCCTCATTTAACGTACTCACGCTATCTTTCAACAGTTTTACCAATTCGGCGCGATGTGCGATATACTCTGGTTCTTGATAACGCAGTTGCTGAAGTTCACGTACAATCTGGGTACGTACATTGAATAATTTCTCCGATAAAGTTTCGGCAATATCGGTATCCTTCCCTTTTGGATTTACCCGGAAAAACTCAAAGTTCCGACAAAAATCAAAGATCAAAAATTCCTTTTTGTCCTCACCAATACCATGAAGATCTTTACATAGCCGTGTTCCACGACCTACCATCTGCCAAAACTTCGACTTCGAACGAACCCTCTTGAAAAATACCAGATTGACAACCTCAGGGATGTCTACGCCTGTATCCAGCATATCTACAGAAACAGCAATTTGCGGAAGCTTGTTCCATATGGAAAAATCATCAATCAGGGATTGATAATAATTCGTTTTGATATCAATGACCCGTGCAAAATGACCCTTCAATTTCGGATACAGGCAATCAAATCGCTCCACGATTGCTACTGCGTGCCTATGGTTTTTGGCAAAAATGATGGTCTTACCCAGTTTGTCTCCGCCTTCAACCTTCAGACCCCGCTCCATCACAAACTGCAGCACCCGGTCTATCGTATCCCGGTTAAACAACCACTCATTAATCGCCGCACTGTCGATATCCCGCGGCTCCTCTTCTTCATCCTCAAGCAATACTTCTTCGTATTGCTCTTTTTCCTCTTCGGACAGATCATCGTAGCGGATGCCGTCATCCATAATCTTCGTCGTCGTTTCCACCGTGCGGTAATCCACTAAGTGTCCTTCCTTGACCGCTTGCTCCAGTTCGTAGGCAAAAGTCGGAACGCCATTTTCCAGACGGAACACGTCGTATGTGTTTTTGTCGACTTCATCTTTAGGAGTTGCTGTCAATCCTAAGAGGATGGCATCAAAATATTCGAATATGGCCTTATATTTCTTGTAGACGCTTCGATGCGATTCATCGATGATAATTAAGTCAAAATGACCAACCGTAAACAGCTTTTTGCCGTCCTTCCGCTTGGCCTCATCGATTGCGTTCATCATCGTCGGGTAAGTAGAGAAAACAATTCTCGCCGTCTCCGGGTTGTCCTTGCTGTCCAGCAGGTTGCACAGCGTCATATCGGGCAAATACTGGCTGAAGCTGTTTTTGGCTTGGCGAACAAGCGTGGTGCGATCCGCAAGGAACAGCACATTCTTCACCCAGTTATATCGGCTAAGCACATCAACAATGGCACTCGCGGTACGTGTTTTACCGCTGCCTGTCGCCATGACAAGCAAAGCGGTCCGCTGTCCCTTGTTTAATGCATCACAAACCGAAAGGACTGCTTCATGCTGATAAGGACGATTTACAATGGAGTTGTTGATTAGTACATCCTGCAGCGGCCTACAGATAGAGCGCCTGTTCAAGAGCAGCTGCAGCTCATCCTGACTGGCAAACCCGGATACTTGTCGACTGGCATAGTGAAGATCATCCCAGAAGTTCGTTACAAATCCATTCGTATAATAGATCAACGGACGCTGTCCATACCGCTGCTCCAAACAATCTGCGTAAAGCTTCGCTTGCTGCTTGCCCACATTGGGATCTGAACTTGTCCTTTTCGCTTCCACAACGGCAAGCGGCTTCCCGTTCTCGCCGAATAAAACGTAATCGACATAACCGCTCCCCTGGCCGTTTGGCATACCTTGTACTTCAAACTCTTCTTCTACATTTTTATTGAATATCCAGCCAGCCAACTTCAGCTCCAGATCAATATAACGTTTTCGGGTCTCGTATTCACTAATTTGATCCGGCACAAAGTCATACTCCTGTGTATTCTGTGCCTTGCGTTCGGCCAGCAGCTTCCGAAGCTCTTCGTTTTCTTTGATCAGATCTTCCAGCTTCCGGTCCTTCGAACCCAAGCGGTCGTATAAATCCTGCAGCTCCTGAGGTCTCACTTTCTCTTGATGCTTGTTCTCTTCCAATAGAAGTTGTTCATCAAAGCTTCTTGCGGTATAATCGACCGAATAGCAATAGTCGATCCAACTGATGAAGTTATGTAGGTTACGAAGTGACAGGATTGCTTCGCCGCGGCTGATCGTCGCATTCGAATGCACAGCGATATTGCCTAGCTTCGTAATATATTTTAGCTGAGGCAGCATGGATTGATCGATAACGCGGAGAAACGTTACATCGTGAATCAAGCTCGACAAATTATCTTGATAGGGAACCTTCAAGTCGCTATCATAGGTAAACAGCCATTTGACAGCAAGCTCTAATGCCCGCCGGCTGAGAATCGCGCAGGTCGCAGGGCTGACGACCAACGCCTTTTCTGCCTCAATACATGCGCCAGCAAAGCTGGCATAAGTTTTATTTGCACTGAGAAATTCAAAATTCGTTAGCTGCACGTCACCCATTTAGACCGTTACACCATCCTTCACTGTCAATTCGCCCTTGAAGGCTTTTTGAAGAAGTGCTTGGAAGTTGGATTCTAGTTGTTGGAGTTGGAATTTCATTTGTTGTTTTTCCATTTCAATAGTTTTTACTAATTGCTCAAATTGGTTTTGCAATTCGATCGGAGGGAGAAAAACTACAAAACTCTTAAGTTGAGTCATATTAATAGTGGCAATTCCTGTTGTCTGTTTCGCCATTTTCAGAAAATAATTCTTGCCGTAGTCGCTGCTTGCACATGCACTGAGAAAATATGGATTCAGTATTTCTTCATTGACCCTAACTCGAAAAATATGGTTTTGGTGTATACAATCCTTTATTGGAGCGGTCCATACTGCACCTCGTCCAAGTTTATCAGGATCACCACCCTCAGTTAAAAGGACGTCTCTAGGCTGTAATCTGTACCTGATTGAATCATTGTATGAGACCTCTATTTCTTTAATCTCTGATATATCTACATATCCATCTTGGACATTCGCTACCCTCATGTAAGGGACAGAAACTAATGCAGCATCATTATACTTTTTCCCTTTAGTCACACCAGAAGAGACTTCTGCGATCTCCGAAAGACACTTTGTATCCCAACACTTAGTATTCAATCTTAGATCACCAAACATATCGAAAAAAACAGCTTGAACCAATTCATCAAGCTTGGCTATTGCTTGTTTGCGTTTATCGATTAATGCTTGGGCTTTGTCAAGTATTTCAACGATTACGATTTGTTCGTTATAACTTGGAAAAAAAACCAAAATATTGTTAAGTTTCTCTTTGTTAAGAGTCATGCCTTTAACAGCACGATCCGTTCCAATTGTTAAATCAAGCACTTTCAAAGCGTAGTACAAAAATTTATCGTACAAAATTGATTTATCTTTGATAATCAGACCTGCTATTGCTTCATTTGTGCACATATCATCTTTGAGAAATGATAACTTCCCAATACTTAACTTAAAACTCATTATCAAAGTTCCCTTTGGGAGTAATGTGCAGTTACATTCAGATTTTGCCCTTTCAGTAATTTGTTCTTTTGTTTGATAAATATATTTACTTTCCATATCACTTATTGAAACCCATTTATGACCTTCTCCCCAATACTCCTGATTATTCCTTGAGGGGGTTCGGCCAATTACAATATTACATAAATTCCCAAGCTTCATATACATTATTTTAACAACGCCTCCAGTTCCGCAAGCCCTTCAACAATTTCATCCTCGAGTTGCTTAATAGAAGCGAGTATGACCTTCGGGTCCTCGTACTGAACCTCCTCATATTCCGTTTCCTTGTACCGATTGATGCTTAGATCATAGTTATTGTTACGAATCTCATCAACCGGAACCAGGAAAGACTTCTCGGTGCGTTTACGCTCTTTCTCTGCTTCCCATTTGCCAAACCGTTCCACAATATCGGGGATATCATTTGCTTCGATCGGATTCCGCTTGTCATCAAGCGAGTAACCATCCGCCTTCATGTCATAGAACCAAACGTGATCTGTCCCACCTGCACCTGTTTTGGTGAAGATCATAATTGCTGTCGAAACCCCGGCATATGGCTTGAAAACCCCGCTTGGCATTGAAATAATCGCTTCGAGTTTGTGATTCTCAACGATTTCCTTACGAATGGCTTTATGGGCTGTGCTGTTACCGAACAAGACACCGTCCGGCACGATGGAAGCGCAGCGTCCCCCTACTTTGAGCATACGCAGGAACAGAGCGAGGAACAGCAGCTCCGTTTTCTTCGTGCGAGTCACACGCAACAGATCCGCTGCTACCGAATCCGCATCAAGCGAGCCTTTAAACGGCGGATTGGCTAAGATTAACGTATATCTGTCCTTGTCGGTATTGTTTTCATTCAAGGAATCGCGGTATTCGATATTCGGATTATCCACCCCATGAAGCAGCATATTCATCGCACCGATACGCAACATCGTACGGTCCATATCGAAACCGTAGAACATATGATTGTTGAAATGCTCTTTCAATCCTTGAACAAGAAAAAGATCGGCATGATGGCGACGCAAATATTCACCTGCGGCAACGAGAAATCCTGCCGAACCTGCAGCCGGGTCGCAAATGATATCTTCGGGCGTCGGCTTCATCAATTCGACCATCATTTGGATAATATGTCTCGGCGTACGGAACTGTCCGTTCGTTCCAGCCGTAGCCACCTTGGACAGCAGATACTCATATAAATCCCCGCTGGTGTCCCTATCCTTCATATCAATCGAATCGATACCCTCGACAATCCGCACAAGCATATTCGGAGTCGGGATCATAAATATGGCATCGCCCATGTATTTGGCATAGGCTGAATCCTTATCTCCATGAAGCGTCTTGATGAAAGGAAACACTTCGTTCGAGACAACATCATACATCCGCTGAGGATCGAACGATTTAAATTGACTCCAGCGTAAGTACTGCTTGTCACTTGGAAACAGTCCGGTAAAAGGCAACGACAGCAGCACGGATTCGTTCTCCTTGCGCGTTTCCGCTTCGTCCAGACCTTTAATGAACAACAAATATGTAAACTGTTCGATTACGCTTAATGGATTGGTAATACCTCCGGTCCAGAATGTCTCCCAAATCCGGTCTACTTTTTGCCTTAATTCACCTGTAATCATAACGATCTCCTCTGCATGTTGATTCTTGTTTAATTATACTACGGACTGTCCTAATATGACATGTTTCTGCAAACTAACAAAATACAATCCCGCTTCCTTTGTTTTATACCCGAATTTTTCAGACCAAGCCTTGGCATTGAACCGTGTGGACTTCCACGTTCATAACCGGCCCAAATGCTCGGCATATTCGCATAAGCCAGGATTGCCCTTCCATATAGGAGGGGGCGATGACAATCTTGCGGCGAAACGGCTCTTTACGGATCGCATCATACAAACGTCCTAGAAACGTGCCTGCTATTCTCACAAGGGACACCTTCCTTTCGTCTATCGTTCAACAACAGCACTTGACTGTCCATACAACTGTCCCCAACGCTGTAGCTGTTCCTTAAACTTTTCCCGGACAAATGCAGGCTCTAAAATCTCCGCCGAAGGTCCGTACTGAACCACCCAATTCATAAACTCTCGCTCGTGGTTGACGGTGACTTCAAATAATAAACTGCCATCTGGAAGCTCTGTCATCTTCGGTCTCACAAACAATTCTTCTTCCTTAACATAACGCGACACATCGGGATGGAATTTGATCTTAAAGGTAATTAAAGAATCTCCGCGTTCAATGGACCAGGTGTGCTTCATATACTGAGTGATGCTAAAATCACCCTTATCGAAATGATTTCCTGTCAGTTCTACATGGCGGAAACGGCTAATCCGAAACGTACGAATCTCCTGCTTGGCACGACAATAGCCGATCAAGTAAAACCGTTGATCCCGCGGGACCAGATAGTACGGATCAATTTCGCGCTCCGTTAATTCATTCCTGGACTGCGTATGATATACAGCACGGATCGTCTTCTTGGCTATGATCGCTTCCATGATAGGCAGCAAGAAGTTGGCACTGCTTTCCCGGTAAGCTGGAGTACCCATTTGGATCATATCCGCGACATTTTCCAATGTATCGTACCGCTTCCGGGATTCTTTCACATGAGTTGCCATCACTTTGTCGTAAGCGGAATCAAAGCCTGGAGGCAATTTTCCGGTGTCCAACACGGAAGGAAGGACAGAAAACACCAACGCTTCCTGCTCCGTAAAATTAAGCGGGTACATGGCGAAATTCCCGACAAAGCGGTATCCTTTCCCGTAACCTTCGTTCGTAATAGGTGCGATCAGGTCCAGGATCCTCAAGTCCCTGTAAATCGTACGATCCGTTGTCTCACACTTATCCGCCAGCTCCTTGGCCGAAATCCCCGGATTGGCTTGAATGGCAAGCAGTATTTTAAAGAGTCGTAGCACTTTATCCGTCATGTTATATCTCCTATGGACTAATATGTAATGTAAATCCTTATCATAAATGGAAATTCGACACGCTTCCTAGTTCTTCCTGCCTATTGGCATGGGAAAAATGAATCATCCACTGTTTTTGCAACAGTCGAATAAGTGAATGCAAATCAATTGGAGCTTCTTTTCCCTCTAACATCAGCAGTCGAACAAACTGCATATGACCATTGCGTAATAGAGCTGGAGGCTCGCCTAGTTCTTTCCCCCACTCTTCCAAACCGGCGATTAAATTTAATAG
This sequence comes from Paenibacillus sp. 32O-W, assembly GCF_007679495.1. Lineage (GTDB taxonomy): Bacteria > Bacillota > Bacilli > Paenibacillales > NBRC-103111 > Paenibacillus_L > Paenibacillus_L residui. Next base: position 34,843 of record NZ_VEGP01000028.1, on the reverse strand, counting down.
ACAATCTCTTACGGCTTGATCTGTTTCCATATAAACACCACCTGAATTAGACTAATGACTCTTATTTTTATACCATCCTAGAATCTCATTGCAGTCTTGTTTCGTGATCCCCGACATACGGTATTCCCATACGTTCGCAGGAGAATCGATCTCCATTTCCAGCTGATAAATACGAAATAACCGCTGCCACCATGATTGTCTGATACTTATGGATTCTATGGATTCACGCAAGAGGTACACAGTCGTCTGATTGAAGCCGGCTTTGCGTAAGATGAACAAGTTCGCCGCGATTTCCCATTTCGTCTTAACATAGACGTACTTCATGTATTTATAGACGATGTAAAGGACCGGAATGATTGTCAAAGACCATAAGGTGAAATAACAACCCACAAGTATACCGAATACGAGCAACGAGATAATTGGAATCTCTGTGGCAAATTTCGCGCTTCGATGTAAAGCTCGCTCGGGAGTTTGGAGTTGGAACTCGGGAAGCAACCGACCTAGCACTTCGACTAGTTCCGATGTACGTATAGAAGGAATAAGCAATTTGACTCTCCGTTCCCCTGAATATCCAACGCAATCCATGCATACAGAAGCATATCCATACAAACGCCCAAACATCAGCTCTTTGATTCGCAGCGATTGGATACGTTTCACCTGAATCTGCACCGATCTTCGCTCCACCCAACCATGATGAATGGAAATCACATCCCCGGCTCTCGATAGATGCCAACCTTTATAACGAAATTGTGCCATCCCTATGGAGAACAGCCAAGTAACCATTACGCAGATCCCCAAGAAAGCTGCCAAGTACAGTGTGACTTTTATGCTGTCATCTAAGGTTATCCCGCTCCAAGTCTCTTTCTTGAATAATTCCATGAAGCTGACTTGTTCTTCTTCCGGTGTAGGGAATAACCAACTCCACAAATGTTGAATGACAGCGATCGTGACAGGAAGTCCTAGCCAGAATGTATTCGAACTCATGGACAGCATTATGATTTCTTTTCTGGTAACGTGATGATCTTTTGACTCTGGAATCGCACTTCGGTTTTCGATCTGCCCAATGGATTTCTTGAGCAAATCTGCCGTCTTTCTGGATGTAATCAAGCGGGCATCGGCATCATCATTGGAATCGCTCGTTTGAAGTTCAACATTGGCGATCCCGAGCAGCCGATATATCCAGCTTTGCTCGATTTTTAAGTTATTGATTTTCATGAGCGGTATCGTTCTTTGGGTTACGGTAAATACACCTTTGGTAGTATGCAGCGCCTTGGAATCCAATTGATAGGTTTCTCTATACCAAGAAAGGATTGACCAACCACCAGTCACAATACCGTAGACTGTGGCCGCGATATATACCCAATCAGGTTGTTGTCCGGTTCCTGCTCGAATCTCGTTATATAGAAACGCGGTAAGGGGAATAATCGAATACCGGATTTGACTGTATATCTTATAAATGACGGTAATTGGATGATGCCGCTTAATCATAGTAAGTATCCTTGTTGTCTAATTTGGATAATTCGATGATTTGTCTGCGCAGCCGAACGGCATCCTCTTCTGTCAGTCCCACAATAAAGTGGTGATCTCCTGCCGTTGTAATGGTTAGCTCAGATAGGCCCAATCTTTTGGCAAGCATGTCTTGTTCTTGATCCACATGCAGCACCCGGCTGAGAGGAATAATGGAGGAGTTATCCGACCAGACATTCCCCCATCGAATCATCAGCTCATCGTCACCAAGGAGATAGCTTCTTCGAGAGTATTTTCTGTAGACCCCGTAACAAATAAAGACGAGTCCCTTAATGAAGAAAAATAGTATCGCCAGATAGGAAATTATGCTTAACCAAACCCAAGCAGGTAACCAAACTCCCCGGATAATTAACGGGAAACTACCGAGCAGCATCCATTTGAACGTATGTAAGCCATATTTAATTTGCCAATATCGAATCACATTCGGGTGAAGCTTTTGTTCCAACTCAATCAACTCCTATTGCGCTTTAAAAGATAATATATCGAAGAGCAAAGACAACAATCTGTCAGCGAACGAATGTTCGAAATGCGAAAAAAACGACTAATCAAACTTAGCCGTTTTCATCACTTGGTTGTTAGAATGATTCATTCAATTTTGACTTAATGCTGTGAACGTCTCCTCGGGGGAAAAGGACTTTAGTATTTCCGATGTGCTCATGGCTTTGCCTAGCTTGAATTCTCTCCTGCTTTGTTCAATCATGGCTCTCAGTTCTGGATTGGCTTCAGCATCAGCTTGAATGGATCGCTGTTCTTCCTCTTGTAAGACGAGAGTGAACGTCCCTTTTCCAGGAATATGAAATTGATAAACAGAGTTGTCACGGCTCATATTCGCGATGTTCTCCATTAACTCTTCCGGTGAATTTACCTTTTCCATTCGATGTCACCCCTGTCATAAACATTTCCGCTCTTTGATCACAGTATAACATAGCCCGCTTCAATTGCAGAAGCAAATCAGCCGACTTCTCGGACCGTATTATCGCTCCAGACAACAATCTGTAGGCGAACAAATGTTTGAGTTGTGAGAAAAACTCCTATCGGATCTTCTTCGAAGACGAACAACCCGGTTTTCATGTAGCTTTTTATGCGAATAAGAGTCTTGTTACACCAATTTGATTACTGTAAACCGCAAGACTCTTATGTGGTAAGAAAGAAAAGGCCCGATGCGGATGCACCGGGCGAGAAGATAAGTTTTGATATAAATGTTGCATAGAAAACCATTTCTTGTCTTGTGGTGGATCCTCCACCGTCTAACTGTATTTTATGTAGGTAAATTCAAGCGAATGGTGGAAAGTGATTAAAGTAAATGGAAAAACTACATTTAGAATCAAGGCTTTTTGCTGAAATCGCCTTTTTTGTCCAAACTAGCTGTAGTTTTTCCACTTAGCTTCCGTCTTTTGGCTCCGCAGAGCAAACTAACTGTATGAAATCCAGTTAGACGCGCCATTCTGCGAGTAGACTGCTTGCACGGCACAAGCAGAAAATGAAAATAGACGGATTTTCAAGGTAGACGCCCAAGTAAGAAAAGCGTCACCGGTACCGTCAAGCGGCACCGTCAGATTATCGAGACATAACCAGGTAAACGGTTCTATTTGCTACGTAGAATATCAGTTATTCTCAAACGGGCTGTCGTCTTACAGCGATTGGATCGGCGAAACCGTCATAAAAGCAGGAGAGGAATCACTGATTCGGTTCAGCGTAAAGCCGGAAATTAAATAGAAAGATGGCCTATTGATTTCAAAGGTTATTTGGCGATTTCAGTCTGCGAAAGTTGAGTTCTTAAGCAAACTTTCTCTCTTGTTCGTCCCCTAACAAGTAACGTTGAATTGCCTGAGCTACCCCGTTTTCTTCATTCGTTCCGGTGCTGCCATCCGCCGCCTGCTTCAGCTTCTCATCGGCATTGCCCATCGCAACTCCCATTCCCGCCGAACGAATAAGGCGAAAATCGTTCATATTATCACCGACGGCCATGACTTCCTCCATGTCTATACCGAGCAACTCACACACCTTGCTAACGCCGCTCTCCTTGGTAATCCCTTTGCAGGAAATTTCCATATTCACCGGAGCGGAACGGGTAACTTCCAATGTACCCCAGCCCTCAACAGTTTCCCTCAGCTGCTGCATCACCTCGAGGTCATCATGCCGAATCCCGAACTTCATCCAGCCTCGTTCGAACATTTCATCCGTCCAGTCCTTCTTGCCCGTCAAGCTTTCCACGCTGTATCCCCAGTAGCCGGCGCCGGCTTCCACAGCCAGGGAATGCAGCCGGTGAATATCCTCCTTGGACAAGTAATGACGCTCAACCAACTCGCCGGGTCTTCGCCAAATCTCGGCTCCGTTAAGAAGAACCATGGGGGCATCCAGCCTGAGCTCTTCCCAGAACGCTTTCGTAGTCTGGACTCCACGGCCTGTGGCAAAAATAACCGTCACTCCGGCGTCCCTCGCCCGCTGAATCCACTCCCTCGCTTCCGCTGTTATCCGTTTATCCTCCGTAAGCAGTGTACCGTCCAAGTCGAGGGCTAGCAGCCGATAATTGGCCATAACCATCATCTTCCCCTTTCATTGAGTCAAGGATAAACGGCTATCGCCGTCCTTTGGACAGGCGCGTTTACCCATGAAATCTTTGTATTTCTAATGAGAGTTAGTATAGAATTGTACAGCTTTACTACATAAGCAATTAGATTGAAAATTTGTCCAGAGGCACGTCAAAAAAATGATTCATGACCAGACCGACCGCCGAGCTGGATTCATCCGGCGTCCGGGGCAGATAGACAAGCTCTACCTCCCGGCAGGACTCTGGAACCGTCTCCATAATCCGCCGGTTTAGAGCAGGGATCAGCCACTCCCCTAATACATCGATCATTTTGCCGGTCAGCAGCACATGATTCGGGTTCAGGATCGTGATGACGTTGCCAATCGCCCGGCCGACCGCCGCTTCAACTTTGCCAAACAGCCTTATAGCCTCCGGCTCGTCCGCCTCGAGCGCCTGCTTAAGCTCTTCCGGCGTGTAGCCGCCGTTGCGCTTCAACCCGCTGGACGATGCGAAAGTGGTCAAGCAGCCTTTGGCCCCGCAGTGGCATTGGCGGGCATCCTCTCCGTCGAAGGCTTTATAATGACCGAATTCCCCGGCGACGTGCCTCATTCCGGCCAATAGCTGCCCGTTGGCGACAATTGCTCCTCCGATCCCGTAATCCAATTTAATCGTCAGGTTATTGGGGGAGTCCGCCAGCCGGCCGTTGAGATTCTCAACGAGCGCGAGCAGGTTGGCATCGTTCTCCAGATACACGGGCAGACCATAAGCAGCTTCCAGACGTTCCTGAAGAGGAAACTGCCTCCATCTCAATCCGGGCGAATAAATGACTACACCCCGTTTGGAGTCCACCAGCCCCTGAATACTGCAGCCTATCCCCTTCAACTGATTACGATGGGTCACATGCCCCAGCAGCTCATCCACGACTTGCCGGATATAGAGGACGGGATGCTCATCGTTGTTGTAGACCGGAACATCGACGACAATCTCTTTAACCGGACGGCGGCGGAAATCCATTAGCGTCCCGCGGACATATCGGACCGCTATCTCTACCCCAATGGCGTAGAGATTTTCGCTTTTCACCATAAGCGGCACCGGTTTGCGCCCTCCATTGCTGGCAACCGGATTCAACTCCTGAAGTACATCGTCCTGCAGCAGCCGGTTTACGATATTGGTGATCGTTTGCTGGGTTAATCCCGTTTTCTCTGCTAATTCCACCCTGGTAATAGGGCCTTCGGTGAAAATGAGACGCAGTACTCTTTGCTGATTGATCGATTTTAGCAGCTTGCTGCTAGCCGTCTTGCTCTTATTCGTCTGCATATCAACCTTTCCTTTCCTGGAAAACTGGATTGACATCCTTCATAAACCCTTTTGCTTTATTCTTCCTTGCGCCCTGTCTGTTGTCAATCACTCTCAATGGTTAACCGGATGCGGATCGGGAATTGGTATTTCCCATCCATCCATTTTGTTCCCAATTGGCAGCCTTATGCAACCAGGGAAGGGTTAGTCGGAATGCCCGGATTTCCAGGAAAGTCAGCTTCCATTGCCGTCTGATCGACGGCAGCTTCCGGCTTCCGTAGAAGTTCGCCGGAATATTCAGCCGCCGGGCTATGTATCTCATGCGTCTAAGATGAAACGAATTAGAGACATAAAGGCAGGTTTTCAAATGATGCCTTCTCATCAACAGAGTACAATTCACGATATTATGCACTGTATTCCGGGAGTACTCCTCCAGCAATATCCGCTTGGCATCCACTCCTTTGGAAATAAGGTAGTCCCGCATAATCGCGGCTTCTGTCCGTTCGGAGACTACGGCTCCTCCGGATAGCACTACATAACGATACCGGAATCGGTTCCATAAGTCCAATGCCGTATCCAGCCTTTCGGCAAGCAGAGGGTCTATCTGCCCATTTATACACTTATAGCCCAGCACGACGAGAGCATCTGCTTCCCGCGGCGCCCATCTTCCTGCATGAATCCAAATAAAGTAGATAAGCGGAATGCCGGCCAACACTCCTAGCAAGCTGATAACAATGACCAAGTTATACTGATTCCTTTCTTCGATGAACTAGTTTTTCTCCTTGTGCAATGAGTGCAAAATATAGGCTTCATAGCCGAAGAAGCTTTCCTTCGCTTTGCGCTGAAAATGTCCCTGCGAAACGACTTCGGAGACCCGCAGCGTTGAACACGAAAATATGCCGGTTAGAGTGAATAATCTCTATCCCTCAAGCCGTTTTTTTCAAGGAATTTTCGAAATCCGGACGAGGAAGCCCTTACAAATTACAAACTTACTAAATCAATTTGATTAAGTATCATTCTAAAATAGTTTCTTCCTTCTGACAAGACTCTTTATAAAATAAATTTTTGCTCGTTTTTTTTACGCATTGGAGAGGCAAGCAGGCAGTCATTGATTTTTTCAAAAAAGCCGGCAAGGGACATGAAGCGAAAAAAACACCTGCCCGTATTTGAGCAGGTGTCCTGAAAGTATGCTGCAGCTGAAGCTGCTGAAATTTATTTCGTTTCGATAACGACCGTCTTCGTCATATCGTCCCATTCGACGTGAGCACCCAACGACTCGCTGATGAAACGGACCGGAACCATGGTATTGGATTGGACCAGCTGGGCCGGCACTTCCAGGTTTATCGTTTCTCCATTCCGTTTGGCCTGCTTGTCCCCGATTTTTAAATAGATCGTCGTATTGCCTTTGGTAGCCGTTACGGAGTACTCTTCTTGATTCCATTCGATATTCGCACCGAGCTGTTCAAAAATCGCCCTCATCGGCACCAGTGTATTCCCGTCAATAAGAACCGGAGGCTGTTCAAATGAGAGTAATTTCTTATCGATCAGCACTTTGATAGGATCGAAGCCGATCACCAGCGGTTTCACATCCAAGGAACCGCCAAAATGCTTTTCCCGCATAGAAAGAATTTCCTTAAGCGATTTCGCTCGTGTCGATTGGAAGATGTCAAGGGTTTCATCCCGGAGTGCGAACAGGGTATCGACCGTTTGTTTACGGGTTTTCGTCACGTCAGTCATCGCCTTGTCGCGCGCCTCTTGTAAATCCTCCGCACCCTTGGTCAGAATCTCGTCCATCTTCTTGCGGGCATCCGCCAAAGTCAGATTTCCTAGTTTGTAGCTCCACATCGTGCTGGAGGAATAATTCGGGTTGCTTTCATTCTTAAGCTCCCACATTAAGCCCGAGGAATAACTCGGGTTCATATCGTTCCGGTAGTTCCACATCGTACTCGAAGAATATTTCGGATTGGTCGTGTTGCGGTAGTTCCACATCGTACTGGAGCTGTAGTCGGGATTGATTTCGTTCTTCAGCTTCCAATGGGATCTGGCGGAATAATTTTTATTGATCTCCTTATTGTACTCCCACATTGGTCCGCTGGAATAATCGGGGTTAATGGCTCTCCGGTATTCGGTCAGCTTATCGCGGTAATCCCGCTGGTTTCCGTATTTATCATTCAACTGCTTGAAATCTTCATTGAACAAATCCACTAAATAACGCAAATCCGCATCGGCTGCCTGCTCCAGCCGTTCCCGCTCGCCCGAAGTGATGGCGATAAGCCAATCATATTCTTTGCTTGCCCGATTATAATCATCATTATACTGATTGCTGTAGTGCTCATATAAGCGTTTGTACATGTCATCGATTTCATCGATGAAGGCGTCCGCGTAGGCGCGATCTGCAAGAAGAAGTGTTCCTCCCAACAGTACTCCCACCGATAGAACTGCCGAGAAGAGTACATTTTTGCACTTTGTCCAAGAGACATTCATTAATTTGTTTACCCTCCATTTAAGTTAAAATGATCACAGAATCCGCTGATGCTGCTGACAATGCTTCTCTTTTTCATATGGATCCTGCAGTTTCGATTTTTTCGACGCATGGCAGGCAATTCCTTCTTTCCGCGCAGAAATAGAACTTTTTTCCTTCACTAGAACAGGTCTTTAGATCTATTAATTGGTATGAACGACCTTCTTGGCAATGACATAGCCTGTTTAAGCCCGACTCAAATCCGCTTAAACAGTGAAAGATAGGGCGTCCTCCGTCCCTAGATTCCCCTACCCCATACCCCTGGAAAGGCGAGACTTGCCAATCGGAGAAATCCTTGATGGTCATCAAGTTGTTTCTTGCGTTTCCGGCCCGGGTTAGATACGATAATTAGTAGAACTGTTCTACTGAAATAAGGAAAGGAGCCACCCAACGATGGCCGGACATTCCAAATGGAAAAACATACAGCATCGCAAAGGAAGACAAGATGCCCTCCGCGGGAAAGTTTTCACTAAAATCTCCAAAGAAATATATGCGGCGATCCGCAGCGGCGGGGACGATCCGAATACGAACCTTCGCCTCAAGACCGCTCTGCAGAAAGCAAGACAAAATAATATGCCTAACAGCAACATAGAAAATACGATCAAGAAGGCTTCCGGAAATATGGAAGGCGTAACTTATGAAGAAATTATTTATGAAGGCTATGGACCGGCGGGCGTGGCTGTCATGGTCGAATGCCTGACCGATAACCGAAATCGGACGGCGGCGGATGTCCGTCATATCTTCTCCAAATATGGCGGCAACCTGGGAGAGAGCGGCTGCGTCTCTTATTTATTCAGCCGCAAAGGAGTTCTCACCCTTCCAATCGAGGATGGCGGACCAGACGAAGATACCCTCCTGATGGAGGCGCTGGAAGCAGGGGCCGAAGACGTCCGCGTGGAGGACGGAATCGCCGAGATTACGACGGCACCCGAAGACTTTGACAGCGTCAAACAGACTCTGGAAGGCAACGGCTACCAGTTCCAGCAAGCGGAGCTAAGCCTGATTCCAGCCACCACCGTCAATTTGGAGGAAGAAGATGCGATCAAGATGATGAAATTGATGGAGGCGCTGGAGGACAACGATGATGTCCAGGACGTGCACTCCAATTTTGACATGGACGAGGAAGTAATGGCCAAGCTTTAGGCAGAATATGGTATGGCGGAAAGGCAGTGTGACCGACAATGACGGCCGCGCTGTCCTTTTCTGTTATACTCCAAGGGACCGAAGAAGCGCGTGGCGCGTTTTATTCTTTTATATGGGTTCGGTTAATAGTCTGCAGCTTTTGTGCCAGGCCTGCGTTCCTTTTAATGAAGGAGGGAAGCATTATGCAGATTTTTAGATGGGCCATCATTTTGACTATTTTCATCCTCTCCTATTTTACCGGGTTTGCTGCCTATACAAGCACTCTTTGGAATGTGTGGGGGGAAACCCTTGGGGGGGATAGGTATGCGGTTATGTTTTGGTCGGGACTGGCCTATTTGCTTATTTTGGGCCCTCTTTTTGCCCTGATCTGCATTCTGGTCAAAAGCAAACTCAAGCACCCGGCTCTCGGTCTTCTTTTCTACCCTTTGTTCTGTTCACTATCTTTCATTGTTCCTACCGCATTTATTTTTTTGTTCAACGGAGGGGGCAGCTTATTGTCTGCCGAGGCACAGTTGTTTTATTCTTTCTTTGCCGCTTCCGGCCTAACTTTCGGGTTAGGGTATAGCATAATCTCTATAATATGGCGACCAAGCCCCCGATGCAGAATGAATCCGTAGAGCACGTCCAATAAGCTTCGGCATCCTTGTTGTTCGGTTACGAAGGCAGACGATGGGGGGGCTCTCTCTTCTCCTTGCTCATTTGTTTACGAGTGTGGAGGTATACTGCTAGCCAACGCTTCTTGGAATAAAATCGCTCCGTGCGGCTGATTAATTTCCCCGTCTTTTTTTTCTGAAAATGTTCGTGAAATTCGCCCAAAGCGAAACACTGATTATTCCCGGTAATTCTTTATTAATCGAGGCTTTGGACTGTTATCCCCTAACCTCAGAAAAGTTCAATTAACCCCCGTGCCATCGGGTTAAATTCCATCATAATGATTATGAGTCAAATCGATAATCGCGAACCAAACCATAGGGCAATTTCTGAGTTGATGGGATAGCAGATAAAAGGAACAAGGTGCGGCACGTATTCTGAGCATAGGGGATAACAGACTTAAGAAGATGCAAGCGCGGTACCCGTTCTGAGCATAGGGGATAATAGACATAAGAAGATGCAAGGCACGGCATACATTCTGAGCAAAGGGGATAATAGACATAAGAAGGTGCAAGCGCGGCACCCGTTCTGAGCATAGGGGATAACGCACATAAGAGGATGCAAGCGCGGCACCCGTTCTGAGCATAGGGGATAATAGACAGAAGAAGATGCAAGCGCGGCACCCGTTCTGAGCATAGGGGATAATAGACAGAAGAAGATGCAAGCGCGATACCCGTTCTGAGCATAGGGGATAACGCACATAAGAGGATGCAAGGCACGGCATACATTCTGAGCAAGAGGGATAATAGACAGAAGAAGATGCAAGCGCGGCACCCGTTCCGAGCAAAGGGGATAACAGACATAAGAAGATGCAAGGCACGGCATACATTCTGAGCATAGGGGATAATAGACATAAGGACAATAAAATGATACAAGGCCCGGCATGTATGATTTATGCGGGCCCTGCTATAATGATTTCAATAATTAACCATCTTTCCTGCCTGCAGCTCATCGCCACGTTTAAACTGCAAATCAAGCCTCCAACTGCTGCTTACTATTATCATTGTAGATACTTAAATCCAGTTCCTTCGTCGCCTTGCCGGTAAGAATTCCGGCAACCATACTGCCGCTGACATTTAACGCCGTACGCCCCATGTCAATAAGAGGCTCGACAGAAATCAGCAGTCCCGCCAGAGCAACCGGGAGGTCCATCGCAGACAATACGAGCAATGCGGCAAAGGTCGCTCCTCCTCCTACACCCGCTACACCGAAAGAGCTGATAGCCACTACAGCAATTAAGGTAATAATGAAGGAAGGCGTTAACGGGTTGACTCCGACCGTCGGCGCAATCATAACAGCCAGCATGGCGGGATAAATCCCGGCACAGCCATTCTGCCCGATCGATAATCCGAGTGATCCGGCGAAGTTGGCTACACCTTCAGACACTCCGTAGGAATGGGTTTGGGTCTTCACATTCAAGGGAAGTGCACCCGCACTGGTACGGGAAGTGAAGGCAAAGGTTAACACGGGGATAGCCTTCCTTATATAAGTAATCGGATTCAGCCTGGCACCGGCCAGCAGCAGCAAATGAATAAGGAACATGACAATCAGAGCGACATACGACGCGATGACAAATTCGCCCAGCTTCCAGATTCCCTCATAATCCGTAGTCGCCGTTACTCTCGTCATTAGCGCCAGAACACCATATGGAGTGAGCCTCAGCACAATGGTAACCACTCGCATAATAATGGCATAGAGCGCTTCTACGATTTTCTGAAAGAACTCCGCCTGCTCCGGCTGTTTTCGCCTGACTCCCAGGAACGCGAAGCCAATGAATGCCGCAAACACTACTACGGCGATCGTTGAAGTGGCCCGGGCCCCCGTGAAATCTCGGAACGGATTTTCCGGCAGCAGCTCAAGCAGCTTTTGCGGGAAGGTCATTTTCTGAAGGTCTCCCAGCCGATTCTCCAATTGCTCCCCGCGAGAAGTTTCCGCTTCCCCGCCCTCAATTTGAATTCCCTCCAGGTTGAATACGGTTGCGGTAGTAATCCCGACGGCTGCGGCTACAGCCGTTGTTCCGACCAGAATTCCAATAATCAAGAGTCCGATTTTCCCAAAATTTTTGGTCACCTTCATCTTCGTAAACGCCGTCAGAATGGAAATAAAGACGAGGGGCATGACGACCATCTGCAGAAATTTAACGTACCCTCTCCCTACGATATCAAACCATGCCAGGGAGGTCTTTAACACCTCAGACTGGGCTCCGTAAATAAATTGCAGCACAAGTCCAAACACAATCCCGATCCCCAAACCGGTGAATACCCGTTTGGAAAAAGAAACATGCTTTCTTTGCATAACAAAAAGTCCGATGATAAGCAGAAGCATGATTACAATATTAACGATTGTCCATAACACGTTGACCAACTCCCACTTTTAAATTCGAGGCGATAAAAGTATATTCAGATGTATCCAGTTATATAACAACTATTCATACCTGTCAAGTTGGAATTTGACTTACTTTTTATTCGCGGGTCCGCGACAGTCGACTTGGGCAGCCGGCAATTATTTATTTATGTAATTAACATGAGCATTCGCATTCCAACCATAATGGTCCGGATTGAATTCTATCGCCATATATTAGAGTAGTAAACTTATAGTATGCCGGCTGACATTTTTTGATATCGATTTTTTTTAGTTTGCCCATATTCCATTAATTATGTTCATTCATTGGAAAATAGCGGGTAAATAAGCCGGCCGTTATGTCGCTGCAGTTGAAGAGGCTTACGGCGCGAAACAGATGCATTTATCGGGTTGTTGGAAAAGCATCTGTGTGTTGCTTGCGGAGTCAACAAAAATGGCTGCCAAGGCGGCAGCCATCTTAGAGAGAAACTAAACTACGTTCTACTTTACATTTATTTTAAACCTCTTCGGCGGACTCGATATGAACCGTTAATCCATCGTAGGCGCATAAGGCGCCCAAGCGCTGTGCCTTGGCTTCGATTTCCTCATGGGGTCCGGCCCCCCCCTTGATGGGAGAAGTGAGTCGCGATAACCGTCGTCGTATCCGTCACCGCTCCGATCTGGCGCATGCGCTCCAGCATCATTCCGAAATCCTTCTCATTCAGATGCTCTTTGCCCGAAGGGTGGCCCCAAATCGTCCCTTCCAGCACTACACCATCGAACCGGAAGCCCTCCAGCTCTTTCCAGACCGTCTCTGTATATAGGCCGCTGTCCGAAGCATATAACAGCGTCACCTTGCCATCGTTAATGATGTAATTCATCGCATCGCCAATGCGCGATTGATGAGAGGCCTCGATGGAGCAGATCGTATATCCGGAGGCCTGTATCAGGCGTCCCGGCAGTATCGGAACTCTGCGAATTTGCGAATGCTGGTCGCTCCCTCCGCTTTCATCCCATTTCATCCAGACCGAAGGACCGGCGATCATCGTGATCTCGGGAAGCTCGGTAGCTAACCGGAACGCCTTGGCGCGCATCCTGAGATTGTTCGGATCGAAATGATCCGAATGACTGTGTGTAATCAGTACCGTTTCGATAGAACATAACGAAAGTCCCAGATGGGCGCAGGAAGCAAACAGATCCGGACCGAGATCAATCAACATATGATCATTGACGATCACGCTTTGCCTTCTGCGAATGTTTCGCCCGCCGTTAGCTCTCGCATGCTCACATGTGACACAATCGCAGAATGGCGAGGGAATGCCTTCGGCCGCTCCGGTTCCCAAGAAAGTAAGCTTCATAAACTGCCACACTCTTTTCGTTTAGGATTGGGTACTTGTCAATCGTTTGCTAACCATAGTATTCGATAGTGGTCGGTGTTATTCCGTATCCTCTTAAGGAGCCATCGTTTCCCCGGGCTCAGTAGATAAGAACCTGAAGTTGTCGAAATACAAGGTTTGCTGAAGGCTATGCCGCCACACCCAGATTTCAATCCCCTTCATTTGAGTGATATCCAGATCGACTTTATTCAACGGGATGCGTATCGTTTTTCCATGTTGGCTTCTTACCGTTTGGATAAAGGAATCATCCGTCTTGCCGTTCAATTGATGGAATTTGACATAAAATTGGGTGGTACCGCCCGGATTATAAACATCAAACTCCAGCACATCGAACCCGGACCAGTCGGCGCTGCGGAAGCCTTTGCCCGCCTCGAACAGGCGGAAATTCGGAAAATTCACATCGGCCGGGAATACCGCCTTCATCGAATGATTCCCTTCCGTGACATATTCGTCAGACAAGCTCAGATTTACGGTGGATGAAGTAAAGCGTTTGATCGCCTCCTCCGTCTCCACATCGTTGAGCGGTATCGTATAAGGAGTATCGAATTCGTATACCGCCAGCTCCCGATGAATCTCCCGGGTCATCCCGTTCTTGGTGACTATGATATCCACCTTATGAAGTCCCGGCCCAAGTGTAAGCGTACGGGCAAATTGGTCATGCATCCCTTCTGACTTGGACACCTCAAGAGGCATCCCGTTCAAAGTAACCTGAGCGCCCTTCTCAGCATAAACCGTTACGGTTCTGCTGCCTACCGTCGGCGCTTCGACCGCGACCAATGCCGTTACCGCTTCCCTAGCCACGATTTCCCGGGCGATTTCCCGGCGAACCTGCATGACGAGATCGGGATTTTCTTCAAAAGTTTTGATGTCCTCATACAACCGGTCATAGAACGGCCGGATCGCATCGCGATACGGGAAAGAGTCCTCTACTCCCAGTCTGGCCGCGGTTTCGCGCAGCCGCTGCTCATAATGCCACAAGTATTCGTAATCCTCCATGCTCTCCCTTAGCACTTCCAGACGGATCGTCCCGATCGGACCGTCGATACCGATCTCCGTGCCGGGATAGAACAAATAGCCGTCGCCATTCGCTCCCGGAAAAGCAAGCGGATCCTTCCATACATCCCGGCTCACATATTTCTTCTCGGCGGCATTATACTTCTGAAACTGGGTAGTGGCCCAGTACAGCGTGCCTTCCACACCGTAATCATGCTGCATCCACGTTAACAGACGGGTTCCGACCAGGTCGTCATCCAGATGATAGGACGGGAACGGATGCTTGGGGAAGACGCTCGTGTACCACCAAACATGCTCTCCTGCCGCCTGTCTCTCCCGCGCGAAATCATAATCATATTTATCGATTTCCGGGGTCCAAATGTCGACATCGCCCAGCAGTTCATCCAGAGGCTGGATCGTCACCAGATGCGGAACATCCGGAGCTGCTTCCTTCAAGGCATCATTAATGACCTTCACCCGGTCGTAATGATTCGGAGCATTCGGATGCGGGACCGGCTCATCAATTTCGCTGACATAGAAATACCCTTTGTCCAGCATGCCTTTTTCCCTAAGCTTGTCAACGAGTTCCTTGATCTTCTCCTTATTCGGTTCCCCTTGTGCATCTCTATAATAAGGCAGGCGATAAGCCGATATCCGGGGATCATTAATAAATCTGGCCGCACGCTCTATGTACTCATCGATATCCTTATCCGGAATCGGCAGATAGCCCGGGGTCAGACGTTGTTCGACGGAAGCCCAGTAATATTTCTCAATATACTTCCATGCCTCTTCTCCTTGAACATTCCCGTGAGCTTCCTGAACGGGACCGCCCCAGACGCCAAACCCTGTCTTGGAATGGCTTTCATCCGTCAATTCGAAATCCCATACGGTCAGTTCCACCGGAATCCGCACCGGATTTCCCGTCTCATGCAATTGAATCTCTCCGGTATAGCTGCCCGCCGGTATTCCTTTCGGAACATATACTTTGACCCAAATGCCCTGATTCTCCCCTGCGGCCACCTCCAGCTTGCCTTCGAGAGGGATGAGCGCATCCGGATACCATCCTTTCGGATAGGCTGGAGTCGTAGACGTTGTTACCTCGATATAATGCTGCCTGAACAGTTGAATATGCTCCTTGCCTATTTTCGCCGGGCCGCCCTGCTGCTTCAGGTCGCTAATAGATACCTGCAGCTTGCGCAGAGGGTTGTTTTCCGCCTTCACGATCACTTGGCCGCTTTCGAATTCATTGCGGGCGGCCTCCAGCTTCATTACCCGGTTAGCATCGGCCGGAAACGGTTCATCCCGCATCACTTTTTGCGTATTCGACGGCGCCCATACATCAAATAAGGGCTCCGTCTTTGCATGAGCGGCCGGAAGACAGGACAGCAACAGCGTAATAGCCAGCAACACAGAAATCGATTTGCGCTTCCAAAACATAACTTTCCCTCCCGAAATAGTTGTATTTGGATAAACTCCTCCCCGGATCAAGATGACCCGGGGGGGAAAACTTCTTGACGCTAGCCGTTATTCTTAAAACGCTCGTAAGCGGCCGAATATATTTCCTTATATTCTTTCAGGCCCATCTTTTCGATCGTCTGGATATATTTATCCCATTCGGAGAAAGGGGTGTCCCCCGTAATAAATTTCGCGGTCATTTCATCCACGTATTTGTTGATATCGGTGTGAAGAGGGGTATACCGGTTCAGCTCCTCCTGGGTGAAAGTGAACGCGGGCCATACTTCCTCCGGCCAATAAGGCTCTGCCTTGGCGGCCGCCTCCATACTTTCCGGCGTCGATTCTCCGCCCTTGTACGTCTTGGCGGTCAGCAATGCGGGATAGAACCCGCCCGCGAACGAAACGTATTTCGACGGTTCCTTCTTGTACTCTTCCGTATATTCGAGTGTGCCGTCCGGCTTCTCGACGTAGCTCAAATCTTTAATCCCCATAAAGAACAGCTTGCTGCCTTCCTCGCTGTAGAAGTAATCGATCCAGCGCACGGTCGCTTCCGGATGCTTGTTCTTATCCGTAATGACGAAAGCTCCAAGATCGATAAGCGCCGGACGCGCCCTTGAGAACACCTGGTCTCCATGAGGCCCTTTCAATACCGGAGCCCCGACAAAATGCTCAATGCTCACTCCGCTGATCGCATGCGGGCTGTTCGTCACGGAAGCGCCGACGATGCCTTCGTCCATCAGAGCATTGACTTCCGGGCCTTTAATCGTCAGCAGGTTATCGACGAATAGTCCTTCTTTATACATCTTGTTCATGTACTCCAGCACTTCCTTGTACTCCGGGGAAGCCGGAATATATCGTAGCTCCTTCGTCTTCGGATCGATGTCCATCCGGTGGGCGTTACCGCGGTTGCCGAGCCCCCATGCTCCCTTCACTTCATCGAGCAGCGAGCCGTAATTGCTGGCCGCATACGGAATATATTTGGGGTTCAGCGTCTTGACGGCCTTCAAATATTCATAGAATTCATCGGTCGTTTCCGGCTCCTTCATGCCGAGCTGCTCCAGGAAGCTCTTGTTATACCACAGCTTCTGGCCGATGATAACCGACTTGAACTCCGGATCGTAGAACGTCGGGAAGGAATAAATATTGCCGTCCGGCATCGTCAGGCCCTTCTTTATCTCCGGGTACTGTTCCAGAAGCTTCTTGAAGTTGGGAGCGTACTTGTCTATCAAATCATTAAGAGGAATAAAAATGCCCTGAGATCCATAGTTCATAACATCGACTGGAGAAAGCCTGGCCGTGTGGAACGCATCCGGATAATCCCCGCCGGACAGAACCAGATTCCGCTTCTCCGCGAGACTTTCCGTCGGAGTCAATTGGAAATCGACCTCGATGTTCGTCATCTTCGCATATTCCTTCCAGACCGGAAGATCGTTCCAGTTGGCAGGGGCGGATGGTGCTTTGCCCGCAAAGAAGGTCAGCTTGATCGGATTCTCAACAATCGGAAATCCTTCCGTCTTGACGGCCGGCTCCACCGGTTCTTTATTTGTGTCATTCCCGGAAGACGTCTGCCCTCCCTTGTCTCCGCCGCAAGCCGAGAGCAGCCCGGCTGTCATGGCGCCCACGAGCATTACTGAAGTCAGTCTTTTCAAACTTTGCATAAAAAGTTTAACCTCCCTTAAGCTAATGTCTATTTGTGAACAAAGACTATGGGCTAGCCTTTGATTGCACCGACCAGAAACCCTTTCGTAAAATACTTCTGCAGGAACGGGTAGACCGCCAGAACCGGCAAATTAGCCACGATGACAATCGCATATTTGATGGCCTCCGCCTCCATCAAATGCTTCTGTACCGACAGGTCCATGCCGCCCGCCATGTTATCCACTTCCGATTTGATAAGAATTTCCCGCAGGAATAGCTGAAGCGGATATTTATCGCGGTCGTTCAAATAAATCAAGGCGTTGAAATAAGCATTCCAATGGCCGACGCTGTAGAACAAGATCATGACGGCAATCACCGGCATGGAAAGCGGAAGCACAATTTTCCACAGAGTCTGTAAATTGGAGCAGCCGTCGATCGCCGCCGATTCCTGAATTTCGTTCGGTATGCTGGTCTGGAAGAAGGTCCTCATAATGATGATGTTCCAGACAGAGACGGCTCCGGGAATGATCAGCGCCCACATGGAATTGATCATGCCGAGATTTTTGACAAGCAGGTAAGTCGGGATCAGCCCGCCGCTGAAAAACATCGTGAAGACGATATACCCCGTGATGACATTGCGGCCGGCAAAGTCTTTGCGCGATAGCGGATAAGCGGCCATAATCGTCATGATTAAATTGACAGACGTGCCGACAACGGTGTAAATAATCGTGTTCTTGTATCCGATCCAGATTTCTTTGTTGGCGAAAATCAGTTCATAGCCTATGAAGGACAAGTTTTTCGGAAACAGCCACATCTCACCCTTGGTCACCGACAGCGGATCACTGATCGAGGCGCTGACGACAAAGACAAGCGGGTACAAAATAATTAGGAGTATGACCGTAAGGATGGCATAGATGATGCCCCCCACCAGACGGTCCGTAAAAGTTTCTTTCACCGTTATGCCTCCCTACCACAAGCTGGTTTCATTGACTTTTCTCGCGATTTGGTTCACGGCTACCAGCAGAATGACGTTAATAATGGAATTAAACAGTCCTACGGCGGCGGCAAAGCTGTACTGCGCCCCCACAATCCCTTGCGTGTACACATAGGTGGATATAACGTCGGAGCTTTCGATGTTTAAATTGTTCTGCATCAAATAAATTTTCTCGAAGCCGACACCCATAATGTGACCGACATTCAGAATCAAGAGAATGACGACCGTCGGCATAATTCCAGGCAGGTTGATATGCCAGATGCGGCGAAGCCGGCTTGCTCCATCGACTCGTGCCGCCTCATGCAGGGAAGGATCGATACCGGAAAGCGCTGCCAAATAGATGATCGAGCTCCAGCCCATTCCCTGCCACACCCCGGAGAAGACGTAAATGGTTTTAAACCATTTCGACTCCGTCATGAAAGAGATCGGTTCGCCTCCGAAGAACACGATGATATGATTGATGATCCCGTTTTGCGGTGACAGGAAAATAAAGATCAAGCCGACCATAACGACAGTGGACAGGAAATGCGGCGCATAAGTAACCGTTTGCACGAACCGCTTGAAGGACCTGCTTCCAACCTCGTTAATCAGAAGAGCGAGCAATAACGGTATCGGAAATCCGACAGCCAGCTGATACAGACTAATGCTGAATGTGTTCCAAATCAGGCGCCCGAAATAATAGCTGTCAAAGAACCGTTGAAAATGAACGAACCCGCTCCAATCGCTGCCCCAAATGCCTTTGGCGGCAACGAAATTTTTAAAGGCGATCTGCACACCGTACATCGGTATGTAATCGAAGATGAAAAAGTAGACGATAACGGGAGTGATGAGCAAATACAAATCCCAATTTTTGCGAAGCGTTCGTTTGAACGCTTTCCATTTAGACAGGCGTTTCGCCTTGTCGGCATGGGTATAAACCGCTGGTTGATTCAACAATGAGCCCCCCTTTACTGCAAGCTTGATGGTTCATGGTCAATAGCGGACCGCTGATTCGTTAAGGCCAAGCATCCACGGCTGGGGCTCTTTCACCCGAATCACTCTGCCGCCTGCTCTCATCGACTCGGTCGCGGCGCAGCCGACAGCTACACTCATCCGGCCGGCAATAGGCTGAGCTACCGGTTCTTTCCCATGGAGGATCATGTTAATGAAGTCCTCACATATCTTCTCGTCCGCCCCGTTGTGAGAGCCTTCCGCTTTGCGGATGTTGTAAACTCTGTCCGACAAATCGCGCCACGTATTGGATTTTCTCGATTTCACAATCACCTGGTTATTGGGCTCCGAATTCTCTATTCTCCCTTCCGTCCCGATAATCGTATAATTCCTTTCGTAATCCGGAGTAAAATGACACTGCATGTAAGAAGCCTTGATGCCTCCCTCCAGCTCCATCAGCACCATGCTGTTATCCTCCACGTCGATTTCCTCGCGGAAGGCGCATTGTGTCAGAGGACCGAACCGCGCTTCCGGGCATGTCTCCTTCTCCGGACATTCGGGACAGGTGAGATCATTAGGCTTGCTGCCTCCGAAGTAGTCGACTCCGCCGAATGCGGCCACCTTGGTCGTATAACGGCCGGTAAGCCAATGGATGATGTCGATATCATGAGAGGCCTTCTGCAGCAGCAGGGAGGTCGTGTTCTTCGAGCTGCCGTGCCAGCTATGGTAATAGTAATCGCTTCCAAGTCCTACAAAATGACGGACCCAGACCGCCTTCACCTCTCCGATATCGCCGGCTGCAATTATTTCCTTCATCGTACGGTACATGTTCATGTAGCGCATATTGAAGCCAATCATGAAATGCTTGCCGGAATCCCGCCACGCCTCCAGAATCCGGTCGCAGCCGTCCACCGTAACGGCCAGCGGCTTCTCACAATAGACGTGCTTGCCGGCTCTTAGCGCCGCTACCGCATGTTCGTCGTGGCAGTGATCGGGAGTCATTACTACGACCGCATCAATATCCGGCCTCTGCAATAGCTCCCGGTAATCCAGCATCACATCGGCATCCGGATTGACTCTCTCCCTAAATTTGTCCAGACGCGCCGGATTGGTATCCGCCCCTGCGACAACAACCGATTTGCCATCCGGCCGATGCCAGTATTTAGTGACTCCCGCTCTCCATCCGAGTCCGATAACCCCGATTCGTATCTGCTCCAAGCCGATTCCCTTCCTTCAACATAATGTATTTTTGGGCCCAAAAATGGCCGTTATTTGTCCAATGATCAAAAAAAATATTGCCGCGGAGGTTTCGGACTCTATCATCTATATAGATCGGAAGATTGCTTCCTTTCCTCTCCGTTCCGCGGACTCTATGTCTTCATACCTGCGCTGTTTTACTCTCTCTGATAATCGGATGATTGCCGGATTATGAGTTGAAAAGGCATCAGCAGCTTGAACGGAAGCGGATGGTTGCCCTCTATTTGATCTACCAGCACCTTCGCCGCCATCATGCCTATCTCGCTCTTCGGAATGTGAATCGTCGAAAGCGGCGGAGTGGTAAATTGGGACACTTCGATATTGTCCAGCCCGACGAAGGCCATATCCTCCGGAATCCGCAATCCTCGTTCTGTGACGGCCCGCATCGCCGAGATCGCCATCATATCGCTCGCGGCGAAAATAGCCGTAGGAGGCTCTCCCGCCTTCGAATCCAGCACTTCGGCCATCCGGGAATAGCTGACGTTCACGTCCCAGCCCGCATTAATGATCCAGCGGGGGTCCGCTTCCAGTCCCGCCTCCTGCAGGGCATCGCGATAACCGCGATAGCGCTTCTCCCGCTCCAAATCACCGGTAAGTCCCGTCCCGCCGATAAAACCGATCCGCTTGTGGCCCTGCCGGATCAGATGCCGTACCGCCGATTTGGCCGCTTGCACGCGATCATAAGAAATAACGGGGACGGAAGGATCGGCAATATCGATGCCTACGACGGCCGGAACAATCCTCTTGATCGTTTCGTACATCTCCTGGTCGATACCCTCAACAATAATGAGGCCGTCCAGCTTCGTATCCTGAAGCAGCCTGCGCATCGCCTTCTCTCCCTCTATTTCGTTCATGGTGATTACGTAAGCGAGGGAGCAGTTCAGCTCAGACAGCTTCTTCTCTATTCCCTCCAGAATCGGAGAGAAATAGGGGTGGTTGTATTTATTCTGGGGAACGGATACGATACAGCCTACTTGCCGGTATTCCGTCCTCGCCGGGGAAGCGCTTTTACGTGCGGTCGATTTGGCCGTTTGGGCAGGAATATAGCCTAGCTGATTGGCAACATTCCAGATCTTTGATTTGGTCTCCGAGCTAATATGCCGGCTGTTATCATTATTTAAAACCCGGGAAACGGTAGAAATAGAAAATCCGGCGTGCTGCGCGATTTCTTTCAAAGTAGGCATCTTTCTCTATACTCCTTCGCCTGTAAAGTAATATCCGCTTATGTTTCAAGCAGTGCCATGCTTGCACAAAATTTGGGCCAAATCCTATTTATACAAGGCAATGATATCAACGTTTTGCCCCAAAGTCAAAGGATTTTTTGCCCAAAAAGCGGCGAAGTAGAGAAACTTTTTCAAAGAACAGCTTTAAACCTTTCGTTTCATGTCAAGGAAATCGGGATTATTAAAGGGAGCAGACACTTCGTTTGGCCGCTTTTGTTTTTGGGCCCAAAAATATTTGTTTGTCTTACAAGTTCAATATACATACTGATTGTTAACTCTATATCAGAGGGATGCTATCTGTTAGTCCAAATCAATCGTCAACAAGGCTCGTTTGACTTCCTCCATCGCTCCTTGGCCGCTTCTCCATTCCCGGCGATAACCCAAACCGTTATTCAATAATCGGACACCGTTCTCTTCCACCTCTTTACGGTAATGGACATGTCCCGATACGGCATAACGAATGGAGTCCGAGTAATCGCGAATCAACTTGCCGTACTGTCGGCTCCCGAGGAATCCGTTGAAATAACGCCACTCCCCGATCGTTTCCGGCACGGTAAAAGCCTTGTGAGGAACTACATGAGTTACGAGAATAATGCTGCTGCCTCGATGCTCATCTAATTGCCTCTTCAATTTTTCCACAAAATAATTATGGACCTGCCCCACCGACATTCCCCAATCGGCATAGAGGCTGTCCTTCCAGGTCCGTTCCCCCCACTGCATGCGCTCCAACTGCTCGAAAGTAAAGTCGGGGGAGGCGAAAGAGTAATCATACCAGCCGAGGTCGCCGATCACCACCCAATGATCCGTTAACCGGAAGGCTCCGTTTGCAAGATTGCGAGGAAATTCCTTCAGCTTGTCGTAGGCTTCCCAGGCCGATCTTCCGGGAGCGTTGATATTCCATACATCGTGATTTCCCGGCACGAACAAGCAGGGAACCGAAGTCATCCTTTCTATTCTGTCCAGCGCCTCCAATGTCGTCTCCCAATCGTTGGTCAAATCCCCGGCAATGATCATCCTCTCGACCTGCCGTTCTTCGACTGCCCGTGCCAGCGCCTCCTCTATCGGGATGTCCGTCTCCGAGTGATTCAAATCCACATGCAAATCCGATAAGATGCCTATTCTCATTTAGTCAGCCCCTTCTCCTCTATATCCAAATGTCGTTGAAAATCGATAGCCTTCATTTCTTCGCTCCATCAATGGAGCAATGCGTCGGTCATTCCTGTGATTCAGTCCACTCAAGCAGTTTCCTATAGTAGGATAGCTGCCGTAACAAACACCTCATGGAAAAATGTAGTGACCCGATAACTGCAACATACCGGAGGATGGGCCGTGTTCGTCGAATCCTTAAGGCAGAAAGCAGCGAACATAGTGGCCGTCCCCCGCTTCCTGCAGAGGCGGCACCGCTTGTCTGCAACCTTCTCGGGCCCAAGGACAGCGGGGGTGAAAAGCGCAGCCCGAAGGCGTCGACACGGGGTCAGGCATTTCTCCAGTAAGGGCCGTCGGATTAGTCGTTTCACTTCGAGGAGCCATCAGCTCGGACGTTTCTTCGCTGAACGTTCTTGGGCCATCCTCCTTTGTAGCAGGTAATTCAGAGAGGCCTTCGCCAAGCAAAAGCGGGCGGGAAAATGCTCCGCTGCCCGAGGCCGTCCTTCCGCCTCTGCTCTCTTGGCGCTTTCCTGGAATCAAGGCAAGCAATCCTTGGGTATAAGGATGAAGCGGCGAGGAGTAAATCCGATCTACAGGCGCTATTTCCACGATTTTACCCAAATACATGACCGCCACCCGGTCACTCATGTAATGGACTACATTCAAATCATGGGATACGAACAAATAAGTCAGCGAAAATTTCCTCTGCATTTCCTTCAAAAGGTTTAAGATTTGCGCCTGAACGGATACATCCAGCGCAGAAACCGGCTCGTCGGCGACAATTAACCGGGGCTGCAGCATCAATGCGCGGGCGATGCCGATCCGTTGGCGCTGCCCGCCGCTCAGCTCATGCGCGTACCGCCTCCCGAAAGAAGCGTCGAGCCCGACGAGTTCCAACATTTCCTCCGCCTGCTTGCGTCTTGTCCGTTGGTCCCCAAGTCTATGCACCCGCAGAGGCTCTTCCAGCACAGCCAAAATTCGGTGACGAGGGTTGAGAGAAGCGTATGGATCTTGAAAGACAAGCTGAATTTCCCTGCGCAGCGCCCTCTGTTCGCTGCCCTTGGCTTCGGCTGTGCTCTTGCCGCCATACCGAATCGCTCCGGAGGT
Organism: Paenibacillus sp. 32O-W; assembly: GCF_007679495.1. GTDB lineage: Bacteria > Bacillota > Bacilli > Paenibacillales > NBRC-103111 > Paenibacillus_L > Paenibacillus_L residui. Next base: position 10,695 of record NZ_VEGP01000028.1, on the reverse strand, counting down.
CGGCCTGACGAGGGAAGCAATCATATGTGCCGTGGTGGATTTGCCGCAGCCGCTTTCTCCTACCAGTCCGAGCGTTTCACCTTCCAGAATGTCGAAGGAAATACCGTCCACCGCACGCACCAATCTGCCTCTTCGCAGCCCTTGTGACGCCACCGGGTAATGCTTCACCAGGGATTGAACGGACAGAATCGGTGCGGAATTGTTCGGCCTGGTACGGTTCAGTTCGGCACTGCACGTCTCTGCACGGTTTGACCCGGCACTGCCCGACCGGGCATGGACCGGTTCGGCACTATGCGGCCAGGCACTGCTCAACTCGGCATTGTACAGCCTGGCTCCGTTCGTCCTGGCACCGCTAGGCCTTGCCGTGTCCGGGCCCGTGCCTGCAGGCCTGACGGGCACCGGCCTGCCGGAAACCTGCCCGGCACCTATAGGACCGGCACTGTCCGGCTCGGCAGCGATCCGCTCGGCTGTGTCCGGTTTGGCGGAAAGCGCCTCTATATGTCTAGGCATGGGCCAATTCCCTCCTCTCTTCCGCCTCTGCCCCAACCGCCCAGCAGCGTACGGTGTGCCCTTCATCGAGCCTGACCGGAGGCGGTGCGCTCAACCGGCAGCGTTCGTCCGCATAAGGACAGCGCCCGGCAAAATGACAGCCCGCTCCCCGCTCGGCTATCCCTGGCACACGTCCCGGTATGGAATACAGCGGTCGGCCTTTCTTGTCCGGAGATGGGATCGAATCGATCAGTCCCCGGGTATAGGGATGCTGCGGAGAGCGAAACAGCCGGTCCGTTGCCGCCATCTCTACAATTTGTCCGGCATACATGACAGCCACCTTGCCGCATCTCTCGGCAATGACGCCCAAATCGTGGGAGACCAGCAAGATGGAGGTGTTGTCCGTCCGGTTGAAATCGGCCATTAAATCGAGAATCTGCGCCTGAATGCTGACGTCGAGCGCCGTTGTAGGCTCATCGGCAATGAGCAAATTAGGCGAGCAGGAAAGCGCTATGGCGATCATGACCCGCTGCCGCATTCCTCCAGATAATTGATGGGGGTATTCGCGCAGCAGCATTCCGGCCCTGGACAGCCCTACCTTGCCCAGCATCTCTGCCGCATGCTCCAGCGCTTCGCGTCGCTTTATCCCCAGATGAAGGGTGATCATCTCCACAAGCTGCTCTCCGATCGTCAACACCGGATTGAGCGATGTCATCGGGTCCTGAAAGATCATCGACAGCTCCTTGCCACGCAGCTTGCGCATTTCGTCCTTGGGGAGCGAATGAAGCTCTCTCCCTTGATACCGGATCGAACCGCCCGTGATGCGGGCCCCGCGGGGAAGCAGACCTAGAATGGCGAGAGAGGCCATGCTTTTGCCGCAGCCGGATTCCCCGACCAAGCCCACGATCTCTCCCTGGGCTATCGGCAGAGTTACTCCTTCCAGGACATTTCTTATCTCCCTGCCCTTTCCCACACCAACATACAGGTTTTCTATTTCGAGCAATGGCGCCTGGTTCCCGTCCTTCTGCCAATTTTGCCCTTCCTGCCCCCCATTATTCCTCTGACCTGCTTCTGCCTTCCGATGGTTCCTCCCCGTTAGCAAATGTATTTGCTCCATCCATATCCCTCCTTCTCCGGCCTGTCCGCAAATCGATCAAACCTCAATATAAAGGACCATTGGTTTCCAGAAGTTGCTTTCCGGCCAAAATCGATGCATTTGTACTGCTATTTCGACACATCCGAGGATTTTGGCGCGAAATAGATGCATTATCTTCTTCCTTGTCCGGTTAAAACGTATCGCATAAGCTCCTATCATATTTCTTATCCCACTCATCCACGATTCGACCAAGATCCATACGTCTCCCTTCCATCATGCTCCACGTTGCCCGGCCATCCTCGGATCGTTCCAATCCCGTATGCCGTCTCCCAGCAGATTGAAGCCCAGCACCGTGACCGTGATCAGCACTCCAGGAGCCAAGGTATACCAGGGAGCTCTGACAATATAACTCTGAGCCTCATTCAGCATTCGGCCCCAGCTGGGGTCCGGAGGCTGCACCCCTAATCCCAGGTAGCTAAGGCCCGCCTCCGCCAGGATCGCTCCCGAGAAGCTCATCGAGGCGGCAACGATTAATGGCGGAACGACATTGGGCAGAATATGCAGGAACATGATCCGAAGATGCCCCGCCCCGACCCCTCTTGCCGCTTTGACAAAATCCAACTGCTTGAACTGCATAAATCCGCTCCTGACAATGCGGGAAAAAGAAGGAATCCCCATTATGCCAATGGCCAGAATGGTGTTCTGCAGGCTCGGGCCGAATACGGCGACAAGTGTCAACGCCAGAATAATGCCGGGGAAGGCCATCATCGCATCCATCACCCGCATGGCCAATTCGTCGGCCCAACCGCCGAAATATCCCGCGAACGCGCCAATGATCAGGCCGCCGGAAGCGGCGATAATTACCGACATGCCCCCGATTTGGAAGGCGGTCTGCGAGGCTTGCATCAGCCGGCTGAAGACATCCCGCCCGAAATGATCTGTGCCCAACAAATGCTGATAGCTTGGAGCAAGCAGGCGGGCACCGGAGTTCATCGCATTCACGTCATGAGGAATATAGATCAGGCTGACAACCATGAATAAAAGCAGTGCGCCCACGATCGAGCCGCCGATCCACAGGCTCGGATTCGTCGCCTTCTTCACTTCTCCCACCTACTTTAACCGGATTCTTGGATCAACGACCCTGTACAGCAAATCTACGGTAAAATTGACCAAAATCACTATGAAAGCCGTAAACAGCACCATTCCCTGCACCAGCGGAAAATCCCGGGCACCGATCGAGGAAACCATCAGGCGGCCCAATCCGGGAAGCGCATAGACCTGCTCAATGATCAAACTTCCTCCCAGAACATCGGCAAAAATCATGCCAACGACCGTGATGACAGGAACGAGCGCGTTTTTCAGCACATGCTTGTACAAAACCGTTGTCTCACGCAAGCCTTTGCTGTGGGCTGTTTTCACATAATCCTGGTTCATCTGCTCCAGCAGGGTCGTCCGCAAATACCGGACAATGACCGCTACCTGCGGAATGGCCACGGCCAGGGAGGGCAGGAACAGCGACTTCAATGCCTGCGCCGGACTTTCCGACCATGGCACATATCCGCCGGCGGGAAACCATCGGAAGGTCAATCCGAGCAACAACACCAGCAGAATGCCGAGCCAGAACGAAGGCACCGCCATCCCTAGCTGAGTCCATCCGGAAATCAGCAGATCGGCCGCTTTGCCGTGCCGTTTTACCGCTAACAGACTTAGGGGCACGGCGATGACCAGCGCCATGACGATGGACATCAGCGCAATCGACACGGTTACCGGCAGCCGTTCCAGAATCAGCTGCAGCACCGGGCGGGAGAACTTCAGAGATTCCCCGAAGTCCCCCTTGGCCATTTGCTTCACCCACTGGGCAAACTGCTCCGATAAGGGCCGGTCCGTCCCGAGCTTCTCCTTCATAGCCGCCAAAAGCGCCTCGTCCGCATCCATACCGAGGATGGTCAGCGCCGGATCTCCCGGTATAATCCGGAAGACGACGAAGGTCATGATAACTACCAGAATCAAAGTAACGATGAACGTCATCGTTCTCCGAAGGATATAAGGCACTGCGGACACTCCTTTTGAAAGCAGAAGGCTTATTTTTCGTAATACATGGTGGACATGTCCTGCACATAAATCGGATAGAGCTTGTAGCCTTTCAGCTCTTTTTTCATCGCCACAACAAAGTTAGGATCCATAATATAGACGGCGACCGCGTCATCGGTCAGAATCTTCTGGGCTTCCTTGTACAGCCCGACCCTTTTGGCGTCGTCCAGCTCAATTTGTGCTTGCTTGATCAGCTTGTCGTATTCCGGATTGACATAATTGTAAAAATTCGCTTTGTAGTCGGATGCATAACGCACCAGAACCTCATGAGGGTCCAGCTTACCGGTCAACCCGATAATGGTCATGTCATAATCCCGGCCTTTATAAATCCGATCAAGCCAGACGGCCCACTCGACCTGCTCAATCTCGGCCTGGATTCCCACCTTCTGCAGCTGCTGGGCGATGACCTGAGCGGTGTCAACGTGAAACTTGTAGTTGGAGGGTACGGATATGGTAGTGGAGAACCCGTTCTCATACCCTGCTTCGGCCAGCAGGCTTTTAGCTTTTTCCAGATTGACGTCGTAGGTGTTCTCCAGCCCTTCCTGGTAATACTTCTGCATAGCCGGGCTCATGTTGGAGCCGAGCTTGGTTCCTTTGCCTGCCGCAACCACCTGAATGATCTCATCCACATCAATCGCGTAATTGATCGCCTGACGCACCAGCACATTGTCAAAAGGCTTCCGGGAGTGATTCATGGTCATAAGCTGAACCATATTCTGCATCCCGTCGACAAAATGGAAGCCGTCCCCAAGCTCTTCCGCCCGCTCGCTGTCAATCCGCGGATACATATCGATCTCCCCGGCCTTCAGCGCAAGCAGGGAGGCTTCGCTGTCCGGCATGATGCGGAATTCCACCCGATCAAGATAAGGGACGCCCGGAATATAGTAGTCCTTGTTCTTCTCCAGAACGAGCCGCTGGTTCGGAGCATATTCGACAAACTTGAACGGGCCGGCGCCGATCGGAGCCGTGTTCTGATCCTCGTAACCTTCGGGAAGAATGGCAGCCGTCAAATAGCTGAGGAAGGACACGTCGTTCGCTTTCAGCTTCACCGCAATGGTCTGCGAATCCACTATCTCTACCGACTCCACATTGCCGAAAGCGGTGGACAGAGGCTTCCCGCTGTCCTTGCCCATCAGCCGTTCATATGAATACTGAACATCCTCCGCGGTGACGGGATTGCCGTTGTGAAACTTGACCCCTTCGCGCAGCTTGAAGGTATAGGTCAGCCCATCGTCGGAAATCTCGTACGATTGGGCAATTGCCGGCTGAACTTCCCCCCGCTCGTTAGGCTTGAGAAGCCCCTCGAACACGTTGAACATCATCTCCTGGGTACCCGAGGCGACGGCCAGGTGCGGATCGAGAAAATCCGGGTCCTGCGGCACGGCCACAACGACCGTCCCGCCTTCCTTGGCGGAATTCTCCGTCTTGGCCGAATCTCCCGAGCCCGATGAGGTGCCGCCCTGATCGGCATTCGACCCGGCCGACTGCCCGCTGTTCTGCTCCGCGCCTCGTCCCCCCGCCGCTCCCCCGCTGCCGCATGCAGCCAAGATCATCGTTAGCAGAGCACACGCGATAATAACGGACATGGTTTTCCATTTGCGACTTATCATTGGTTTTTCCTCTCCTTATCATTGCATTAATGGATCAAATGACGAAGCAATCGCCGGTATAGGTTAGCTGCACAGGTCCCGAATAGTGTTCCTGTGCCTGTCTCACTAATGTCTGATGGTCTCCGTAATGCGGCAGATGGGTCAGCACGAGCCGGCCCGCATCGGCCAAAGCCGCCAGCCTGCCGGCCTCGCCCGCGGTCAAATGGCCCCGAATCTTCCCAAACTGCTGATTGTACAAACTGCATTCGGACAGGAGCATATCCGCCCCCCAGCTCAGCTCGACCAGCCCGTCATGCCATTCGGTATCGGCCGTGTAGGCAATACTTCTATCTTGATGCTCGATCCGCATGGATAAGCACGACACGGGATGCACATTCCGGCCGAATTGGAAGCGGACATCCCCAATGGTCAGCCGGTCGCCCGCGTCTATCGGGTAAGCCCTGCAGTAGGGCGGATAATTCAAGCTCTCCATCCGCTCCGGTTCCTCGATATGGGCGTAAATATCGAGCGGCCGGGACCGTTTGCCCAGTTCGGTCAGGATCATAATGGCATACTGCAGGCAATAGACATCGGCGATATGGTCCGTATGGGAGTGCGAGAGAACGACGGCATCCAGCCATTCGAGCTCTGTATAGCGCTGTAGTTGGGCCAGTACCCCCGAGCCGCAATCCACGAGAATACGGGTCGTGCCGGATTCGAGCAAATAGCCGGAGGTGGCGGATTGAGCGGCCGGATAGGCGCCCCAGGAGCCTAAAGTAGTTATATGCATCGTTTTATTCCCCTTCTTTGCTGCCCGTAGGCCATATGAATTGCGAATCGAACCCGCGGAAATGGGTTTCGGTCCGCAGCAGATTCAGGGCGACCCTTTCCTTGTCCAAGCGGGCGATTCTTTGAACGAGCGCGTTCACGACCGCAAGCGGGGCAATGTACGAATCGAGAAAACCGCCGGACCGGGTCGCAGCCAGCAAAACCACATCCGCGAGTCTGGCAAAAGGGGACAGCGGCGAATCGGTCAGGGCGATGAGGGGGACTCCGGCTTCCCTGGCCGCCTCGCTGACCTTCATCGTGCGGCCGCAGTATCGTGGAAAGCCGCAGACGAACAAGACATCTCCCGCTGTCAGCCGGGCGGCGAATTCGGCGCATTCTCCCTGGGGAATCAACTCTCCCTCCCCGAGCATGTATCTCAGGATGTAGGAGAGGGGGCTGGTGACCGCCAAGCCGGCGCGCCAGCCGGCAATCGCGATCCGGTTAGCCCGAATCAGGAGCTTCGCCGCAGCCTCTATGCGATCTTCCTGCTTGAGCTCGGCAGTGGCCTGCAAATTATCGCATTCCAGGCGGAAATGCTCCTCCAGCCAGGAAGCCGCATAATCCGCCTCCGCCGATTGAAGCAGCCTCTGCACAGGTCTGACCTCCAGCACCTGCGCCTGCAGATCGGATTGCATCGCCGAGAAGCTTCCATAGCCGAGCTGCCGGGCAAACCTATGGACGGTCGCTTCGCTGACCCCGGCTAATTTCCCGAGCTTTCTCGCCGGTGTAATGGCCGCCTGCTTCATCTCCTTGGCCGCAAAATAAGCGATCTTCTTCATTCCGGGGCTTAATGCGTCGAAAGCGGCCTCTACCTTTTGCTCAAATCTCATCAATGCCGGGAAGCCCCCTTCAGCCCTCCAACCGCCTGCCTGTCCAGAAGCTCGAGAATATCCCGGGCCGACGGGATGACCGGCGCATGATCGATTTCCTCTATTCCGCAGCGGTCAAACCGGTTGATCAGCCAGCATTCCATCCCGGCCTGCCGGCTTCCGATCACATCATCGTAATAGTTGTCCCCAACGTAGACACACTCTTCGGGCGACACTCCCGCCGCTTTCAACGCCATCTCGAAAATAGCCTTATCCGGCTTCTTCACCCCCCGCTCCTCAGATATGAAAAGATGATCGAAATACGGCAGCAAACCGCATTGCTCCAATACGGTCCGGGCCGTATGATCCCAGTTGGAAATCAGCCCTACGCCGTATGAGTTTTCTTTTAACTGTTCCAGCAAGGCGGCGCTAAATTCATAAGGAACCCACATCCGCTCTTTCTCTTTTCCCAGTTCCTGCAGCCTTCGGCACTGCTCGACCAGCGGAAAGCGGAAGCCAAGATAATAATTCACCACGCCGATGTACCAGGGGAAAAACGTTCCCCTTTCACCCCCAAGTACGTCCGTGTACTCCCGCATGAACAGCTTGTCCGCCAAATGGTAGGCTCTTGCAATCTCTTCAGCCTTGGCTTCGGCTCCTTGCTCGCGCAAGTAGGTCTGGTAATCCTCTTCTCTCTGCATTTGTACAAGGGTATAGCCGAGATCGAACCAAATGAACCGTTTTTCCATCCTGCGATATGCTCCTCCTCCAGAAATCAGACGGACGTGAAAAATGAAATCCTACATCCATCCGTCCGTTGTCGCATTTCCTACAATTTCAATATACAGAGGGATTGTTATGTGCGTGTTAGACGGTTCCTAAGCTTTTGTAAAGGGGGAAAGGGAGTGAGTTGTTGCATAGGAGCTTCCGGGAAAGAAGGGGGAGTGGGAGAAAACCTGTGGGTATCATTTGCTTCGTTGGATTTGTTCGGATGGGGGAAGTAGGTATATTATTTCTTGACGCTATAGACGATTGGAAATATGCTGGTTCCAAACTCAATCTCAGCTACAACTTTGGCGGTGGTGGTGATATTTTTATTGGAGGAAGTGACTTTGGTAATGCTGGAAATCCTGAAAGAACACTCTGCTCCCAACAGGATGATGTCAACGGGGTAAATAATCTATATTAGTTCGAAAGGGTGATTTAACCTATGAAAATTCTAAAAAAATATAAGACATTGTGGATTTTAAGCGCAGTTGTTTTATTGGCAGGCGCTGTTTATTTTTCTAACATCCCGCTGCTTGCTATCAACTCTACCGGTGAACTCTCCGAGTACTATTCTTCTATAGATGAATTAAGCCAAAGAGCGGATATCATTGTCCAAGTAGAAAAAACCGGAGGTAAATCCTTCAAGTATGAAGATGTTCCTTTTACCCTCTCCCAGGCAAAAATTCAGCAATCCTATAAAGGAAGTAAGCCGGCCGGTGAGAGGATTGTCATTCTGGAGACGGGAGGAATCATCCATAATATTGAATATACTTTTGAAGGGAATAAAATATTGCGGGACAAGGATAGGGCTGTCCTTTTTTTGAAAAAATACACGGGCCCTGTAACCAATGAAGATGCGTATGTTATTCTTGGTGTATTCCAAGGGAAGTTCAAGCTGGGTGGAAAAGACGGTATCATTCATTCCTCTGATCATCTGTCCAAAGATCTTGCCAAACTTCGGACCAAACATGAATTAGAAAGCTTAATAAGGAGTCATTAGCAAATCGAGGCTATCTATATTAACTATGAATAACTAAGATCATGCGAAAAACCTGCATGCTTTTGGCTATAACGGACACCACTGACCTTAATCGGTCTAGAGGGGCCTTCCGGCAAATTTAACAGACTCAGAAGACCTTATTCCAAGAAATGCAGGCGAAAATAGGAGAATTCTATGAAATAAGCGAATCTGCGTCCGTTAGTCTAAAAAAACCGCCTAATTTGACGAAATAGGGTCTCTCAGGTCCGTACCGTTTCACTTGCGCTGTACGACACTTGGACGTTACCTTTAGTACAATCCAACAGTCTCGTATCTTCGAAATTCAGCACGGACCATCTGCAGAAGCGAGATGGTCCGCTTATGGCATGACGCAACAGCTCATTTTCTTAGGTAAGTGCCGCTCCTATAGCCACTGCTTTAGAAAGGCAATGACTTCCGCACGCATCTCCGCTGTTTCGAGGTGCCCGCACGGGCAGCGAACGAGCTTCCAGGCCTCGGGCCGCCCTTCTTCCTGATAGATCTTGCGCAGATGGGCGTCGATCCGGTCCAGTCCGGCCGGCGGAGTCAGCTTGTCATAGTTCCCAGCCAGTCCCAGATGGGCGCGTGGAGCGATTAACGCATTGATGTCGGAGGAAGTAAAAGCTTTTAACAATCCGGGGACATAATAATAGATCCCGTGACCGTCCAGCCCCCGGGTATGGATTAGCTCCTGATAGTCGGTCAGGCCGCAGATGTCTACGCATACCCGGATCCGCCTGTCCAAGGCGGCCGTCCACCAGGACATTGTGCTGCCCATGGACATCCCGAGGGTTGCGAGCCTTGTCTCGTCCACATCATCGCGGGTCGTGAGATAATCAATAGCCCGCAGGCTGTCATAGACCATCATGCCCCACAGCACCTGTCCGTTCCAGAGCATCTCCTTAAACAGCTCGCTCTCCGACCGGCCTCTCCTTTCGCCAAATCCCCAGGCATCTATACTGAGAACGGCGTACCCCATCCGAGTAAGCTGTTCGGCATAGGGAGGGTCTTGCAGGTAGCTGTTTCCCCGCAGCAATTCGTCTTTCCCGAGTGCGTAGTTTCCTCCATGGGAATGGTTGAACAGAACGGCAGGCAGCTTGACGGAAACGTCCTTGGGCCGGATAAAATAAGCCGGAACCGGCTCGATTCCATTGAGATGCAGCAGCAGCTTCTCCAAGTAATACCCTTCTCTCTTCTCTTCCGCGAGCATTTGCACCTTAACGGGAAGCTCCCGGTCAGGCAGATCGCCCAGCAGCCGGTACAATTTTTCCCTCTGCTCATCCTTGGACAGGTTCATGGGTGTGACCTCCTTAATAAGGAATGAATTTCATTTAAATGCGGTGTGAACGCGGTTCCGTAACGGGTTTCCTTAGTGGCCGTTGAAGAGTCTCTTAGTGGTACGGTGAAGAGCGTTCCTAGGGTACGGTGAAGTGCGGCCTTAGTGGTTCGGTCGAGAGCGTCAAGAACCGGCAAAAGTGCAGGTCTTTTCAAGGAGTTTGGCTGAAATCGGCAAATGACAGGCGAAAGTGCAGGTAAATTTAGTCATTTGGCTTGTTTTTGGAGTTTGTGTGGTGAAAGACCTGCAGTTTTGCTCGTCTTCTCCGGGATCTGGCGGATTTTTGCAAAAAGACCTGCAGTTTTGCATGTCCTTTTGCCCCCTTGTGCCTTAATTCCCTTAATGTCACTAATACCTCACTGCATTGGGGCTGTACGGGTGTAATGCCTTTAAGTAATCGCGCGGTTCGCTAGGTCGGCATGCCTCGGCTCAACAAACAATAACCTATGGAAAGTTGCGATCGGCAGCCTGATTATATTTAGGGAGAATATATATTTTAAGCTCCAATTTCATCCTACTGCTACTGTCATGTATACTTCGACGTTCATGAGAATTATTCCTTTCCCTGACGGGCCATCAAGGTTTAATGGTTTTAACATGAAATCGGAATGTGGATAACTCAAATCTGTGGATAACCCGTCTTTGTCCCCAGAATCCCCGTTCAATGCGGG
>NZ_VEGP01000027.1 GCF_007679495.1 Paenibacillus sp. 32O-W | reverse complement strand
TGTGGTGAACAACAATTTCTCGATTCATGGACGATGTCCTTCTTCTATTCTGTTATTCGACAAAGGTTCTAAATTTCTGATCTTTTGGCACGGTAATCGACGGCGATATTTTTGCAAGACTCAAGTAATGTAACATATTCTTGGGACCAAAATCAACTTCATTTTTTACCAAATTAATAATAAACAAAGCATTATATATTTTTCGCGCAGCCCCGGGCTAAAAAAACTCAACTTTCGTAGAGTGAAAATCGGTCCGAGGGTTTGATGTAACTGAAGAAAATATAAGGTTGGACATAGATATTGCACAAATAGAAAACCACCGCTTCCATAGGTCGTCGGTCTAGCTGTAATTTATGCAGGTAAATTCAAGCGAATGGTACAAAGCGATAAAATTAAATGGAAAAACAGCAGTTAGAATCGAGATTTTTTGCTGAAATCGCCCTTTTTGCAAAAATTACTGCAGTTTTTCCATTTAGACCCCCCATGCCGCTGACCGCGGCACCATCAGATGATGAAAATGGATGGATTTTCAAGGTAGAATAGAGTTGAATTGCTTCATTAGTGTGAAATTTGAAAACTAAATGGATTTCATACAGTTAGATTTCTATATTCGGAAGAAATATGGAAACTAACTGGAAAACCTACAGCTAGTTTGCGCCAAAACAGCCGTTTCGCCCAAAGCTGCCCATTTTAACTGTAGTTTATCCAGTTAGTTTGATCATTTTCGCCATTCGCTTGAATCTACCTGTACAAAATACAGTTAGATGTGCCGCTCCGCTTGCAACGATGCCTGCAGACGGTAAAATAGACGGATTTTCAAGGTAGTTTCCATCTTTTGCTCCAGAGGAGCAAACTAGCTGTATAAAATCCAGCTAGACGCGCCATTCCGTTTACCACGGCACCAGCAGGAAATGAAAATAGACGGATTTTCAAGATTTTCGAGATAGCATCCAAGTCGGCAAAGGTTCAGCATAAAAGCCGGGAAATGAACAGACAATTTTCCTAATAACGTCAAGGGTTATTGAGCAATTTCAAGCTGCGAAAGTCAAGTTAAAAATTCTAAACTGCAAAAGAAAAAACGCCCCGGCGTGGGGCGTTGATCATGGTTAGTGCTTGTCCCGCATATGGGGAAATAGAAGGACATCCCGAATGGAAGGAGCATTGGTCAGAAGCATTACCAAGCGATCTACACCGATACCCAATCCCCCAGTTGGAGGCATCCCGTATTCCAAAGCATGAATGAAATCTTCATCCATCATATGCGCTTCATCGTTGCCCATCTCACGCTCTTTAAGCTGGGCTTCAAACCGCTCGCGCTGATCGATCGGATCGTTCAGCTCAGTAAAGGCATTGGCATGTTCCCTAGCCACTATGAACAATTCAAAACGATCCGTAAATCTCGGGTCCTCCTCGTTTTTCTTGGCCAAAGGAGAGATCTCCACAGGATGGCCTGTAACGAAGGTGGGTTGAATCAAAGTTTCCTCTACTAGAGTCTCGAAGAATTGGTTAACTACATGGCCGAAAGTCATGCCGGGCTCGACCGGAACGTTATGCTCCTTAGCCAAAGCCAAAGCTTCCTCATCCGACATCTGCTTGCTGAAATCTACGCCAACCACCTCTTTGACCGCATCGACCATAGAAATTCGTTTCCATGGAGAACCGAGATCCACCTCATGCCCCTGGTATTGAATGGTGGTCGTTCCGAGCACTTCCTGGGCAATATGCGCAATCAGCTCTTCTGTCAATTTCATAATGTCTTTATAGTCTGCGTAAGCTTCATAAAGCTCAATCATAGTAAATTCGGGATTATGGCGGGTGGAAATTCCTTCATTCCGATATACCCTGCCAATTTCATAAACCTTCTCCAAACCGCCTACAATTAGCCGTTTCAAGTGCAGCTCTATAGCTATTCTCATATAGAGCTCCATATCCAGCGCATTATGATGCGTAATGAACGGACGGGCGGCGGCCCCTCCCGGAATAGCGTGAAGCGTCGGAGTCTCTACTTCGAGATAGCCTTTAGCATCTAAATAACGGCGCATCGACTGAATAATTTTCGAACGCAAAATAAACGTTTCCTTGACCTCTTCACTCATGATGAGATCGACATAACGCTGACGGTAACGAAGCTCAACGTCCTTCAACCCGTGAAATTTATCGGGAAGAGGGTATAAGGATTTGGTCAGTACCTTTACAGATTTGGCTTTAACGGAGGTTTCACCCGTTTGTGTTTTAAATACGGTTCCCACCACGCCGACAATATCCCCGATGTCCAGGATGTCGAATGCCGAATATTCCGTTTCCTCTACCGAATCTTTACGTACATAAATCTGAATTTTACCCGTTATATCTTGAAGGTGCGCGAAAGACGCTTTGCCCATCCCTCTCTTTTGCATAATCCGTCCGGCGATGCTGACTTCAACGTTCATTTCCGCAAGCTGTTCTTTGGAGTATTCCCCATAAACTTTCAAAATGTCATTTGCCATATGAGTCCGCTCATATTTGTGCCCGAACGGATCGACACCTAAATCGCGCAGCTCGTTCAGCTTGTTGCGGCGAATGGTTAACAATTCATTAAGCTCCAGCTCCTGGCTCATCCAATCATCTCCTTCAATCATTAGTCCTATTTTACCACATAAAAATCTTTAACTGCTTTACAAGTATAGAAACTTCTCCTTGGAATCCAATGAAAAAAGCTTCCCCAGGAAGCTTTTTTCATCCACAAAATGTTAGCGGCTGATGCAAGCGCTTATTTTTTTATATCGATGATCTCATATTGAATGATGCCTGCAGGAACGTTGACATCAACAACAGCACCCTTCTTCTTGCCGAGAATCGCTTTACCTACCGGACTTTCGTTGGATATTTTGTTTTGCGATGGATCGGATTCAGCCGTACCGACGATCGTATACTCGAACGTGTCGTTGAACTCAATGTCCTTCAGCGTGACGATGGAACCGATGCTCACCGTATCCGTGTCTACTTCATCATTGTTGATGATACGGGCATTTCGAAGCATTTTCTCAAGGGTGATGATCCGACCCTCAATGAAGGCTTGCTCATTCTTGGCATCCTCATACTCGGAATTCTCGCTGATATCTCCGTAGCCGATTGCAATTTTAATCCGTTCCGCCACCTCGCGGCGCTTGACCGATTTAAGATTTTCCAGTTCTTCTTCCAGTTTCTTTAGACCTTCCTGGGTAAGAATTACTTCTTTTTCACTCATTCTTCTTATATCTCCTGTCATTGTGAAAATTGTCATACGAAACGGTCTTACCTCCACTGATGGTTACGTAAAAAACACATGTAGCAAGCTTGCCGAATGGCGCCTTGAATCGGTTCGACACGTATCTGTAATGACCTGATCCAATAAATAATATATTGCTCATATCGATCAAAATGACTGATATTTAGGTTTTGTTAATTTGGTTATTGACTGATTATATTGCAACCCTACAGAAATGTCAATCAAAGGGAATTGCCCCCATAATCCCGAATTACAGCGCCAATGCGCCTTCGGGAGTGGCCAGGGAAGGCCCTTCTTCCTCAAACTGAGAGACGAACTGCTCCAGGATTTCGACCAATGTATTGCGGTCCAGCAATTCCATGATCTTGTCTTTGACACGGGCCGCGCCCGGAATACCTTTCAGATACCAGGCCATATGCTTACGCATCTCTTTAACCGCCACTTCCTCTCCTTTCAAGGCAATAAGCCTATCCAGGTGAATAATGGCAATGCGGATTTTCTCCCGCGGGGTCGGGTCTGGCAGAAGCTCTCCATCTGTAAGGTATTTAACGGTTCTATACAGCATAAATGGGTTTCCGAGTGCGCCTCTGCCGATCATCACTCCGTCGCAGCCGGTGTGATCCAGCATCCTTTGGGCATCCTCGGGAGTGAATACATCTCCGTTTCCGATAACCGGAATGGACACGGATTCTTTAACTTCCTTAATGATATCCCAATTGGCGTGCCCGCTATACATCTGCACCCGAGTCCGTCCATGTACGGATACGGCCTGGCCACCGCCGTTCTCTACCGCTTTGGCATTCTGCACGGCATAAATGTGATCTTCATCCCAGCCGATTCTCATCTTCACGGTAACCGGCTTGGACACTGCCTTGACGACGGTGGAAATCATCTGCTCGATGCGTGACGGATCCAATAACCATCTTGCCCCGGCATCACATTTCGTAATCTTGGGAACCGGGCAGCCCATATTGATATCGATAATATCGGCATTCGTATATTGATCTACAACTTTGGCCGCCTGAACCAGCGTTTCGGTGTCTCCGCCGAAGATTTGCAAGCTGAGCGGCTTCTCCCGTTCATCGACATACAGCATCTGCATCGTCCGTTCGTTCCCATGTACGATCGCTTTGTCGCTCACCATCTCCGCGCACACGAGCCCGCAGCCGAACTCTTTGGCAATCAATCGGAATGCGGGATTGCACACTCCGGCCATAGGCGCCAGAACGACTTTGTTTTTAGCGACGACATTGCCTATTTTCAACATTATAACAACCCCTTCCTGCGGGTATAGGAGCTCTCAAGCTCCTCCTGTTCTATACCTAACACTTCAGCAATTTGATGGATCGTCTTGGCGTCCGCTTTCCGGGTGCCCCGTTCAATGGACCCGATGATCGATACGGAGATTCCCAATGACTCCGCAAGCTCGATCTGGGTAAGCCCCTTTAATTTGCGAAATGCCCGGATCCGGGCTGCCAATTCGTTTGTTTCCACAGCTTTACCCCTTCCTTTCCTTGTGCCGACACCGCCCATTCGGTTATAAGGGAGAAGCCGGGGAACTCCTCTTCAACGATCTCCATTAGAGGGACAAGAACAAAAGCCCGCTCATGCATACGCGGGTGTGGCAAGGTTAACGACCCGGTATCCATCACTGCATCCTCGAACATCAGGAGATCCAGATCAATGGTTCGCGGGCCATAACGGATTTGTCTAACTCTTCCCAAAGAAGACTCTACCCTAAGCAGCTCCTCCAACAAAAGCCGGGGCTCAAGCCCAGTCCTCAGCATCGCAGCCATGTTTAAAAAGGCTCCCTGCTCCTCATATCCTACCGGCTCTGTTTCATAAATACTTGAAAAACGGACGATTTGTATAAGACGGTGCTCGTCTAATCTCTGCAAAGCTTTTTGTAAATATTGCTCACGGTCGCCCAGATTAGAACCCAGTCCAATATAGGCCGTATTGTTAACTGCAACTGCATTCATTATTCAGTCCCGCTTTCTGTTTATTTCCACGGTGACTCCATCAAAGACAATATTGAACGGAGGATGAGGCTTAATGACCCTGACCGTAATTTCATTGATACTAGTATAAGTTTGCAGCACCCTAGATGCAATGCTTTCGGCCAAAGCTTCAATTAATTGGAATTTTCGGCCCTCTACCTGTTCCTTGACGGTAGCGTACACTTCCGCATAGTTAACGGTATATTCCAATTGGTCCGTAGTTCCCGCCCGTTGAAGCGGCAGATACAGTTCCACATCGACATAAAATCTTTGACCCAGCCGGTTTTCCTCCGGGTAGACGCCATGGTAACCGTAAAATTCCATTCGCGACAGAACGATCTTATCCATCTACACACCCTCCCGATTCCACGGAGAACGAATGATAGCATCGGCCATCGTCACCGCGCGCTTTATTTCCTTGACATCATGAACCCGGACAATGTCGACTCCTTGGGCGATCCCCCATATTACGGTAGCAGCTGTACCTTCCAGAACTTGATCCGCCGGTAAGTTCAAAGTATTCCGGATGAACGTTTTGCGGGAGGTACCCAATAATACAGGATAACCAAGCTCGCCAAATTCAGACAAAAATTTCATCGCAATCAGGTTTTGTTCATAATTTTTGGCGAACCCTATTCCCGGATCCAACACAATTTGATGATCCTGTACTCCCGCTTCTTTCGCCGACCGGATCATTATCCTCAGATCATTTAACACATCGTCCATAAAATGCTTGTAATCGGTATTGCTTCTATTGTGCATCAGAATGATTGGACAGTCATATTGGACCGCTACGGAAGCCATCCCGGAGTCGGCCTGGCCGCCCCATACGTCATTAATAATATGTGCTCCGGCCTCCAGAGCTTGCCTTGCCACTTCCGCCTTATACGTATCGACGGAAATTGGCAGATTCACCGCCCGGCTGACCGCTTCTATAGCCGGAATGACCCTCTCCAGCTCTTCATCCAGTGACAGCACTTTAGATCCGGGCCGGGTCGATTCTCCGCCGATATCGATAATATCCGCCCCATCCTCGGCCATTTGCCCGGCACGTTCTACGGCCGCTTCTACGGTATTATAACGCCCTCCGTCAGAGAAGGAATCGGGCGTAACATTCAGAATCCCCATGACCAAAGTTCTCTTGCCCAATATCAAGGAATGATTTCGGCAGACAAGCTGCTTGTATCCGGCTCCGCCGTCTTTCCGGTCAGGGCCGCCCAACCATCCTGTCTCCTGCTCTCCCATCTTGATCCCTCCTTTAGTTGAATATTCGTCAACTGCTCGCTGATTTCTACAATTACTGTGCGTCCGGCTGAACAGTCAACACCACGCTTACATTCATGCGAATTGGCCCGGTAGAGTTTAATGTACCGGTTTATTTACTCCAACAATAACTCTGATAATCCTCATGTAATTTCGCTGCGATCGGGCCTGGTCCTCCGGCGCCAATCCGGCGGCATTGGCCATCCTCGTCAAATAAAACGGAAATCGGGACGATTTCCTGAATCGAATTCGTTATGAACACTTCGTCTGCTTCCAATAGCATTTCCCAACTGTAATGCCCGGAATGGACCGGAATGGACCTGCTCTCGCATAAGCGGATAACGAATTGACGGGTAATGCCGGACAAAATGCCTGTGTCCAGGGAAGGGGTAAAACACTCTCCGGCAGATACAAAGAACAGATTACTGACCATTCCTTCCGCCAGATGACCTGACGAATTGAGAAACAATCCCTCCGCATGGACTCCGGCCAGCCATGGATACTGAAGCAATTCCCTTTTCGCCAAAATATTATTCATATAATGAAAAGACTTCATTCTCCATCCGGCTTCCGGACTGTTCCGCCTCAGCTTCAACCGCTGCAAAGGGCGGGCGGATGCTTCCCAATTAGGGCGCGGAGGAAGAGATTTGGCATAAAAAATAACGGAGGGAGAATCGTAATCTGCCGAGGGCAGCCCGATTTCCCCAATCCCTGCCGATACGGATAACCGGATGTAGGCATCGTCCAGACCGTTACGGGCCAATAATTCGCGAATAATCTGCATAATGCCTGACCGGTCAGGCTGATATCGAATTCCCAGCTCTCCGCAATCCTTCTCCAACCGTGACAAATGCTCGTCCAGCAAGAAGGGACGGCCGTTATAGGTTCTGAACGTCTCAAACAAACCGATCCCGTAAAGAAAGCCGTGATCGTATGCGGAGACCACGGCTTGATGATGTTCTATCCATTGACCGTTCATGTATAGGATCATGCCTTGCTCCATCCTTTATCCATCAGCTTTCCCGAACTGTAAAACAAGACCATTAAGCCCGTCTCGTCCTGATATCCACACTAACGAAATAAAGAAGCCGTCCGTTCTTTCCAACCTCTATAGGTTTCGATAAAATTGCGCAGCAGTTGCAGGCCATGATCGGTCAATATTGATTCCGGATGAAATTGAACACCTTCTATAGGGTACTCCTTATGGCGTATCCCCATAATCTCTCCCTCTTCCGTTTCCGCACTGATTTCCAATTCCGCCGGGAGGGTATCCCTCTTAACGATTAAAGAATGATAACGAGTAGCGGTGAAAGGGCTGGGTATTCCTGTAAAGATAGTTTTGCCGTCATGCAAAATAGAAGATGTTTTGCCATGCATCAATTTATCCGCCCGGACGACCTCGGCTCCGAAAGCCTGTCCGATCGATTGGTGCCCGAGACAGACTCCAAGGATCGGAATCTCTCCTTTAGACCGTTCGATTAATGCCAGACTGATTCCAGCCTCATTGGGAGTGCACGGACCCGGGGAGATCAACAAATAATCGGGGCGAAGAGAGGCTACTCCGTCCAGATCGATTTCGTCATTTCTCCGTACTTCTATTTCCTCTCGAAGCTCGCCTAAATATTGGACTAAATTATAAGTAAAGGAATCATAATTATCAATGACTAAAATCACAAATAGACCTCCTCGTGTCCAACTCCATATAGAATAGTTAATCCGTCGCGACCGCCGCCGATTCGCTGCACTCAATCGCTTTCCATAGCGCTTTCGCCTTATTAATCGACTCGGTATACTCCTTCTCCGGAACCGAATCGATCACAATACCCGCTCCGGCTTGAACATAACCGACTCCTTGCGTGACAAGCAACGTACGTATAATAATATTAAATTCCATATTGCCGTTGTAGTCAATCCAGCCGATCGCTCCGGTATAGGGGCCCCGTCTGACCGGTTCCAGCTCCTCGATAATTTCCATCGTCCGGATTTTGGGCGCCCCCGTTATCGTACCTCCCGGGAATACGGCAGCAATTACATCGTAGGCATCCTTGCCCGAAGCAAGCTCTCCCTGGACCTCGGACACAATATGCATAACATGGGAATATTTCTCTACGACCATGAAATCATCCACCCGCACGGTCCCATAGCTGGAGATTCTCCCCAGATCATTGCGAAGCAAATCAACGAGCATGACATGCTCGGCACGTTCCTTATCGTTATGGATTAACTCGGCGGCGAGAAGCCCGTCCTCTTCACAGTCGGCTCCCCGGGGCCTGGTCCCGGCAATAGGCCGTGTTCTGACCTTCCGATCCTCCAGCTGCACAAGAAGCTCGGGAGAACCCGATACAAGCTGGAACTCGGGGTAGCGCAGCATCCCCATATAAGGGGAAGGATTGATCAACCGCAGCCATTCGTAAACTGTCTCCGGGCGGGCTCGAAGCTCCTTGCTCTGTCTGACGGACAAATTAACCTGGAAAACGTCCCCGGCGGCAATATAACTCTGAATTCGTCTGACGGCTTCAATAAAGTCATTCCTGGGAAAAGAGGATTCTATCCCCCTAATAGAAGATACATCGATCTCTTGAGACTGCTGCTTAAGCCATTCCAACCGCCGGGATTGCTCAGCCTCTTGCTGTTCCCCCCGGGTTTCTATAATGGCGTCCCATTGCCGCTTCATCCTCTCCACGCGTCTCTCCGCTTCCTGATAAAGCTCTCTCAACAGGCTATTGCTTGTCTGATCTCTAGCCTGTTCCGGCAGATCCAGATGAACCGCACAGTAAAGCTCGCCGCTCTCTTGATCGACGATCCACAATTCGTTGAATTGAGTCATGACATATTCGGGAACCGGCAGATCGTCATCAGCCGCTTCGGGCAGCTTCTCCAGCGAGCGCATGACATCGTAACCGAGATATCCGACACATCCTCCGATAAACTTCGGAGCCCCGGGCACAGAAGGTACGCGATACGGTTTCATCCACTCCTTAATTAAGGCCAGGGGCTTGCCCGTCCTTCGCTCCCTTGTCCCATCCGCATAGACCGTTATGGTCGCTTCCTCTCCCTTTCCTTCAATCGCAGAGCGCGGTGAAAGCCCAAGGAAGGTATATTTTCCCGATTTCCCGCTTTCCAACACAAACGTTGAAGGGCTCTCACCGCTCCAGGCCTGCTCCCAGGACCGGGGACGTTCATACCCGGACGGAAGGGAATACTTGCAGACATAAGGAAGCATAGAGTAATCTTCCGAAGACCACTCCAACCATTGCTCCCATGTTGTCATCTTCTCTTGCATTGACCGATATCCCCCATTCTGCTTGACCGCCATGCAATTAGAAAAGAAGAGCCCCTAGCGGGGCTCAATGTTGTACTGTACATAAAATATATTAGTTTGTTATCCGAGCAGCTTAATTCGATCGACGTTAACAGTACTCTAAATACCGTCTTCCAATAGATATCCTGGATCGGCTCAATCTTCAAATTGGTACAAGGGAGTGCTGAGATAGCGTTCCCCGTTGCTTGGAATAACGGCCACCACCCGCTTGCCCTTGCCCAGCTTCTTGGCTACCTGAATAGCAGCGTAAATGGCGGCGCCAGATGAAATTCCTCCCAGAATTCCCTCTTGCTTCGCGACAGTCCGGGCAGTCTCGAAGGCATCTTCGTTCTCCACCTTGATAACTTCGTCATAGATCTCGGTATTTAATATGTCGGGTATAAAACCGGCGCCCAAGCCTTGAATTTTATGCGGACTCGGCTTGCCTCCAGACAAAACCGGAGAGGAAGCCGGTTCAACGGCATAGATCTTAATATCGGGGAAATGCTTCTTCAGTACTTCACCGGCGCCGGTGATCGTTCCGCCCGTACCTACCCCGGCGACGAAAGCATCCAGCTTCCCGTCATGTCCCTGGATGGCTTCGACAATTTCCGGACCGGTGGTTTCACGGTGTACTTTGACATTGGCGAAGTTCTTGAATTGCTGCGGCATGAAGTAATTTTCATTCTGTTCCAGCAATTCCTCGGCCTTCTTAATAGCGCCCTTCATACCTTCCGGTCCGGGAGTAAGAACGAGCTGCGCCCCATAGGCACGCAATAGATTACGGCGTTCCATACTCATAGTCTCCGGCATGACAAGAATAGCTTTGTAGCCTTTGGCAGCGGCGACCATGGCGAGTCCTATCCCTGTATTCCCGCTGGTAGGCTCAATAATCGTATCCCCTGGTTTAAGAAGACCTTCTTTCTCTGCCGCTTCCACCATGCTGATCGCTATCCGGTCCTTGACACTGGCCCCTGGATTTTGGAATTCCAGCTTCAAATAAATTTCGGCCGCATCATCCGGCACAATCCGATTCAAGCGCACTAACGGTGTATCACCAATTAATTCCGTAACATTCTGTACCAATTTAGCCATAAAAAACACCCTCCCCGGTTTATTTCCGACTAACTCAGTTGGTTTTATTCGATTTTACCAATCTATTGGGTGCATTGTCAATATGTTTTCTCTGTTTTATGATTGAAGCGATGTATCCAGAATGACAGCCTCTCTTTTCTTACGGATGGTGGCCACTACCTCTTTTAAAGGCGGGGCCTTCTGTAAGGACAGCCTCTTCTTTACCATCTCATGAATTTGTTCCTTCGTGCCTATGGAATCAACCTTCCGATTGGTCAGCTTAATGACGGCATATCCTCCATCCAATGGAATAGGCCGGCTAATTTCGCCTATCTCCATGCTTCGGGCCGCTTGCAGTATGCTCTCATCTACAAATGGATCATTATCTTCAATCCAACCCAGATCGCCGCCATCCGAAGCGGACATAGTGTCAAGAGATCTCTCTGCCGCCAATCGGGCAAAATCCGAACCGCCCGAAGCCAGCTCATATACTTTATTAGCCTGCTCTAACGATGCGGATATGACCTGTGAAATCCGAAGATGAACCGTATCCCGGAATTCATCCTTATGAGCTTGAATGTAATCCTCGATTTCCTTATCGGTTACTTTCACGTTGGAGGTGGCCAGCTTCTCCAGGAGAAGCTTGTAATAAACATCATCCCTGAGTTCTTCCCGAGTTAGGCCAAGCTGTTCCTTCATAGAGCGATAATAGGCATCCATACTTTCGTACCCTTGACTCATTCTGGATAGCTCATGCGTTATTTCTTCTTCAGAAACCGCCAATCCCATCTCATCCGCTTCCAATTGAATCGCTGTACGATCCAACATTTGGTTCAGCAGCTCCGCTCCGTATTTCTGCAGCAACTTATCTTCCAGCACGCTTAATAGGATGTCTTGGTCGCCTACCCTGCCCACAATTTTATCATCCTTGGGCGGCAAGGCACCGTTGTCGGAAGGAGAGACGGAAGAATTGCGGAGCAGGAGCAAAGCGGACAGTAGAATGACGGCAGCAGCCAGCAGGACATTCAAACCAACTAACCATTTAGTATTTCTCATCTCATCTCCTCTCCATCCGATAACTAATTGATTTTATCTGCTATTTCTTGCAGTTCTTTCCCCGAGAACTCATAAGCTTCATTGCAGAAGTGGCACACCACCTCTGCCTTGCCATCCTCCTGTATAATTTGGGAGATCTCTTCTTTGCCCAAGCTGATGAGCGTCTGCTCCACCCGGTCCCGGGAACAGTGACAGCGGAAATGAATATCCATCTTGTCCAGCAAATGGATTTCTCCTACGGCTGAAGTCAGAATAGCTTCCAGGGATTGCCCCGAATCCATCAGAGTGGTGATGGGAGGCAGTTCGCTCAAAGTTTGCTCGATTCGGCTTATTTCTTCATCGGTTAAACCCGGCAGCAATTGAATGATAAATCCTCCGGCGGCCTTAACCGAACGATCGACATCTACTAGCACACCCAACGCCACAGCAGACGGTGTTTGCTCCGATTTGGCAAAATAATAAGTAAAATCTTCGCCCAGCTCGCCCGATACGATTGGAACACTGCCGCGGTAAGGCTCCTTCAAACCGATATCTTTCGTTACATAGAGGAAACCCTCCCGCCCGACAGCTCCGGCTACATCCAGCTTGCCTATTTCATTGAGAGGCAGATCGACTTGCGGTTCGTCTACATAACCTCTAACTTCGCCGGCCGCATTAGCATCGACAACAATCTGACCGATCGGGCCGCCGCCTTTCACCTGGATCGTTAGCTTCTCTTCACCCTTCAGCATCGCGCCCATCATCGCCCCCGCTGAAACCGTACGGCCCAATGCCGCGGTCGTCGTCGGGGTTAAACCGTGTCTTCGGCGAAGCTCCTCAACTACTCCGTTCGTCCGAACGGCGAGCGCCCGCACTTTGCCTTCAAATGCGGTCGCACGAATTAAATAATCCAACATAGGTTCACCTGCTTTATTCCTTAAGTTATTGGGTGTGTAACCGATAAATGGTCCTTCGTTGATGGATGATCCTCTTTCGTTTATACATTCCGCTCATAAATAAGACGCAAGCCCTGAAGCGTGAGCAAGGGGTCTACCACATCAATCACTTTCGATTCCGACGCAATCAATTCAGCCAGCCCCCCGGTTGCAATCACCTTCGGATTCGTTCCGAATTCCTCGCGAATTCTGCTGACAATTCCATCCACCTGGCTCGCATATCCGAAGATAATCCCCGCCTGCATCGATGTTACCGGATTTCGGCCCACCGTACTCTTCGGCTTGACCAGTTCAATTCTCGGAAGCTTGGCCGCCTTCTGATACAGAGCCTCGGTAGAAATCCCGATCCCCGGCGAGATAGCTCCCCCTATGTACTGGGCTTGCTCATCTATATAGCAGTAAGTAGTGGCCGTCCCGAAATCTACAATAATCAGAGGGGTCCCGTAGAGCTCGATCCCCGCAACGGCATTGACAATCCGGTCAGCGCCAACCTCACGCGGATTTTCGTAACGTATGTTCAGACCGGTCTTGATTCCCGGCCCAACGATAAGCGGAGTCTTCTTAATATATTTTAAGCTAAGCTGCTCTAATGCAAACATAAGGGGAGGAACTACAGAGGAAATAATAACACCTTGAATGTCTTCAAGCTTAATTCCTACATAATGGAAAAAATTATAGACCATCATTCCGTACTCGTCAGCCGTACCGGAACGGTTGGTGCTGACCCTCCAATGGTGCAGCAGCTGATCCTGTTCATAAATCCCCAGGACGATGTTTGTGTTACCGACATCTACGACCAAAATCATGAAGTCGCCCCCTTTCGCTGGTTAAGGTCGAGACTGATGTCCAGTGCGGATACCGAATAAGTCAGACGGCCGACAGAAATGACGTCAACTCCGGTCTCTGCGATTCGTTTCACGGTTTCCAACTGTACGGAGCCGGAAGCCTCTACTAAAATATACGGGTAGCGGGTCTTAATCTTTGTAACGGCGAGCTCCATTTCCTCCGGCTGCATATTGTCCAGCATAATAATGTCTGCTTGGGCAGATAGCGCTTCTTCGAGCTGATCGAAATTTTCCACTTCCACCTCGATTTTCATCGTATGTGGAATTTGGCTTCTCGCCGCCCGGACCGCCTGAGTGATTCCGCCCGCCCCTATTATATGATTATCCTTGATCATGACCGCATCATACAACCCGAAGCGGTGATTATGGCCGCCTCCTACCTTGACGGCATATTTCTCCAGCATTCGATGGCCAGGTGTCGTCTTGCGGGTATCGACCAGCCTCACAGCGGTCCCTTCCAACGCTTCGACAAATTGGCGGGTACGGGTTGCAATGCCCGACATTCGCTGCAGCAGATTAAGAGCCAGCCGTTCTCCGGTCAAGATGCTGCGGGTGCTCCCTGCAACCTCGGCCAGAATCGTGCCTTTCCGAACGCTAGCCCCCTCTTCAACCTGTGCAGTGAACCTCAGTTCCGGGTCCACTTCAAGAAAAACCGCTTCAGCAACCGGAAGACCGGCTATAATTCCGTCTTCTTTGGCATGAATGATTCCTGTGGAACGGCTGTCTTCAGCAATTGTCGACAACGTCGTCACGTCTCCCGTCCCAACATCTTCATGTAACCAAAGACGCAATGACTCGCGAAAAGTTTCATTCTTTTTAAACATCGCCGATTTTCTCCTCCAAAATTCCATCCGTATGGCTGAACAAAATATGCTTCCTCCATACTAAATCATCTTTCTCCGGAAAGTCTTCGCGGAAATGGCCGCCCCTGCTTTCTTCGCGGAGCAGAGCCGCTTTCGTCGCGAGCAGAGAGCAGACTAATAAATTCGCGAATTCGTATTCCTCTCTTTTGGTCAGGCGGTAGTCGAAGATATGAATTTGTTTCGATAATTCCTCATAACCTTTCTGCAGTCCCGTAGATGTCCGAGTGACACCTGCGTATCGGAGCATAATCTTCTGCAGCTTCAGTCGCCTTTCAATGAATGGCCGGATCGGCAATTCCCTGTCCGGGTTAGCGAACCGCACATCGGGGATTCGGTTGACCGGCTCCAGCTCCTTGATTCTCTCTACGATCCTGCGGCCGAAGACGATAGCCTCCGACAAGGAATTGCTGGCTAATCGATTGGCGCCGTGAACTCCCGTTGAGGAAACCTCCCCGCATGCAAATAACCGCTTGACCGATGTCTCCCCGTGCAAATCCGTCTTAACCCCGCCCATCATATAATGTGCGGCCGGGGCTACCGGGATCCAGTCCGAAGACAAGTCCAGGCCATAATTAAGACAAAACTCATAAATCGTTGGAAACCGCGCCTTCACTTTCTCCTCGGATTCGTGGGTAAAATCCAGAAAGACGAAGGTCGAATTCGTCTTCTCAATCTCGCTGACAATCGCACGGGCGACGATATCCCTTGGAGCCAGCTCCAACTGATGATGATACCGCTCCATAAATCTTTCGCCGTTAATATTGCGAAGCACTGCACCTTCTCCCCGAACCGCTTCCGAGATCAGAAAACGGGGAGCCCCCGGATAAACAAGCGCCGTAGGATGAAACTGGATGAACTCCATATCCCGAATAACGGCTCCTGCACGGTATGCTATAGCAATCCCGTCTCCAGTAGCAATGACCGGATTCGTTGTGTAGCGATACAGCTGTCCGGTTCCGCCGGTGCACAGGACGGTAGCCTTTCCCTGAACATAGACTTTGCTGCCGTCCGGTTTCTGCACCCATACCCCATAGCATTCCCCATCCTGGGTAATTAAGTCAATGACGAAATGATCATCCCAAACCTCAATATTGGGATGCTGGAGGGCTTTGTCAGATAGAGCGCGCACAATCTCATATCCGGTAGCATCCCCATTGGCATGAAGAATTCTTCTCTGACTATGGGCCCCTTCCTTCGTTAAGGCCAGTTCCCCGTTTTCCAAATCAAATTGGGTCCCCATGCGGATCAAATCTCTGACCCCCTCGGGACCTTCATGCACCAGAACATTGACCGCTTCCGGATCGCATAATCCGGCTCCGGCGATCAGAGTATCCTGTCTATGGTACTCCGGAGAATCCTTCTCCGAAATGACCGCAGCGATTCCCCCTTGGGCGTAACGCGTGTTGCTTTCGAGCAGGGATTTCTTCGTAATCAACAGTACTTTATCGGTTTCCGCCGCCCGAATGGCAGTGAACAGCCCGGCAATCCCGGCCCCGATCACAATAACCTCTGCTTGCTTGACAGAGGCGGCAGACAGATCTATATCAACTAAATAGCGGGGAATCATTCTCTCACCTTTTTCTCATACAAAGGAAGTAGCGCATGCTACTTCACCTGCAGCATGCGCTCTAACGAAGCTCTCGCTTGATCCGCAACATGAGGCGGCACATAAATTTGCGGAGATAACGTCTCCAAGCATTTGGCCACCTTCTTCAAGTTGTTTACTTTCATGTTGGGGCAAACCAAGTATTTCGTAGCGAAATGGAAGGTCTTATCAGGACTGTCCTTGCGAAGCTGGTATCCCGTTCCATCCTCTGTTCCAACGATAAACTCTTGCTTATCCGACTCCTTACAATACTGGATGATCGCTGTCGTACTGCCAACGAAATCGGCCAGCTTAACGACCTCCGGCCGGCATTCCGGATGAACGACAAATTCTGCATTGGGGTATTTGGCCCTCATCTCTTCGACATCCTTCACGGTAAGCATGTCGTGAGTGTTGCAGTAACCTTCCCAAATGATCATTTTCTTATCTGTGAATTTAGACACATAGTCGCCCAAATTTTTATCCGGAACCCAGATAATCTCCTCGGAATCCACCGATTCTATCACCTTGATCGCATTGGATGAGGTGCAGCAAATATCGGTTTCCGCCTTCACCTCGGCCGAGGTGTTGATATAAGCTACTACTTTGGCATTGGGATGCTGCTTCTTCAAAGCGCGCAAACCGTCCACATTCACCATGTCGGCCATCGGACATCCCGCTCTTTCATCGGGAATGACGACCGTCTTGTTCGGCGCCAATATCTTGGCACTTTCGCCCATGAAATGAACTCCGCAGAATACTATGACTTCGGCATCCGTAGTCGCCGCCTTCTGAGCCAGCAGGAAAGAATCCCCGCGAAAATCGGCAACCTCTTGTATTTCGTCTCTCTGATAATAATGAGCAAGTATGATGGCGTTCTTCTCTTTCTTCAATTGAAGAATCCGTTCCTTCAACTGTTGGTTCTGCTCTTCCTTCCGCGCTAACGCGAGAGCCTCCATCCCAACCCTTCCTTCCTTCATGACCCCTTATTCGGCAAGCGGTCGGGCACCCCCAACCCCTTCTCCCCCTAAAGGATGGTGTAAGTTTAACCCTAATTTACACAACCTTAACTAAGGTGTCAATGCGGAAAAAGGCGGGAAACAACAAAAATCCGGGAGCCTTCTGCAGGCGATTCCCGGATTTGTTGACCTACCCTTTATTCTTCTTCGTTTTCATTTTTATCCTGGCCCGAACCCGGTTTATTTGTATCCTTCGGCTGGTCCTGACCTTGAATTTTAATTTTCATTTCTTCTTCTTTCTTATAGGCATCATAAGCGGATTCCGTTGCTCCCTCGGATCCCGGAGCTTCATCTCCTACCGTACCATGCTCGATCAGATGAATAATCTGTTCTTTAACCAATGTTTCTTTCTTCAATAGCGTCTGAGCCACCAGGTGGACTTTATCTTCATGATCCTTAAGTATCTGCTTCGCACGATCGTAGCATTGACGGATCATGCTCTGCATTTCCTGGTCGATTTCGTAAGCAATGGCATCACTGTAATTCTGCTCATGCCCCAAATCCCGACCCAGGAATACCTGTCCCTGAGAGTGACCGAACTGCATCGGTCCAAGCTTCTCGCTCATTCCATAATCGACAATCATGCGTCTTACGATGGAAGTGGCCTTCTGGAAGTCATCATAAGCCCCGGTACCGATCTCTCCGATGAACAGCTCCTCGGAGACACGGCCGCCCAACAGGCCGACCACCTGGTCCAGTAGTTCAGATTTGGTAATGACCAGCGGATCTTCCGCTTCCTTGGGCTGCATCATGACATAGCCTCCGGCGCGGCCCCGCGGTACGATAGTGACCTTATGAACCATCCATGCATCTCTTGCATAGTACCCGATAATCGCATGCCCGGCTTCATGGTAAGCCAGAGTCTTCTTATCGCGTTCGCTGATGACACGGCTTTTCTTCTGGGTTCCGACCACAACTCGGTCGAACGCTTCCTCTACTTCAGCCATGCCGATATCTTTTCTGTTGCGGCGGGCGGCGATCAAGGCAGCCTCGTTCAACAGATTCTCCAAATCCGCGCCCGTAAATCCGGTCGTGTATCTGGCCAGTACATCCAATTTAACGTCCTTGGCCAGAGGCTTGTTGCGGGCATGTACCTTCAGCACCGCTTCACGGCCTTTAACATCCGGACGGTCTACCGTAATCTGACGGTCGAAGCGTCCCGGACGCAGAAGCGCAGGATCCAGAATGTCCGGACGGTTCGTAGCGGCGATAATGATAATTCCTTCATTAGCACCGAAGCCGTCCATCTCGACGAGCAGCTGGTTAAGCGTCTGTTCCCGCTCGTCATGCCCGCCGCCCAAACCGGCGCCGCGCTGACGTCCAACAGCGTCAATCTCGTCAATAAATATAATACAAGGAGAGTTCTTCTTAGCATTCTCGAACAGGTCGCGAACGCGGGAAGCCCCTACTCCGACGAACATCTCTACGAAATCGGAACCGCTTATGCTGAAGAACGGCACTCCCGCTTCACCGGCTACCGCTCTCGCCAATAGCGTCTTACCTGTCCCTGGCGGTCCGTTAAGCAGAACGCCCTTGGGAATTCTTGCTCCGACAGCAGCGAATTTACGCGGATCCTTCAGGAATTCGACCACTTCGACCAGTTCCTGTTTCTCCTCGTCGGCTCCAGCCACATCCTCGAAGGTGACCCGCTTCTTCTCTTCGTTATATAAACGGGCTCGGCTCTTGCCAAAATTCATCACTTTGCCGCCGCCGCCCTGAGCTTGATTCAGCAAGAAGAAGAACAGGATGAAAATAATGACAAAAGGAATGATCGACGTCAGGAACGTGATCCATATGCTTCCTTCGTCCATTTTCTCATAGACCTCTTCTTTAACCCCGCTTTCCTCAATCAGGACAATAACCCTCTCATCCAAAGGGGCACGGGTTTTGAAGCTTTTGCCCGATTCAAACTTTCCCTTTATGACGTAGGTATAGCCTTCCGGCTTGACGATGACTCTTTCAATCTTATCCCCCGTCGTTTGGGCTGCTGCATTCTTTAATTCTTCGCGGAATTGATTGTACGTTATCTGCTCTTCAATTTCATTCTGATTGCTGATAAAACGCACAATACCGATGACAACTAAAAAGAGAATTAGATAAAATCCGGTATTTCGGAGGACCCGATTCATCCCCTACCTCCTCTCAAGCGGCACACTTGTTTTATTTTACCACAGCAGGTCTCGGCTTCACAATAGAGCGTAATATTGACTTCGCAGCCTAAGCTTTAGAGTATACTTCTTCTTTTAAGATGCCGACATAAGGCAGGTTCCGGTATTTCTCCGCGTAATCCAACCCGTACCCGACTATAAATTCGTCCGGCAGGGTAAATCCTGTATAATCCGGCGTTAACTCGACCGTTCTCCGCGCGGGCTTGTCGAACAGGGCGACCACCGAAACGGAATGAGCATTTCTTCTCTCCAGAATGTCGATGAGATAGCTCAGGGTCAAGCCGCTATCGATAATGTCTTCGACAATGAGGACATCACGGCCATCCAGCGGTACATCCAGGTCTTTAATAATCTTGACAACCCCTGATGATTTAGTCGATTGCCCGTAGCTGGACACCGCCATGAAATCAAGCTCAAGCGGTACAGTAATATGTTTGACAAGATCGGCCATAAAAATAAATGCGCCCTTCAGAACACAGATGACGAACAAGTTGCGGCCCTGGTAATCCTCGCTAATTTTGCGGCCAAGCTCCTGCACCTTCTGCTCGAGCTGCTGCTCGGTGTACAGCACTTCCTTTATGTCGTTATGCAACAATGAAACCTCCTACTTTATACTATGAAAAAACGAATGCGTACATACTGATCTCATTAAGTGGATTCCCGGGTAACCTTCATATATAAGTATCGGGCGGTCCGGTTCGTCACAACAGCATGCTCGGATCGTTTAATTCCTGGTATCCATATAATCCGACCGGCCCCATCGACGACTAAAGGAACACGATCCCGTTCCCTTGGAGAAATTTTAGCATCGATGAAAATATCTTTTACCTTTTTAGAACCGTTTAAACCAAGAACCTGCATCCTGTCGCCGGCTAGCCGGCTTCGGACCGTCAACGGCAGCTCCAGCAGATCCAGGTCGAACATCGCGCAATCCCTGGTCCTCTGTCCAAAGCCGTGACAATCTTCACAAGAACGGGTAATGAAATACTCCATAGACATGCCCGATTCGGGCAAGTACAGCGAGCTCCGGTTCAGCTCTACAGGGTAATGGAACGGGCGGGAAGGTGAATAGTTCCGCACAAACCCGATCCGGTCGTATTCTTTAAAAAAGCGGATCCGGTCGCCTGCTTCCAAGGTAAGAGTGGAGCTCCGCTCCTGTAAAATCGCCTCTCGCAGCAATTCCACGCCCGTAAATTCAACGGAATCCGCACAAAAATTGAGATAATTTAATATTAGTTTAATCAAACGCCTTTGTAAAGCAACATGTAAACTTATGAACTCTTTTCTGGAAAATGATATTTCGCCGTTTTCCGGGGTGGAGCGGACGATGCGTTTATATGCCGCGGCGGTTTCCCGATCCATGTAATCGTCCTCTTCCCGGATCATTAAGGACAGACGATTGAGTGATTCTACAAATTGCGGATTATACTTCGTCAGCTCCGGGATGACGTCCAACCGGACCCGATTCCGGGCATATTTGCGTTCTTCGTTGCTGCGGTCGACATAATAGGTCAGATGATGCTCCGTACAGTAATTCACCAGCTCGGCCTTGTACACTTCGAGCAGAGGGCGTATCCGCTCGACGCCATCCATCGTATTGGCGGCAGGTATGCCCGCAAGCCCAGACGGACCCGTTCCGCGAATCAGCCTCATCAGCACGGTTTCCGCCTGATCGTCCGCATGATGTCCCAGCGCCAGTTTGCGGGCCCCGAATTCCCTCGCAATGGAGGTCAGAAACCGGTAGCGCTGCTCCCTGGCTGCGTTCTGCGGGTTATCCCCAGTTTCTTCTATATAACGGGGCACATTGATCACTCCAACCTTGCAGGGCAAGCCGAGTGAAGCCGCCCACTCTTGGACAAATTCAGCTTCTTCCTCCGATTCTTCGCGAAACTGATGGTTGACATGGCCCACCAGAAGCTTCCAGCCGTGCCGCTTAGAAAGCAGAAACAGGAGATGCAGCAGCGCGACCGAATCGGGACCGCCCGATACCGCGACAACTATGCGTTCTCCTGGATCAAACCATCGTTCCTTATTAATCTTGTCTTCCACTCTGCGGATAAGCTCCATTATGCACTCTTTCCTTTCGGCGGGCAAGAAGGTCAGGACCAGACAAAATATAGCGCCAATCCAAATATAAGAAGGGATGCGGCGAAGCTGCAGGCTACCCAATGTCCTGCACCCGGAGGCAAGCCAAGGGCCTTGTTCGGGGATGCCATGGCGGAAATCGGCAGTGCTTTCCACTCCGCGAAAGCTTCTTCGGAGGAGCGGAACTCCCCGATGAGCGATCTTCGCACGAAATCCTCGTACCCGGAATATGCAGGGTTATCCAGTTCTTCCAGCAGCACATCGATGTTCCGGTTCTGGGGAATGAGTTGGGGAGTAATGCAGCTGTTGTGCCCTCCAAGCAATCTCATGCAAAGAATAGCGAACGAGAACAAGTCGTATCCATCATCCGCCTTCCGGCTCCCGCCGTTCCAATAACCGCGGTCATAAACCTCGGTAAACTGCTTGACCCCGTTCCCCATGACGGTTACACCGCCAAAATCAATCAGCTCTACTTCACCGTACCGGGATACCAACACGTTCTCCAGCTTCAAATCGCCGAAGACAAACCCTTGCCGATGGAGGTCAACGAGCTTCCTCAGCAGGTGAAGCCCGATCACTTGCATCCATTCCCTTCCGGAATTCTTCAGAAATACATCCGGAGGGTCTCCCCGGACATATCTCATTACATAGAAGGAATAGACCTGCCCGGCATGTTCGGCATCATCCGCATCGACGAAGAAGTTGCGGAAATCGCCGGGGGCCTGCGACAGCTTCCGGATCATGTTGATCTCGGATTGCAAATCAACGGCATTGAAGCCCAGCTTCAAAGCATACCAGCAGCGGTCCCGGCGAACCAGGTAAACCTTGCCGTTCGCTCCTTCCCCGAGCTTTCTCTCCACCACGTACGTATTTCGCTTCCACTTGCCAATGATCGGCGTCCCTTGTATAAACTCCATCTCAGACGACGTAGTCACTCAGCATCCCGTCCTTGCCCGGCTGCCGGGAATGGGTTATTCCCGCAGCCGGTTCTCCACCATCCATTTCGCCGTTACGCTCTCCAGACAGAAAACGGATAACATGGAGCAGGGCGGGGCCGGTGGGAGTCGTACCTTTCATGTTTATTTTATAAAATAAATCGCGTACATTTGCAAGCCGGGTGGTCCAATCCATGTCCATGCACACTTCCCTCTGTCCTTTCGCATCCGGAAAATGAAACACGGCGATTTCGCTTTTCCCTTTACGAGCCTGCATACTTAGCATAAGATCGCCGATCGCTTCTCTTACCGTCTCCAGCTTGGGCTTCATGCTGGCGCTGGCATCCACCAACAGCGCCACCTTCATCTCCGACGTTTCCGCGAGGTCGTCGATCACCTGCACAACCTGGGAGCGCTGTTCGGGATGCAGCTTTTCCAAAGCGGCTCCGGGTCCGACAATCTGCTTGAGCTCATGATTGACGGCATCGTGAATCGTATGCAGCATCGTCTTGCGGGTCATCATCTGCATCGTCTGAGCCACCATACTTGGCACGACCATACGGCTTAAGCCCCCTCCAGCCCGGGCGATGTCGTTGATTTCTTCTATTCCGTAATGACCGGTTTCCCCTTCGTCAATCACTCCGATAACATTCACCACGATCCCCTCGGCCAAAGCTCTGGCCGCTGCTGCGACAGGGCTTATACCAACATTCGAGCAACCGTCCGTGATCAAAATAATCTGTTTCATCATGCCCCTCCCCTGATTTGAATAAAGTAGAATGGCTGCTTCTACCAACCTATTAACCAGTGTTGCCCGTTTGCTAGACTTTATACGGAGAGGGGTTAAAGCAAGCTCATATCTAATGTAAGTAAATATAGGAGGCAGGATAAAAAAATAGGGAGTAGATCTCTCTTTTTTTAAAATGACGAAAGACCTGCCGATTTGCAGGTCTTTCGTTCAGCATGATTACTTGAGTCTCTCCTTTATTAACTCACCACCTTGGGGCGCTCGATGCGGGAAACACCGGGCCAGCTAAAGGTAGCCCACTCCGGCTGGAAGCGCTCTATTTTGGCAACGATAACCGTCATGTCATCGGCAATGTCCCCTTGCTGATAGCGTACGATTCTCTCCAGCAGGCAATCTGCAAATTCCTGCGGATCGGACAAATCCATCTCCTGAATGACCCGTTTCATCCATAGCTCCTTGTTAACCGCATATCCGGGAGCATCATAAATACCATCCGTCATCATAATTAGAACGTCACCCGGCTTCAGCTGAACGCTGACGAGATCGACATCAATTTCCTGCAAAATTCCTACCGGCAGATTGTTTGCCATGATGGAAATCACTTCATTATCCCGCTTAATAAAGCTGGGGGTCGAGCCTATCTTCATAAATGTCGTTTGCGCGCTGTACAAATCGATCAAAGCCATGTCCACCGTAGCGAAAATTTCGTCCGGCGAGCGAAGCATCAAGACCGAATTGACCGATTTGATCGCCAGCTTCTCGTCCATGCCCGACTGCAGAAGCTGCTGCAAAATATTGAGAGCCGTGCTGCTCTCCGCCCGGGCCCGCTCGCCGTTGCCCATTCCATCGCTTAGAGCAACCGCAAACTTTCCATTTCCCAACTCCACGGTGCTGAAGCTGTCCCCGGACAGCAAATCCCCTCCTTTGGCCGCTCCGGCAATACCCGTCTCGACCTCATATTCCTTGGCGGACCCGAACATAACCGTATAGTAGCCTTCTCCCCTTTCGGACGGTCTTTCTCTCTTAACCGCTATATTTTCGCCAATAATGTCTGATAATAGAGGAGCGACAATCTTGCGGCATTCATCATAGCCTTTTAAATATTGATGCACCACCTCAATTTCAACATTTCCTTCCTCAAGATTTATAATATCAATACTGTGAATCGACAACCCCAGTTCTTCCAAAGCGCTGCGGATCTGCTCCTCCTGCAAAAATAGCTCCTGACCCTCCCTTTTGATTTCCTTGGCCAAATCTTCCATGACCTGAGATACGCCTGTTAATTGATCCGCTACAAGCTGCCGGCTCTCCAGTATTTGTTTTTTCCAGTGCAAATTATTTTTGTAGAGCTGATATTCATGAAGCATTGTGTTCAGCACCCGCTCCGTTTTAATGCAGGCGCGAGTCCATTCCTTCGGGATATCCCGCTTGGCAGGGGCTTCATTCTTATCAATGGCGGTCATCATTTCCGTCATAAATGTATAGGTTTTGGCAAAATCACGGCTCCAGCAAGCATCCCGCTTGCCGCAATTGGTACAAAATTTCTGCGATACGGCACTCATGAAATGCTCCACTTCCCCTTCACGGTTAGCCGAATAGCCTTCTGTCGTCAGCTGTTTAAAGCTGCGGGACAGCTGGCGGAATACTTCGGAGAACTGCTGCACCCTTTCGGCCGTAATATCCCGGACCCTTCTGGCATAATCATAATGGGACTTCATATTTTCCTGGGTTCCCGGAATATAAGTTGCCAATGTATAGACGATACTCTTAGGCGTGAGCAAGAACAGAACGACCGCCGCCGCGGATTCCCAGGTGGATTGGAGAAAAGCTGTCTGGTCCCCGATGTAGATGGAAAGAATGGACGAACCAATGAGCATGCCCAGCGCCACGGCCAAGCGCCCGCCTTCCTTCATGAGCCCGGCAAGCATTCCTGCGAAAGCAAGCAAACTCATCTGGTAAATAGCGTTTACATTCGCCAAGCTGAGAATGAGGCCAGTTACCACACCGACAGAAGCCCCCAGGGGCGCTCCTCCCACCAGAGCAAACAACAAGATCAAGTATCTTGACAGGACATGCTCTACCGTTACGTTTCCAATTACCCAGCCCACCGTTCCCGTCATGACGGATGCGAGCAGTATGATCAGACAAATTATTTCATCCGTCTTGAGCCCATGCTTCTTTCTCGCAATCGTAAACACGGGAACCGCCTGGATGAATATAAGCGTAAGAATCAAGCTTAATGTCGATTCAATTCCGGTCATCATCAACGTATACCAAGATAGATTGGCCGCTACCAGATGGCTGAACAATTTGACGGAGAACCCGGTCATAAATACCAATAGCGGTACATAAGAAAGCTCGGCTTTCTCATATTTCTCCAGCCCTTTTTGAATAAGGAGAAATACCAGCATCTGGGCCACGATGTATCCTGCGCTGCCGTGTGCGGATAATAAGCTTCCCGCGCATAACGCCACTCCGACCCAATGAAGCAAATCTTTGCGGAGATAATAGAAGACGGCGAAATAAGCAAGGGCGAAAGGAGAAAGTTCATCGAGAATCGTCGCTCTTCCCAACAAGAAAGCAATGACGACAAGCAGCACGGCCCATCGTTTCACCATCCAGGCCTGAATGATACGGCTATCGGCCAATCTCTTGCCTGTGTTTTCTTTAACCTGCTTCACCCATGAAGAGCAATGGCCCTTCACCCCTTGTACACCAGATTGCTTTTGCATAGATCGGACACCACCTAACCGGTTTTCTTGTGTCCTCTATTATAGAAAGAATCTATCAGGAAGTTTGTCAGAATGAGAAGGTAGATTCAAAAAAATTTCCGACAAAAACCTTCCCGACCTATCCCGTTTTGTGCGAAAAAACAGCGTCGGCTTTCCCTAATCCTGCGGGTTCATAGTAGCCTTTGCCATTTTTAGGCGAGGGATGGTGCCGAACTTGCCGAGCGTTCGTGTCGAAGTCTTCGCATTGAAAAAAATAAAAAAAGCTTCTAAAACGAAGCCTTTTCGAAGTCGAATAACCCGGTTTTAAAGGTAGCTTTCTATGCCAATAGGAATCCTTGTTCTTCATCGTATTAAAACGGTAAGAACTTAAAGATTCCTTTGTGGTAAAAAATGGTAAAAAAGAGAAGCATTCTCGCGGATGCCTCTATTTTCCGATTATCGGTCTCCATACTGTCGGAATGGAGTAATAACAATAGCGGCGGAGGGGATCGAACCCCCGACCTCACGGGTATGAACCGTACGCTCTAGCCAGCTGAGCTACGCCGCCATAACAAGCAATACTATATACCAAGATGTATATGGAAGTCAAGCGGTAGAGACAACTTATAATTTTAATTCGGGAAACTCCCGAATAGACAAGACCGCAAGCCCGATAAATCAGGCTTGCGGACATAATTTCGTATATTAATCGCGTCTTGCGCCTCTCCCTCCACGCTTCGATTCCGTGTTCTTCTTAAGAGACGAGATGCGTTCTTCGCTATCTTTAAGAAATTTGATCATTTTATCCTCGAAGGAAGATTTGCCAATGGGAGGTTTAAATGGGCGTCCGCCTCGGTCATGACCGCGGTACCCTCCGCCGCCTTCTCTTCGATCCCCGTACGATCCCCCACCATGTCGTTCAGGTCGAGCGGGCCTTTCAGCTGCCAGGGGCTTATCAACAGCTTGCTTAATGGATAGACCGATTTTGCCGTCCTTATCGACATTAATCACCTTAACGAGGACTTTATCGTCCAGCTTTAGATGATCGTTAACATCCTTGACGTAGTTATCGGCTATCTCCGAGATGTGAACGAGGCCGGTCCCTCCTTCTGGTAGCTCGACGAAAGCTCCAAAGTGAGTTATCCCTGTCACCTTTCCTTCTAACTTGGTGCCCACTTCAATTGCCATAAATGATTAAGTTCCTCCCTTAAAAAATTCAAAAGACTGGCTATGGAGATTATACATGAAGCGGAATTAGAGGTCAACAAGGCAAAGGTCTAGGGGGCCGGTTTCACAACATCAAATACGGTCTCGCCTTCTCGGGCAACCTGAAGATCCTTACGAGCCTTCTCTTCCTGGTATTCCGGATCGTTCAAACGGTCCAATTCCATTCTGGATTCCTCGTTTATTTTCTCTACTTCCGCCAGTTTGGTTTCGAGCGTCACAAGTTTAGCTGAATTCTCAGCCAGTTTATCCGATTGGTCCAAGATCGTTATGCCTGCCCACAACAATACACAGCAAACAACGATCATCAACAGACGAATCCGCCGACGAGCGCCGATTGTGGAAGTATTCTTCTTAGATGCATTTTTTGCCTGTACCATGGAATAATGTTCCTCCTATGATTTTCGGAACCATTTTTGAAACAACTGCCGGATGATTCGCCAACCGTTAGCTATCCACTGCGGCCAACGAATCTTCTTCCAAATAAACAGCAACGGACGAATAAATATAAACAGGACAGGGTAAAGTAATTTTACCACAATTTTGTAGAGGAATATAGCTACTGCTATAAGAAACCCGATAACCATCATTAAACATTTATAAAGCAGTTGAATCGGCTTGACAATCATAAGCTCAACCAGTCTGCGAATCAAACCGGCCAGCCATAGAACCGATCGAATTAATGCACGGATAACCCATACGGTCCCTTCCCTCAAGAAGGCCCAATAGAAGCTGCCGCCTGCCAGCAGGCCGATGAATACGAACAGCCTAAGCTGACCCTGATTGCTGAAATATAAGGCACGAAAGACCAGTACGGTCATAACGCTCCAATAGACCAAGTCAAGGATGGAAATAAGCCAGCGCGGTGCGCGCAGCTGCCCAGTCAGCACGCGATAGGTTTCAAATAGAATACCCATACCGACTCCGCTGGCAAACATCATACCCATGGTGAGAAACTGGACGTGCAGTGTCACTTGAACAGTTTACCGAACAAACCTTTAGATTTTCCCTGGGTTCCTGAATCTAAATAAGCTAGTGCATGGACCAGGCCTTCAATCGCTACAAGGCCTTGCTCCAAGCTGAGATTTTTAATATGCAGATTCTGGCCTTTGATCGTAAGAAATCCGCATTCGGTTTCGAGTAGAAACTCTTCGCTGTCAAAGCTTTCCACATTCAGCACACCGGAGATTTCCAACAGCTTCCGATTCAGCATCTTGACTTCCTGACGTTTCACTTTTCCCTGTTCCACCATGGCATGTACCCCTCCTTCTAACACTACATTATGGAGGGATGTCCGATTTTAGAACCGGGGAAAAGATAGATTGCCTTAAAAAAACGTACAGAGTGTTTATCGGAGGCCAACCGGAGGGGTACACTAATTGGCAGGACCCAATACATCTTATGGAAAATGACCTTACCTTGCCACGGACTTGTTCCTTCCTATACGGTTAAATAATGGAAACCGCAAAGGTAGAAAAAGAGACTAAACTGTGGTTAGTCTCTTAATCTTTCTCTCAACCATTCGTTCGGGCTTCTTCCCGCAATAAAGTATACATAAGAGCAGCATCTTCTTTACGGGTTGATTCCGAGAGCTGATTCACCCTCACAACCACATACTTCTGACCGAATTGAATGGTCAGCTCGTCACCTACCTGAACGGTGCTGCTTGGCTTGGCTTCCCGTCCGTTGATCCACACTCTTCCTTGTTCCGAAACGTCTTTGGCGACAGTGCGTCTCTTAATCAGACGGGAAACCTTCAAGTACTTGTCCAGTCGCATTACTTCACGGCTTCTTTAAGCTTGTTACCTGCTTTGAAGGCCGGAACGACAGATTCAGGAATGGTGATTTCTTTACCGGTTTGCGGATTGCGGCCTACTCTGCCAGAGCGCTTACGGGTTTCGAAAGTACCGAACCCGATCAGTTGAACCTTATCGCCGCTGGAAAGTGCGTCGGTGATTTCACCCAGAAGTCCGTTTAATACAGACTCCACGTCTTTCTTGGACAGTCCGCTTTTTTGTGCAATGTTATTTACCAAATCGGTTTTATTCATGGTTGTTACCTCCTGTAATTACATAGTGCATATAAGGATATGCCATAAGTTATTCTTTGTGGAAACGGAAAATCCTGCTGACAAAACCCAATTTATTAAACTTTTTTCGCTTCTTGCCAATAGGCTTCCATCTCTTGTAAATCAGTTTGGTCAAAAGTTTTTCCATTTAAACGCAGTTGATTCTCGATGTATTCAAATCTTTGCACGAATTTTCGGTTGGTTGCCGTGAGGGCTTCCTCCGGATCGATCTTCATGAATCTGGCCAGATTAACAACCGCAAACAATAAATCGCCCAACTCCGATTTCAGGGCCTCGCTATCCTGATTATGCGCCTCTTTCAGCTCTTGCAATTCCTCTGTTATTTTGTCATAAACCCCCTGCAGGTCCGGCCAATCAAATCCGACCTTGGCTGCTTTCTTCTGCAGCTTGACCGCTTTGTATAATGCAGGAAGGTCTCTGGGGACACCCGACAATACAGATTGCTGACCAGGAGCTTCTCCCCGTTTCCGCTTCTCCTCCTGCTTGATCTGCTGCCAATTGGACAGAGCCTCTTCGGCATCTTGTGCGGATCTTTCGCCGAATACATGAGGATGGCGGCGAATAAGCTTCTCGTTCAAGCCTTGAATGACATCGACAATAGTGAACGAACCGGCCTCGTCCTCCATCTGCGCGTGCATGACTACCTGCAGCAGCAGATCCCCAAGCTCTTCACACATTCCTACGGGGTCATCATCGTCAATGGCTTCCAGTACTTCGTAGGTTTCCTCAATAAGATTGCTGCGAATGCTCGCATGTGTCTGTTCGCGGTCCCATGGACAACCTTCGGGACTGCGGAGAATGGCTACGATTTCCTTCAGCCGGGCGAAGGTGCGGTTAGCCAGCTCATTCGTCTCCGCTTTGGGAACCCAAACCAGAGACAAATTCCCGTATCCGTTCAGGCGGTCCAGCTCGAACAAAGGGATCTCATGAATCGATTCTTCACCGGCAATTCCGAGGGCATGTCCGACATAGACTTTATAATCATCCGGATAGAGCTCCATTAGAGTGAGCTTCACATCCGATGCGGTGAAGGAGTCGTAGACCTGAGCAACAACCGTATGCAGCATCGGATTCAGCTGAGCGGAATCCAGAGCCGTACCATCGAGCAGCTGGAAGCCTTCAATCGGATCGAAGCCGAACCGCAGGAAAGCCTGGTCGAGGAAGCTCTCACCGCCCAGAATTTCCAGTCCGATTCCCGCGTCAGGGCAGCGTTGTCTCAATATCTGGGTCGTTCGCTCGGCAACCGAAG
This sequence comes from Paenibacillus sp. 32O-W, assembly GCF_007679495.1. Taxonomy (GTDB): domain Bacteria; phylum Bacillota; class Bacilli; order Paenibacillales; family NBRC-103111; genus Paenibacillus_L; species Paenibacillus_L residui. The sequence continues at coordinate 34,050 of NZ_VEGP01000027.1, read as the reverse complement.
GATGGCCGGGCAATGCATAGACGATTTCTTCCCCGCTCCGGACTGCTTCTTCCATAAGCAGGGCAGCGATCTGGCCATAGACTTCTTCGAAAGTGGGCGATTGCTTGTAGATCTCATCAAAGGATTCGTAAGCTATTCCTTTTTTGCGTATGTACCCCGCAACCGGATGCTCCTCTGTACGCAAAAATATTCTCGCTGCTGTCTGAAGCTTATTCCAGATGCCCAAGGTCATCTGGTTTTCGTCCCCTGTTCCCAATCCTACAACTGTGATTTGAGCGGACACGGGCATCCCTCCTTTGTCTATTAAACCAATTTTACTTCCATAAACCGATTCGGACCAACCAAGGCTCGATTTTTTTCCCGAAGCTCGGTACGGCCGCCAATTCCGAGCGGCTGACAGCTCCCGTCCTCAACAAGGCCAGAGGGTAAATCAATCCTCCAACGGCGACTGTAGCTAATCCGATAATCGAGTAGCGAATTCTCGACGATAATCCGGGGGCCAGATAATCTAATGCAAGTTCCAGCCCTAAGTAAAGAACCAGAATTCCTGCACACATACATACTACTGCCAGCAGCGGCTTAAACAATCCCGAGCGGAAAGTGATTCGTACCCCGATATTCTTGCGCAGGTAGCGATAATTCAAGCCGCTGGCGGTCCCATAAGCAATCACTGCCGCCACAGCCGCGCCTTGAATTCCCCACAACGGCATCAGAAGCAGATTGAAGCCTATTTTCAACACGACACCGATCAAAAGATGAATGACCGGAACCTTAACGGCTCCGAGACCTTGCAGAATGCTCGATGTAACAATATTTACCGTGCTGAATGCGGCGGTGAAGGCCAGCAAAGACATGGCCTCCCAGCCTTCGGCGGATTTGAAGAACATGATATTTAGCGGAACGGCGGTCACCGCCAGACCGAAGGAAGCGGCCAGACCGACCAGCCAGGTGAACCGAATCGCCAATTCCGAGCGAACTCGTATAATTTCGGGCTCGTTGCGTATTTTCGCTGCCGCTATGGCCGGAATCAGGGCGGTGGACATCGATGTCGCGATCATGGATACGAGCTGCACGAGCGGCAGCCCGTGGTTATATAAACCGAAGGCATACATGGACCCGGCTTCGTCCAAGCCGCCGTAAATCAGCAGTCGGGGCATCGTAAACGTATCAACTAGCGTCAGCAGCGGTACGACTAACGATCCCAAACATATCGGCAGGGCATAGCGCAAAAACCGTCGGATCAGCGATAGCGCCGGTTCCGGAGGCATCTCCCGAGCCCGAGCTGCTTGTCCCCCGGCGTCATCCATTCTACCCGCCACGGCACTCCGCACTGTATCTCCCGCAGCCGCCGGTTCCGGCGAAGAAGGATTTCCCGACCCGGCTGCAGGCAGAGCGGGCTCTTTTCGTTTCCACCAATAGAGAAGCATGACGACCAATCCGGCCCCTGCTCCAGCGACCGAGCCGAACGTTGCGCCGGCGGCAATCCATTCTTCGCTCATGCCGAGGGCGATGAAATACAGCAGCAATCCGATCATGGTTGCGACTCTGACCAGCTGCTCGACTACTTGGGAGACGGCGGTGGGTATCATATTCTGAATCCCCTGGAAATAGCCCCTTAGCGCGGCCATTACGGGGACCAGCAGGAGGGCGAAGGAAACACTGCGAATCGCCTTCTCGGTCTGCCCAACTCCCATCCAGCCGGCAATCACGCCGGCCCCGGCATACAGGGCAATGAAACAGAGCAATCCCGTCAAGGTCAATACCCCGCTGGCCAGCTTAAGGATTCTTCTTGCTTCCGCGGGACGCCCCATGACGGTTTGCTCGGAGACGAATTTGGATACCGCTATCGGAATACCGGCGGTTGCAATGGTCAGTATGAGAATATACAACGGGTAGACAGCATTATAAATTCCAAATACTCCGTCCCCGGCCATATTTTGCAGCGGAATTTTCTGCAGGGTTCCCAGCAGCTTCGAAATGACCGCAGCTATCCCGAGGACTGCGGCCCCCTTAAGCAGACTGTGGCCAGAAGAGGACGGTTTGCGAGAGTCATCCATACAATTACCAACTTCCATGCCATTTCCATAAAACGGATGACCTTATTATAACTGATCAAACTGCAAAATGAAAAAGCCTCCTGTACAGAAGGTGAGAGCACCTTGCCTTAAGGAAGCTGTGAGTATGATTGAAACCGTGATTACTGCTCCATCTGTTTAGCGAGAAATCCTGCCGCTGTCTCAGCCATCTTAAGCTCCATTTGCCCCATCTTGGCAGACTCATCCTTGCTGGTTATAATTACAGCTCCAATGGGATCCCCTCCTGCAACGATAGGGGAAATTACGTAAGAACTGTAGCTTTCCTTGACATCTTTACAGATGTCGTGCTGCCCCGGATTGGTTTCCAACACCGACTTCCGGCCCTCCATGGAGCTCTCGACCAATGCACCGATTTGCTTCTCCATATAATCTTTCTTGGAGGCTCCGGATACGGCGATAATGGTATCTCTGTCGGAGATAAGAATGATGTGGTTAGTGCTTTCGTACAATGATTCCGCATATTCCTTAGCGAAATCGCCGAGCTCGCCGATCGGGGAATATTTCTTGAGAATAACTTCTCCATCCCGATCCACAAAAATTTCTAACGGATCTCCTTCCCGGATTCTAAGGGTACGGCGTATTTCTTTCGGGATGACCACTCGGCCTAAATCGTCTATTCGACGAACGATTCCAGTTGCTTTCATAAGTCTCTGATGCCTCTCTTTCCTTTGATGAAATCAGATTCACTGGAGTAAAAGTGTATTTAAAGTATTCTTCGATTTCCAAAAACTTATACATTAGTAAGCCGGGGCAATTCCATGTTTTCGCCAGTCTCGACAGAGCGCACGAATAACGGTGACTTAGTAACACGGGTTTGAATCTCCATTGCAGGAACCCTCGAATTTTCTAGTCTGGACGGACCAATAGCGCTATTTCCCTCCCAAGGATAAACGGCTATCGCCGTCCTTAGGACGGGCGCGTTTACCGATGAAATATAAGAACAGGTATAGATGAAAACTTATACTTTCTTATATTTTAAAAAACAAAAGCACTCCCTTGAAGAGAGTGCTTGTTTATCGATATTATTCAGCGGCCGGCGATGCTGAAGGAGCAGGAGACTCGGAAGGAGTTTCCGCATTGGCATCGGCAGGCTTGTCCGATTCCGGCGTATCCGTGGATTCAGGGGTACCGGTAGAATCCGGGGCTTCGGACGGCTCCGGTTCAGGCAGATTGGTTTTGAAGTCGTAATTAGGCAGCTCCGACTCGATAAACTCGCCAATTTGCTCTGAAGTAATGGCTTCGCGAATGTTGGTCTTTACATCATCCAATGGACGCGGGCCTCTGAAATCAACCCTCATGATATGATATCCATAATCCGTTTCGATCGGTTCGCTGATGGTGTTCACCGGAAGCTCTTCGGCCGCCTGCTGGAACTGAGGAACCCACCTCTTGGCAGATAACGGCTCATTTTCATACTTACCGCCGTTATCTTTGGAACCGGGATCATCGGAATATTCCTTGGCCAGCTCGGCGAAATCGGCTCCGTTGTCCAGCTTGCCCTTAACTTCGTTGGCGATAGTCAGAGCCTCTTCTTTAGTGCGAAGATCCTTACCTTCCATATCTTTGATTCCAATGAGAATGTGACTAACCGTAACAACGTCCAATACTTTCTCATTGACCAGATTATCGTAATATTGCTGGATTTGTTCGTCGGTTACCTTGCTGTCCAAATCCGTCATGACAACCAGGCTGTTACGAACATAATCCTCCAGGTCCTTCTCCGTAATGTTAAGCTCTTTCAGATGATCCTTCAAAGCGCTTTTCCCTTTGGATTCATAATAGGCTTTGATTTCATCCATCTGCTTCTTGACTTCTTCTTCCGCATTCTTCTTGCTTTCATCAGATACTTGTCCAAGCATCAAATCGAGAGCGGCCATTTGCTTAAGCAAATATTCCTGGAATCCTGGAATGTCTTTGGCTGCGGCAAACTGGGCATTAAAGAAAGAAACGGTATTGAAAAATTTGTCAAACTCGCTTTGAGTAATGGAGCCATCCTTGTAAGTGGCCAGGACTTCCCCTTGCGCTCCGGACTTGTTCTTATCCCCACAGGCGCTCAGCATGGCTACAATCACGATCAGGACAAGGCTTATGATAAGCGCTCTAGTCTTGCGTGGTTTATTTCGCAGCATTTTGCAATTCTCCCTTCTCTTTATAAGCCTCCCTGTATTGTACCAAAAACTGCTCTAACAATGCTATGGATTGTTCTGGTTTGAGACCCTTGCATTTGACGACGATCTCGATATGCGCCCCGGGATTAACCTTCAGACGGCCTTCAAATTCCTTAGCCAGAGCCACAAGCTTCTTGCCTTCCAGTGCTTTGCTCCGCTTGGGATCGATCTTGAGGGTATAATCGTCTCCCTTCTGCACAATCGATTCTATCCCATACATGGAACCGTAAACTTTAAGTCTCGCCACCGCCAATAAATTTTCGACTGCCAGCGGCAAATCGCCGAAACGGTCTACCAGCTCCTCATGAAGATCTCCTGCCTCTTCCAGCGTAGTTACATTGGCTACTTTTTTGTAAATTTCAATCTTCTGAATGCTATCATAGATGTAATCGGACGGTAAGTAGGCGTCGATATGAAGATCCAACTGGGTACTCCAGAATTCGGGCTCGGTCTTATCCTCACCATCCAGCTCCTGCTTCCGCTTGGCGATCTCTTCCCCCAGCATCTGGGAATACAGATCGAAGCCGACGGACGCAATGAAGCCGTGCTGCTCCGCTCCTAACAAATTACCCGCACCGCGGATAGCCAAATCTCTCATCGCAATTTTAAAGCCGGAACCGAGCTCTGTGAACTCTTTGATCGCCTGCAGCCGTTTTTCAGCCACTTCCGTAAGTACCTTATCCCGCTGATAAGTAAAATAGGCATAAGCTATCCGGTTGGAGCGGCCAACTCTGCCCCGAAGCTGATACAGCTGGGAAAGCCCCATTTTATCGGCATCATGAACGATCAGAGTGTTGACGTTGGGAATGTCTACTCCGGTTTCTATGATGCTTGTGCTAACCAGCACATCGTATTCCCCGTCCAGGAAGTCGAGAATCGTCCTCTCCAGCTCCTGCTCCGACATTTGACCATGAGCGACGGCCACCTTGGCGTCCGGCACCAGCATGGAGATCTGATCGGCCATTTGCTGAATGCCCTGCACCCGGTTATATAAATAATACACTTGTCCCTCTCTCGCCAATTCCCGCTCAATAGCCTCCCGCACAAGAGTGTTGCTATGCTCTACCACATAGGTTTGAACCGGGAAGCGATTCTCCGGAGGAGTTTCGATGACCGACAAATCCCGGACGCCGAGCATCGACATATGCAGTGTCCGTGGAATAGGAGTAGCCGTCAATGTAAGAACATCCACATTTGGCTTGAGCCTCTTTAGCTTCTCTTTATGGGAAACCCCGAATCTCTGCTCCTCATCCACTATAAGAAGACCCAGCTCTTTAAAGACGATATCGGCGGACAATAACCGATGGGTCCCGATAACAATATCAACCGTACCGGTTTTGATTCCTTTAATCGTTTCGTTCTGTTCCTTCTTGGAGCGGAAACGGCTGAGCACCTGAATATTGAACGGATATTCCGAGAATCTTTCCCTGAACGTTTCATAGTGCTGTTGGGCCAGTATCGTTGTCGGCACCAGTACGGCCACTTGCTTGCCGTCGATTGCCGCCTTGAAGGCAGCACGAATAGCGACCTCGGTTTTACCGTAGCCTACGTCACCGCATAGCAGCCGGTCCATCGGCCGAGGCTTCTCCATATCCATCTTGATTTCCTCGATGGCCCGTATCTGATCGGGGGTCTCATCGTAGGGGAAGAGACTCTCGAATTCCTGCTGGTACGGCGTATCCTTGGAGAAAGGATATCCAGGCGTGGACTGCCTGTCTGCATAGAGCTTGATTAAATCATCGGCAATATCTTTAACGGAGGAGCGCACCTTGCTCTTAACCCGGTTCCACTCCGTACCGCCCAGCTTATAGATCTTGGGCTCCTTCTCTTCAGAGCCTACATATTTCTGGATGAGCTCTATCTGGTCAATAGGAACTGACAGCTTGTCTCCGCCGGCATAGAGAATATGCAAATAGTCTTTATGGATTCCATTGATTTCCAGGGTTCCAATGCCCACATATTTCCCGATTCCGTGATTAACATGGACGACATAGTCGCCCACTCTAAGCTCCTGATAGTTTTTAATCCGTTCCGCATTTTCTATTTTCTTGTCTACTTTACGTGCCTTGCGCTGCTTCTGAGAGAACATCTCTCCCTCCGTCAGCACGACCAAATGAACCGAAGGTAATTCAAATCCGCTCTGCAAATTTCCATCCAGCAAAATCGGCTCTTCAATCTTGTAATCATGAAGCACCCGTCGGACCCGCTCCATCCGTTCCTCGCCGCTGGCGAGCATAACCACTTTATAGCCGCTTTTTTTCCAACGGTCGGTTTCCGCTTTGAGCAGATTCATTTGACCATGGAAATTTTGCATGGCCCGGCTCATGAAGTTAACAATATTCTGCGGCTGGGTCTGCGGAACCTGGCGAAGGAATAAGGAGACATATAGAGTAGGAAACGGCTGTCGGTACAACAAGACGTCGTATGTCTTGGACAGCACAAAAGCCGGCAGAGTTTTACCTTCCTGCAGCAGCCCGGTCACCCATTCCGCCTCGTCTCTTTCCAGTTGTTTGGCGGTTTCCAGCAAACGGGATGGCTCATCGAGAATCAGCAGAGTGTCTTTGTCCATATAATCCGCCAGAGTATGTCTCTCGGGATACAGCAAAGAAATATATTTATAGATTCCCGGGAACGACTGCTGCTGTCTGAGCCGTTCTATGTCGCTGCGAATCTCCTCTTCCAGCTTCTCCTTGGCTTGACGGTCCGTCATTTTTGCCAGTTGCTTCTGCAGCAGGTCGAAGGCATGTTCGGCCGCATTTTGGAAACGCTTTCCTTCGGCAATAATCTCTTTACCTGGAGGAATAATCAGTTTATTTATTTTGTCTATCGATCGTTGATTGGCAGCGTCAAATGTTCGGATTGAGTCTACTTCGACATCAAACAGCTCTATTCGGTAAGGATTTGGCGATGTCAGCGGAAAGATATCAATAATTCCGCCCCTGACGCTCATCTCGCCCTTCTTCTCGACTTGATCCACACGCTCGTAGCCCATCTCCGTCATCCGGGTCAGGAAGGCTTCCAGTTCGAGCGCTTCACCCACGCTAACCGTTACTTGAGCTTCGGCAAATACAGACTTCAACGGCTGCAGCTTCCTCAAGCCGGCGTAGGGAGTGACGAGAACCCCTCTGAACCCGGTCGATAAGCGGGTTAACGCATCAATCCGCTGAGCAAGAGTCTCCGGGCTGGACACAGCGGTTTCTGCAGCCATCAGCTCCTGGGCCGGGAACAACAGCACATCCTCCGGAGGAAGGAACTCGGATAAATCTTCTACAATTTTCTGTGCCGCAAACATATTGTGGGTTACAACAAGGATCGGCTGCTTAAGCTCATCGGCCAATGCTGCGATCAACACCTGACGCGAAGAACCGGCCAGACCAGCTATTAATTGTTCCTTCATTCCGGACTTCAATCCGGATATAACGGTTTGAAAATCGGTGTCTTGAGACAGCGCTTGTATTAGCGATCGCAATGAATTCACTCCTCTCGACCATCAAAAAGAAGCCTCGGCGGAACTGCCAAGGCCATTAACATTCCTTAGTAATAGACGCTCTATATATTGACATATTCCGATTATTGCAGCGGATTGCTCAGCAAGGACAGCTCAGGATTGGCTTCCAGCGCTTCCCGGCAGTAATCACATGTAACCTTGACAATAACATTGCCATCCGGGTTATACGATATTATATCTCTGCGCTCGCCGGGGGTCAAGAATTGAAACCCGAGGCGGGCTTCGTCCACCGTATCCCTATCAATCTGCCCGACATGGCTGCGGCAGTGCCTGCAAATGTAAAGTATTGACATATCTATGCCTCCCGGAGTCATCCTATACCAACTTATTATGCCCAATTCTGCAGCAATTAAGCATAGGATAACCGTTGGGGCACACTGTTTGTTATTGACCAGTCAGCCTGGCGGGGTCTTAATTCAAAATTATGACCAAACGCCATCCATGGCGACGGCATTATGTAACTAACCGTTAAATTTCGCCATCGTTTGTTCAAAGGTATGGCTTATCGAATAAAGCATCGCTTCGCTCACGCGGTCCAATATATCGGGAAGCTGCTTAAATTCTTCCTTGGTGAAAGAGGAAAGCACATAATCGGCAATATCCGAACCCGGGGCGGGACGCGAAATTCCGATTCTTATTCGGTCGAAGGTCTGTGTCCCCGTATGCTGAATGATGGATTTGATTCCGTTATGTCCACCCGAGCTTCCCTGATAACGAAGGCGAAATTTGCCGAAGGCCGTATCCAGATCGTCATACAATACTGTAACATCCTCCAACTCCGCTTTATAATAATCCAGAAAAGCCCGCACCGATTCGCCGGACAGATTCATATAGGTCGTCGGCTTAATCAGCCATACTTTAGTCCCTTGAACGACACCTTCCCCGATCATCGCTTTGCACTTATTTTGCTTGATGGGAATTCCCCACTCACGGGCAAACCAATCGATCGCCATAAAACCGATGTTATGCCTGGTGTTTTCGTAGGACCTTCCGGGATTGCCGAGACCGACAAAACATTTCATAGCCGTATATCCACCTTCGTAAATAAATGATTATCTTACTATTTTAATCGGGAACTTGCGCAAGATCAAATCGGCAAGGCCGGAAAGCCTTTGGGTCGGCGGATTTTTAATGGCAGAATAGCACCTGCCGACTATATCGCAATGATATCAAACGACAAAAAACACGCCTCGTGAATCGGATCAGGCGTGTCCCTAATTGAAATCTTATTCCTCACCCTGCTGCCCAGGTGCTTCTCCGGCTGTCTCCTCGGCCTCCGTATCATCGGGAGCCTCTTCCTTCTGAGGAGCCAGTATAGTTACCACTACTTCATGGGGGTCTGAAATAATCTCCAGCTCAGACGGTACGGTTATTTCGGAGACCGTCAAATTCTCCCCTACTCCCAATCTCGATACGTCTACGGAAATGGTCGGGGGAAGATGCTGTGGAAGGCACTTAACCTCCACTTCATGAGCCCTTATCTGCAAAATTCCGCCTTCCTTGACTCCAATCGCCTCTCCGGTAATTTCTACCGGAATCATGGAACGGACAGGCTCGTCCATGCGGATGAGGTGAAAATCGATGTGCAGCAGCTCCCCGGAAAGCGGGTCCTTCTGCACCTGCTGGATCATCACCGGCTGCTTCCCTCCGTCAGGCATGGACATCTCAATGACTCCATGAGGGTTTGTCCTTAGAAGCTGCCCAATTTCCTTGTTATCCACCAGGACCGATACGCTGCCTATAGTCTTGCCATATACACTTCCCGGCACGAAACCTTCCTTCCTTACTTGCTTTCGTCCAGACTTCGTTAATTCCGGGCGTTCCTTCACTATCAATGTAGCGGTCATAATCAAATACCTCCAAGCATAGGTTTAAGAGCGAGCGAGTACCGCAGACTCTCTGAAGGAGGCGATAGCAGAGTCCTTATGGGGAGATTGCTCCGCCCAGAAGAACTCTCAGCACCACCTTGTGAAAGAATACTCACTCGTTACTTTACCCATATATTGGAGGTTCAAAACCAAAACTATTCAAATAAATTACTTATCGACTGTTCTTCGTGCACACGAATAATGGCCTCTCCCATCAGCGGCGCAACCGAAAGCGCCTTGATCTTGGGGGATGGCTCGCGATGAGAAATCGGAATGGTGTTGGTTACCAGCAGCTCGCGAATCGGAGATTCTTCGATCCGCTGCATAGCCGGACCCGACAGAACCGCATGGGTTCCGCAAGCGAAAACTTCCTTGGCGCCATACTCCATCAGTGCGTTGGCAGCCAAAGTCATCGTACCGGCAGTATCGATAATATCGTCTATCAGAATGGCGGTCTTCCCTTCAATGTCTCCAATGATATTCATCACTTCACTGACATTGGGCTCCGGCCTTCTCTTATCGATAATAGCCAACGGCGCTTTAAGATAGTCCGCAAGCCTTCTCGCCCGAACCACTCCGCCGTGGTCTGGAGATACAACGACCACATTGCTTAATTCTTTATCCCGATAATATTGTCCCAATATGGGAACTCCGAGCAAATGATCGACCGGAATATCGAAAAATCCTTGAATCTGCATCGCATGCAAATCCATAGTAATGACCCGATGAGCTCCGGCCGTCTCAATCAAATTCGCTACCAGCTTGGCCGTGATCGGATCACGGGATCTTGCCTTGCGGTCCTGTCGTGCATAGCCGTAATACGGAATAACGACATTAATGCTTCTGGCCGATGCCCGCTTGAGAGCATCGGTCATCACCAGCACTTCCATCAGATGGTCGTTAACCGGGCTGCATGTGGACTGGATTAGAAATACATTAGAGCCCCGGACACTCTCATTCAGCTTAATTTGGATTTCTCCATCGCTGAACCGCACAATATCCGCGCTTCCGAGCGGAACATCTATATAGTCGGCAATTTCCTGGGCTAACTGAGGATTGGAGTTACAGGTAAACACTTTAAGTTTTGAATCGCAATATGGCATTTCCAGCCGTTCCTCCTTGGCAGATCGGTGCTAGTCTTTTTTACTGTTTCTGGCTTTGATTCGGTTGCGCAATAACTGAGCGTACCCGGGTTTGTTGGTTTGTCGTTCCCTGGCAATGGCGAGGTCCCCTTCCTCTACGGGATGGGTAATAGTGGAACCGGCCACCACATAAGCGCCCTTGCCGATTTTGACAGGAGCAATCAGGTTGACATTGCTGCCGATAAAAGCTCCGTCTTCCACCTCGGTCAGGTGCTTCTTATAGCCATCATAATTTACCGTAATGGCACCGCAGCCAATATTGACATCTTTTCCAACCTTTGCGTCGCCCACATAGCTCAAATGAGATACTTTGGTGTTGTCGCCAAGCGTCGAATTTTTGATCTCGACAAAATCGCCGACCTTAACGTCTCTTCCCAATCGGGCTCCCGGACGCAAATAGGCGAACGGGCCGACATGGGAATGCTCTCCTACCGTCGCTTCCTGCAGCACGGACTGCTTGACCGTCCCGCCATGTTCTATGGTGGAATCGATAATTTCAGAATAAGGCCCTATAATACAGTCTTCACCAATGACGGTCTTCCCTTTCAAAACGGTTCCGGGCAGCAGTACCGTGTCCTGCCCTATCTCCACATCCGGTTCGATATAGGTTTGAGCCGGATCTTGAATCGTAACGCCGTTAATCATATGCTTCCGGAGAATTCGGTCTCTCATAAGCTTCTCCGCTTCCGCCAGTCCAATGCGGTCGTTAATTCCGGCCGCTTCCGAAGGATCGGGGGTGCAATAACCGATTACCCGGTCGCCATCGGCTTTCATAATACCTATGACATCAGTCAAATAGTATTCGTTCTGAGCATTATGATTAGTGACGCGGTCCAAAGCTTTGAACAGCTTGTGGTTATCGAACAAATAAGTCCCCGCGTTGATTTCCTTGATTAATTGCTGGGACTCGTTACAGTCCTTCTGCTCGATAATTCCGGTCACAAGCCCTTGATCGTCTCTTGTGATCCGGCCGTATCCATGGGGATTCTCCATTTCCGCGGTCAAGATCGTTGCCGCCGCTCCGCTCTCCTGATGAAGACGGATCATCTCCCTCAGAGTTTCTTCTCTAACCAAAGGGGTATCCCCGCATATTACAATGGTGACTCCTTGTTCATTCTCAAGAAGGGGCTTGGCTTGCAGCACTGCATGTCCAGTGCCTAGCTGCTCGGCCTGAAACGCATATTCTGCCCGGTCTCCCAAGTAGGCTTTAATTTCATCCGCTCCATTGCCTACGATAGCGACTTTGCGCTTTGTTTCGATCTTTTCCAACAAATCCAGGACGTGACCGACCATCGGCTTTCCGCAAACCGGATGAAGCATCTTGTACAGCTTTGATTTCATCCGCTTCCCCAAGCCGGCAGCCAATATGATGCTGTTTATCTGCAAATCAGACCACTCCAAGCTAATATAAGGTTCACTATAGAATATAGCTCACTTTCTGCAAAAAGAAAAGAGAGCCCATTCCGGGCTCTCTTCGCGGGGCTGAAATGCATTACGCCCCTTCTTCTATTACTTGCTCTTCCTCAATAGCGGCTCTTTCATACTCGGCCAGTACAGCCACCTGAATTTTTTCGCGAGTGGTCGAAGAAATCGGATGGGCGATATCGCGGAACTCTCCATCGGGCGTACGCTTGCTAGGCATAGCTACGAACATCCCGTTGTTCCCGTCGATGACACGAATATCGTGAACGACAAATTCGTTGTCAATCGTAATGGATGCAATCGCCTTCATTCTTCCTTCTGTGTTGACTCGGCGGAGTCTTACATCTGTAATTTGCACTCAAGTTCACCACCTTTTATCATCAAAAAGACTTGGTATAGACTTCCACATTTTGTTGGAAAATCCTTCTTTTCAATGATAAAAAAATGGCATTTTCTAAAATATTTTCCCGAGTTGTTATTATTCGACACCAATCGCTACAATCAATTCGATTTCGACAAGAACATCCTTGGGAAGCCTTGCCACCTCGACGGTGGAACGCGCCGGTTTGTGGTTGCCGAAATATTCGGCATAAATTTCATTGACCTCAGAGAACATACCCATGTCCTTCAAATAGACGGTCGCCTTCAACACATGCTGGAAATCGGCTCCCACCTCGCCAAGGATTTCTTTAAGATTCCGGAAGACCTGATGGGTTTGTTCCCGGATTCCACCCTCTACAATCTTGCCGTCCAGCCCGAGGGGAATTTGTCCGGATGTAAAAAGTACATTCCCGAACTGAACGGCCTGAGAATAGGGGCCGATGGCGGCCGGTGCTTTCTCCGTTGCAATTTGGATCGGTTTCATTCCATCACTTCCTTCTAGTCAAAATAATTACCAGGAACAGCAGTCAGACTTCTCGCTTTCGAATCGACGGACAGTCTGGCTAGCGACACATAGTCGGTAACGAGTCGTTCCCGCACATCTTCCGATTCAACCAACACTCCAACGCCCTGCACAGTCGCTTTAAACTCCTGAAGAAGGTCCATCATTCCCTGGATCGTCCCGCCGGCTCTCATGAAATCATCGATGATCAGCACCTTGGATTGCTCCTTCAATGCGCGTCTTGCCAATGACATAGTCTGAATCCTCCGGTTGGAGCCCGATACGTAATTGATGCTTACGGTCGACCCCTCCGTGACCTGACTGTCTCTGCGCACAATAACGACCGGCAAATTAAGGAAAGTCGCGGTCGCATAAGCTAGAGGGATTCCTTTGGTCTCTACCGTCATCACCACATCAATATCACGGTCGGAGAACGCCGTGGCGAAAATTTTGCCGATTTCATTCATAATCGCCGGCTTACCCAAAAGATCGGACATATATAAATATTCTCCCGGAAGGATCCGTTCCGGTTGTTCCAGCATTCCGCACAGCTTGCGGATCAATTCCAAAGAGGCCGTTTTCGGGTATTTGGGGATGAATATTACACCCCCGGCCGCCCCTGCCAAAGTCTGCAGTTCACCGAAGCCCTCCGCTTCAAACACTTCCTTAATGATCGCCAAATCTTCGCTGATGGAGGACTTGGCCGCTTGATAACGCTCAGCAAAAGTGGTTAACGGAATCAAGGAATGAGGCCGGTACAGCAAGTATTGCGTCATCTCCACTAATCTTGCACTGCGTTTTAATTTTTTCATGACACACCTCTGACCGTTTACTCAACAAGTCGGCATTTTAAGTTAAAATCCGAATATTAACATTAAATATACCATCTTTATACGTATTTAGACAAGCTTGCCGCAAGAGTGTCAGGTCAGCAGCCGTACAGCGTACACTTCTTTGCAAAAGCCTCTCAAGCCGTTATATATCTTTGCCGCTTTGGAAAACTTCGAGACCAGGCCGAACACCGTCGGACCGCTTCCGGACATCAATACGCCGTCGGCTCCCATCCGCTGCATGCTGTCCCGCAGTTGCCTTACCTCCGGATATAATTCGAAGGTTATATTTTCCAATACATTACCCAGTGAGCGGCACAATAAATCAAATCGTCCCGAACGGATGGATTGCAGCATATCCGGAATGGAAGGATGGTGTTCGATTTCGGAAGCCTTCAGCTTCCCGTAAACTTCCCCTGTAGATACATTAATGGGCGGTTTAGCAAGGATAACCCAGCACTGTGGAGGTGAAGGTAGGGGCTCGAGCTTCTCTCCCCTGCCACTTGCCAAAGCAGTACCTCCCATCACACAGAAGGGCACGTCCGAACCAAGCTCGGCTCCGAGCTCCATCAATTCCCGGGCGGGGATGCCCAGATTCCACAGACGGTTCAAGCCGCGAAGAGTGGCGGCGGCATCGCTGCTTCCCCCTGCCAGACCGGCCGCAACGGGAATTTTTTTGTCCAGGTGGATATAAACCCCTTTATGTACGTTATATCGTTCCTTAATCAGCTTGGCCGCCTGGAAAGCAAGGTTCTTCTCATCCAGCGGGATATAGCCCGCCTGACTTGATATGATAATGGTGTCCCGAGACAGCTCCTGCATTTCCAGCCTGTCCGCCAAATCAACCATCGTCATGACCATTTCCACTTCATGATACCCATCTTCCCTTTTGTATAATACATCCAAAGAAAGGTTGATTTTAGCCGGAGCCTTTTCAAATACTTTCATGCAGTCACCTTCTTCGCATTTACCGTTAAACAGCTTAACATATTATAACATGGCTGGTCAGCAAAATAACCCCATAAAGTGGCGCATGCCTTCGAAGCGTACTCCGTCCTGGTCACCCGCCATGCAGCGCCGCAACGTGTGCCGCGAGAGGCACGCATTTGAGTCCTCCAATCCCGGTCGCACTCCCTGACTTTCTTTCGATAGCAGCTTGATAACATTTTGCGGCTAATGATACTAAAAAAAGCCGGAACGGCTATCCCTCCGGCCTCCGGCTTCTGGCAACCCGTTTCGCCGGCTCAGAGCTTGCGGCATGTACTTCCGGCGAACTCGGCATTTAACGGTTCGGACGGTTTCCGCTTGTGGCCTGCTCGGCGATTTGGATCGCCCGTTTAACCATATTTCCGGCATCCTTGGTCCGAATCCCGCCCCAGCCCTCTTCTTTGACCGTATTATAGAATCCTAAATCTTTGGCAAGCTCATATTTAAACTGTTCGGACATGACGCTTCTTCTTCTCCGGCTCATCAGTATCCCTCCTTTCGCTCAGGGTTAGTATGTGTAAAGGCAGACAATAAAATAACCCCACAAAGTAACGTCCGGCCTTCGAAGCATATTCCGTCCGTGTTCCAACAGAGTCAGCGGCCAAGACTTCCTCTAAGCGCTGTCGCTCTTCCCTAATTACACTCTTTGCGGCGAGCCTTGAATATCCCCTACAAATAAAAAACAGCAAAACCCAAAAGGGCTTTGCTGCAAAATTCGTTCAGTTAAGTTTGCATATAAGAGATGCGGACTTGTCCTTCATCTTGGCAGACGGTTACTTCTACGGACTCCGTCAGTATATCCGCATAGCTGTATGACACTCGTTTAAAAGCATGCTGCTCTTGATCAAGCTTTACGATAAAAACAGAAGGGTAGGTCTCTTCCAAAACTCCAGATCGTTCAATGGTCTTTCGGCGACCACCGTTTGCACGCAACACAATCTTCTGCCCAACGTGGGGCTCCAAACTGCGTCTGATCTCCAATAGCGCATTTTTAGCCATTGTAAGCTACCACCTCTTTCCTTAGTCCATTATAACTCAAGATGGGCAGCTTGTCAATTAAGGATAATATTATATCAGCATCATAATTGCGTTGTCAACGGTTAATTTGTCCCGAATTTTTTTGAACAACGAGGCCTGCCGGTACGGTTCCCGAATCCGGTTAAACCTCCATAATTCTACAAAAAAAGCACCTATAAGCAAGGTGCTTGAATCAGGATTCCATATGGGTCTGCGGCTTCGGCAAAACTAATCGGAAGCTTCCCCGGGTCTGTATGCCTCCCAGCCCTTCAAGCCCCGACTGGGTTTGATGGATAATGTCGGAAATTTGGATCGTATCATCAATGGAAGTGAAGGATACTCTCGATGCCACAATCAGCGGATCCAGGGCATGGATCAACACCCGCGAAGGCGAGCTGGCAAAGTTGGCCCCGGCGAGCAGCAACGCCTCATAATGGGACTGACAGGCACCTGCTATAATAACGAGAGAGTCCCGGTTTCTGTCGTACTGCCGGGCTATCTTCACAGCCTGAACGAAATTATGCGAATTTTTGTAATTGCTAAGATTCATGACATCCGGCTGCCCCTGACCTTTGACAAGCCCGTCATGCCCCGTAATGACCACGATATCGGGCTGGGACTGCGGAAGCAGCTTATATAGTACAGACGGCATTGCCGATTCATGAACATGTACCCCTTCAGCGGGTACTCTTAGCTGCTTATACAGCTCCATACACTTTCTCAAGTAGCGGGGGTCTCCGTCCAGATGGAGCACTTTGCCCGGAAGCTCAAAGAAGGAGCGGGCTTGGCGCGCTTTATTCGGATTGACGCGGCTGTTTCCCTTCTTATGGGTCTGTTTCTGCGTTTCGCCAAATCGCCTTATGGATTCGTCCGCACTCCTTTGAAACGCCTCCTCGTCCTTGTAAATCCTCGCGGAGCTGACCGGTTCCAAATCAGCCGGCGGTGCATCGGCCAGAAGCCGGTAATTGATCCCTCTCAACCAGGATTTGTACCGACTTATCGCTTCGATTCTGAAGATGACATCTCCGCCGTAGGATTTTCTCGTTACCAGATCCCCTTGCTTCATCGCCATAATCCCTCCCCTTGAACTATCCTATGGCAGGGATGGGCTTTTGGTGTATAAGAAGTTTACAGGGAGCGCAGCATGATGTTGCTTAGTCGGGCATATTCGTCAATGGATAGTGTCTCTCCGCGCCGAGCCGGATCTATTCCCGCCTCTGCCAGAATAGTCTCCAAACGCGATCTCTCCCCTTTACCGAAGAAACGGGCGAGCAAGTTGTTGGCAACCGTTTTCCGTCTCTGGGCAAAGGCTGCCTGCACAACATCAAAGAAGAAGGCTTCGTCTTCCACCTGCACCGGAGGCCGGTCTCTTACCTTCAGCTTAATGACCGCAGAGTCCACGTTAGGCTGCGGAATGAAGACCGTACGCGGAACAATGGTGACCAATTGGGGCTCACAGTAATAGCTAACCGCTAAACTCAGGCTTCCGTAATCCTTGGTCCCCGGTCCCGAGGCCATACGATCGGCAACCTCCTTCTGAATCATTACCACGATGTTACGGAGCGGAAGCTTCTCTTCCAGCAGCTTCATCACAATAGGGGTCGTTACATAGTAGGGCAAATTAGCCACAACACTGACCCGTTCGCATTCTCCCAGATGCTGGCGCAGCAAATCGCCCAAAGGCAGTTTAAGCACATCCCCGTGTACGATCTGCACATTAGAGTAAGAGGCCAGAGTTTCGTCAAGTATGGGAATCAGCCGCTGGTCAATCTCTACAGCTAACACGGCCTTGGCCGCCCTGGCCAGCGGTTCGGTGAGAGATCCGATCCCGGGTCCGATCTCCAAGGCTCCATCATCGGGGCCCAATTCAGCCGCTTCAACGATTTTACGCAATATATTTTGATCGACCAGAAAGTTTTGCCCCAAGCTTTTCTTAAAGGAAAATCCATGTCGGGACACAATCTCTTTCGTTCGATTCGGTGCAGAAATATCTCCGTAGTCCTTTAGTTGTTTGTCCATTTACAACCCTCTTTTGGCTAATTCCTTAATGGCCTGCTCGAATTCCGCCCGGCTAA
This sequence comes from Paenibacillus sp. 32O-W, assembly GCF_007679495.1. Lineage (GTDB taxonomy): Bacteria > Bacillota > Bacilli > Paenibacillales > NBRC-103111 > Paenibacillus_L > Paenibacillus_L residui. The sequence goes on along the minus strand of NZ_VEGP01000027.1, from coordinate 16,054 downwards.
TTTTAAACATGCGGCATCTCTTATGAAACTGTTTTCCGTTAGCATACCCAATTCCCAGCAGCTTGCCCGCCTCCAGACGGCGTTGGGAAACTTGGGGATGACCGATCAAGCCCGCTTCGATCAGATCCTGCCAGGAGATTTCCGATTCGGCCGGATTGAAATCTGTCTTAACATTCGCAAGAGCCGTCCGAATTGCCTCTGGGGAGGCATTCTCGACGCCTATATCATCCTTATATAAGGCGTCCTCCTTCTGGAGGAAAGCGTGCTTGCAGCCGGGTACTCTGGCAGTAATCAGTCTTCTCAGTTTCTCCCCCGCATGATCGGGGTCGGTGAATATGATGACGCCTCTCCGTTCCTGCGCCAATTCAATCCGGCGGTAGATGTCTTCGTTAATGGCCGATCCGCCGGTTTCGATCGTATCCGCCTCTACGGCTCTACGAATAGCAGCCGTATCGTCCTTCCCCTCAACGACAATTAATTCCTTAATCATTCGGTTCACCTCAAGCGAAAAATTATGAACCATTTGTGCTGCGCTTCTTAGCATGAAGTGGTTTTAGAGACCGTTGGAATTCCAAGTTACCCGTAAAATTTTTATCCTAGACAAATTTGGACTTCCAATCGCTGTTATCCTCGGATTAACATAATGCTATCAGCGGTTCGTTCCCGCCATACGATTGAACCGGACCACCTATAACAAGCAAAAAGAAGAGGAGCTACCCTCTTCTTGTCATGCTTCACTGTCTTTTAATTTATACCATTAACTGGCCCAAAAGCCAAGCTTAATCAGCAGTTGGTTTCTTAGGTCCGATAACATATACGGTATAGCCCCGTTTCACGCCAAATTTATTGGCATAAGACTCGCTCTCGAAGTAAATATCAATCTTGTTGCCTTTAATGGCGCTGCCTGTATCCTCGGCCCGGCGATAGCCGATTCCATCGATATAAACCCACCATCCCATCGGGATGACACTCTTGTCTACAGCAATGGTACGCCCTTCCGTTACCTTCGTTCCGGATGCGGTAATTCCGTATCCTTCATCTCCGGGATTTTTCCCCGTTGAAGAAGCCCCGGCTGTATATGCCGTAAGCGTAACATTGTTCAAAATTTTATTATACTTCGTCGGAACTCCGTTGTCGGGAATGAACTCGCCGCCTGACTCTGCGGACAAAGCCATGACTTGCGGATTTTTAACGCCTACCGCAATAACTTTATTCACGCTCTCTTCGACAATCGTCTCTCCTACGATGCTTTCCGCAATTAACTGACCGTCTTCATAAACCTTCTCGGTCTGCACCAGCTTGCTGCCTTCTTTCCCTTCCTGAACTACCTGCTCTTTTCCCTTGAGCAAGTTATGATCATCTTGGGTTATCGTTTCAAAGGCAAGCGGCACCGTCTGTTCTTCAATCTGTTTCGTAACGCGGATCACCTGAATAGAGGCGTCCGACACAATGGGATCTTCTATGGCGGGAACGACTCTATCGTCTTCCCCAACATGTATATTTAAATCTTCCAACGCACTGGCAACCGTTCTTCCAGTTGTGTACAATGTCTTGGTCTCCCCATCAGCAGTTACCAGAACAGGCAATGTATGATCGATCGTAAATCGGTCGCCGTTCTCGATTTGGGTGTTGAGATCCGCCGAAATGCGGTCATGCTCATCTACCGAGATTCCTTGTTCATCCAGCAGACGACTCAAGATCCACTGTTTCGTTTGAATCGTTTTTTCTTCTCCGTCCACCACCAAAGAAACGCTTTTGGTTGCCGTACCGTACAACAACATGAAAAACATGAAAGTCAATGCGAATGAAGCCAAGGCAATTATTGTTACCAAACGCAGGTTTTCATGCTTCCAACGCAATGCGAAGGACATGCTGGATGATCGTTTTACATGGGTGTTCTCAACCTGGATTGCGCCCACTTCTTCGGTCCTCCTTCAAAGCCCCGCCGTCGACTGTTACGCATGATTAAGATCTGACGCGACTAAGATAATTGGGTTTAGATTAATATCACCGTAATTTCTTGATTGACAAGATCACACTTTTGGCGCTCTTGACCTAGCTCCACCTCCCCTTAAACAAAACTCTATGTGAAAGTCCGGATATGTATCCCAAAATTATTAGCGATTAGAAATTCGGCGATAGGTTTTAAGCTTTCATGAAAGTTATCATAAGCTCTATCGATCAACCTTGTAAAGAGGGTGATCCCTATATAAAAACCCGATTTTCGAACCTATTCCGGCAAATTCTGAAAATTACAAAACATAACCGTTCTATTTCTATCCATTAATAAAGGTTTTCTGATTATTTCGCCGTTTTTCGTGTTGCATTAGGAAAATAAGCGCCTTAGGTTTATAATGGACAGACATAAATTAAGTTAAAAATATCCATAATATGGGAAAGCGAGGTAGGTTTTTTGGCACCGATTTTGACCCTTGAAAACGTATTCGGAGGGTACTTTATCCACAAGCCAGTCCTAAAAAATATTTCCTTTTCTGTCAATGAAGGGGAAATGATAGGCCTGATAGGTTTAAACGGAGCAGGCAAAAGCACAACAATCAAACACATTCTCGGTTTGCTTCAACCGCAGCAAGGCGATATCCGGGTGAAAGGGCAGACCTTGGCCGAGGCTCCGGGGATCTATCGCTCCGCCTTCGCCTATGTTCCGGAAAGCCCTGAATTGTATGAGGAGCTTACGATTTGGGAGCATCTGGAGCTTACCGCTCTTGCCTATGGACTTTCCAAAACGGAATTGAACACGCGGGCCGACAAGCTTCTGGATTTGTTTCACATGAGGAATAAAGTCAAGCATTTTCCGGTACATTTGTCCAAGGGGATGCGCCAGAAGGTAATGATCATGAACGCCTTTCTGATCGAACCGCCGCTATATATTATCGACGAGCCGTTCCTCGGATTGGATCCGCTAGGTATTCGCTCTCTGCTGGATTTGATGGTCACCTTCAAGGAGGCGGGGGCGAGCTTCCTGATCAGCTCTCATATCCTATCCACTCTGGAAAAATACTGCGACCGTTTCCTTGTACTTAACGAGGGGGTCATTGTTGGAGAGGGAACGCTTGTCGAATTGGGGCAGTTGGCAAATATGGAAGGCGCGCCACTCGACGATATTTTCTATAAACTGATTCAAAACGGGGGAAAAGGAGATGTTTGATCCCATTCAATTATGGGGTAGAAGATGCCGATCCTTCTGGAAGGAGGCGGCCTACTACTGGCGGTTCATCGGCAGAAGCATGAGCCAAGGGGTCTTGTTCTTTGCCTTTATAGCGGCAATGTATATGTATATTCAGTGGCTGGAAACTTTGCCGGACAACTTTCCTTATTACTGGTTCACGGTCCCTCTGATAACCTGGGCGGTAGCCTTCAGTCCCATCCGTACATTCCTGCAGCCGGCGGATCGAGTGTTTTTGCTCCCGGTGGAAAGCCGAATCGGGCCTTATTTATCCCGGGCATTACGGTACAGTTATCTTTGGCAGGCTGCCACAGTTCTCGTCGTGGCGATTATTTTATGGCCACTTTATAAAGTATCCAAAGACGGTTCGACCTCCTTTCTGCTGTTGAGCGTATTTCTATTAATTGTTAAATGGGGGAATGTTCTCGGCAGTTGGCAAGAGGCCCGGCAGGTTCATGAGCGCAGTCGACGACTGCTTCGCTTCATTAGATGGATAGCCTCCACCATTGTCGTTTTTACCGTATACCAGTATGGACCCGCTATAGCAGGCATCATCGGCCTTCTTTGTGTAACCATCCTCTGGGCAAGCTACAAGAAGACGAATCAATATCCGATCCCTTGGGAATATCTGATTCGGAAGGAGCGGGAGCATCTCTCCAAGCATTATCTGTTCTTCAGCTGGTTCATTGAAGTGGATCACCTGCCGAATCGTGTCAAACCACGGCGCTGGCTGGCTTCCATTACAGGCCGATTCCCGTTCCGCCAAGCGTCCACTTATTTATATTTGTTTACGAAGACGTATATTCGCTCGGAAACGGCCAGCATTTCGGTCAGATTAACCGCTGCCGGGGCTCTGCTTCTCCTTCTAGTTCCCGATCCGAACTGGAAAATCGCGGTGTTCGGCATCTTCCTATGGATGTCCTGTGTCCAGATGTCTTCTCTGGATCAGTATCACCGTTATACGTTCTGGCTTAAGCTCTACCCTGTTGATGCGATGAGCAAGAGAGCAGCGATTATCCGCATTGCTTATGTAAGCCTGCTCAGCCAATGGCTCCTTCTAGGAGCGGTGCTTGTCTGGCAATCCCGGGGATCTGGCCTTTCCTTGGCCGCGGCAGCTGTTTCCTTGTTGATGGTCAGCGCTTACTGCCTCATCTTCATGAGAAAAAAGCTGAAGCGGACCTCACTTCAGCTTTAGCAGTCGTATAGCATTCGTTGTCGTTATTTCTGCAATTTCTTCCAGCGTCTTCCCTGTCAGTTCGGCGGCCGCTTCGGCTACAAGCCGGACATAGGCGGACTCGTTTCTTTTGCCGCGGTAGGGATGGGGAGTAAGATAAGGCGAATCCGTCTCAATCAGCAGCCGATCGAGGGGCACCTTCTGCAGCACCTCTTTCGGCTGTTTGGCGTTCTTGAAGGTTATCGGCCCGCCGAAGGAAATATGGAAGTTCATATCCAGGCACAGCTTGGCAGTCTCCCAGCTTCCCGAATAGCAGTGCATGATGCCGCCTACTTCCGAAGCTTTCTCCTCCCGCAGGATTTTAACGATATCGCCATGAGCGTCCCGGTTATGAATCACTATCGGCAGACCCAGCTTGCGGGCCAAACGGATCTGATCACGGAAGACGCGATCCTGTACATCTTTGGGAGAAGTATCCCAATAATAATCAAGTCCGATCTCTCCTATAGCGACTACTTTCTCATGACGGCATAGCGATTCGAGCCAATCGAGGTCCTCGGGCCGCATATCTTTGGCATCCTGGGGATGCCAGCCTACAGTGGAATAAATAAAATCATATTGTTCCGCGAGCTTAAGGGAAGTAGGGATCGTTTCCCGATTAAAACCCACATTGACTATTCTTGTAACTCCTTGCTCTACCGCTCTGGCTATGACGGCTTCGCGGTCTTCGTCAAATTTCTCATCATTCAGATGCGCATGAGTATCTGTCAGCATGTTCTGCTCCTTTCCAAAACCATTACCGATCTGCATCCAGCAGCCTGCGCAGAGTTTCGGGCATATCGTCCAGCGCAACAATTTCAGCCGGATAATAAAGTTGATTCTGGCCCCGGCGGATGCCGCTGATGGAACGAACGATCTCAGACCGGGTCGATATTTCGTTTAATTGTTTGCGCTCATCCAATAACAAAATAGGCAGCTTCTCATCCAATTCGCCGGGTCGGTACACATCATAAGGCAAATCGAGCGGAAAATCAATTTCGACATAATATTCGGATTTCCACCCCCGGCGGTTCATCCAAAGCCTCAGCTCTTCAGCCAGCGCTTCGTCCTCTTTCTCAATCGGAACATGCTTAAACAGCCTGCGGTGAATAAATCGGGCGCACAGGTCGGCAAGTACCCCATCTTCTTCCTCCATCCAATACATGAACACCGTCTGCATCAGCGCTTCATCCAAATAAAAATAATCATTCACTGATAACTTTTGATCAAAAAGCGCCTGTATCGGTTTCACCATAAAGCGAAACGGGTATCTATCTTCGTATAAAGCTTTAGCACGCATAAAAATTTTATCCAATAAAATTTCCGCGCTGCGGGTTACGGGATGGAAATAAACCTGCCAGTGCATCTGATACCTGGACATTAAATAATCCTCTACGGCATGCATGCCGCTGTCTTTGACAACGACATGCCCCTTATAGGGCCGCATCATTCTAAGAATGCGCTCCATGTCGAAAGTACCGTAATTAACACCTGTATAATAAGCATCTCTCAGTAAATAGTCCATCCGGTCCGCATCCAATTGGCTGGATACTAAGCTGACGACTATTTCCTTAGGATAAGATTTGGCAATCACCGCAGCTACCTGCTCGGGAAAACTGGGATCGATCCGGCGCAAAACTTCATTAACCTCGGTATCTCCTAAAATCATTCGACAAGTCCAATCCTCATGATTCGTCTTGAATGTTTTCTCGATGGAATGGGAGAAGGGCCCGTGTCCCAAATCATGAAGCAAGGCGGCACAAAGACAGAGCAACCGCTCTTCCCGCGGCCAATCCGGATAATGGTTTCGCTCGAACAAGGAAATGATTTTGCGGGTTATTTCGTAGACTCCAAGAGAATGGGAGAACCGGCTGTGTTCCGCACCATGAAAGGTTACATAGGAGGTACCTAATTGACGGATGCGGCGCAGCCTTTGAAACTCTTTAGTGTTGATTAAGTGCCAGATAGTCTCGTCTTGAACATAAACATATTTGTGGACTGGATCTTTGAACACTTTCTCTTCCATCATAAGTCAGTTCCTCCTTTTAATCTCTTAAATTCATTAGTTTTCTAGACATCAATTCGACAAATTATCGAAGGAATTTGTCGAAAAATATATGGATGATTTCCCAATATAAAAGGGTTAGAGGAAAAGTTTCTCTTCCCTGCTATTCCAAAATATAGTATAAATATACAAGATTCATGACTGAAAAATCCAGTTTGCACCTTAAAATATTGCGTAAACGCTGGATTAGAGACAAAAACCAACTGTCTATCTATCTTTTTCCTGTAAATGGATAGGCAAGGGAAATGATTTGTGTTGACTATTATGGGAAGAGTTGGTATTATAATAAAGTAAAATATTGTCGAATAATGACGATTAATATATTGAAGAGGTGAAGTTTTCATTATGTTGAAATCTACCGGAATTGTAAGAAAAGTTGATGAATTGGGACGCGTTGTTATTCCTATAGAACTTCGCCGTACTCTAGGAATCGGGGAAAAAGACGCCTTGGAAATCTATGTAGATGGCGAAAGAATCATGTTGAAGAAATATGAGCCTGCCTGCATCTTTTGCGGCAATGCAGAAGACGTGACTTACTTCAAAGGAAAAATAGTTTGTCAGAATTGTGTCACGGAAATGCCCGCACCTGTGACAAAATAATAATAATGGTGTATAATGGGTATAATCGATAATTTGTTAATTCTAACCTTTTTCATATCTCCTCTAATCCCTAAGTATGGAAGCATTATTTTTCCGCCTGCTACTTAGGGATCTTTTTTTGTTCAAGGAGAGTTTTTAGTTGTGTTTCTACTATTATAATAACTGATTGTATACTTCCCTCTTCGGCACTCCCCGATCTTGCGCGGCTCTTTTGATCGCTTGCTTGCGATCTTCCCCTTGGCGAATATAGAACTCCACATGGTCCTCCAGAGTCAGCTCCTGCCACCAGGCTTCTCGGTCGTCAGCCTCTGCTTCTCCCGCACCGACCACGATACAATATTCTCCCAACGGTTCCACTTCATCGAGATGCTGCAGGCAATCATCCAACCGCCCTCTAACGACTTCCTCATATTTCTTGGTTAATTCCCTTACCAAAGCGACCTCCCGGTTTCCCCAGGCCTCGCGTATTTCTTTAAGGGTTTTGACAATCCGATGAGGGGATTCATAGAAGATGACGGTCGCCTGGACGTCTTTCCATAAACTCAGTTCTTTAGCCATCCCCTTCTTATCCCTTGGAAGGAATCCAACGAAGACGAATTTATCGGTCGGCAGACCGGAAATGATTAAGGCCGACAACGCGGCATTAGCACCCGGAATTGGAACTACGGGTATACTATGCTCCACAGCAGCACGAACCAGCTCGTAACCGGGATCGGAAATGGCCGGCAGTCCCGCATCGGAGACCAATGCCACGGATTCCCCCGCCTCCATCCTGCGGATTAGCTCCGCTCCGCTGGCTTCTTTATTATGTTCATGATAACTGACCAGACGGTTGGAGATTTCAAGATGGGACAGCAGCTTGCGCGTCTGCCTCGTATCTTCGGCCGCGATCCAATCGGCTTCTTTCAATATTCGTACCGCCCTGTAGGTGATATCCTCCAGGTTTCCAATCGGTGTCGCTACCAAGTACAGCGTTCCCGTGTTTCCCGCATTTCGAAAGCTTTGCTGAATGTTCATCTTTCCCCTCCTTCCTTTCCTTCTTCGGACGACAGGCTATCCCTATTGCCATAATAGATCTCCATGAGCTCCTCGCAATATTCATGATTATTCTTATAGACAATAAGCGGAGGAAGCAGCTTCACTTCCGGCTTGCCGTCGCGAATCGCTTCAATTAGCACCATGTTGCTTTCTTCCCCTTGCCGGGGATGAACAAAACGGATACGCTTCGCTTCCAGCCTGTACTTACTTAACGCATGCAAAATCTCCACCAGTCGGGAGGGACGGTGAACCATCGCTACTTTGCCCCCTGTTCGGACCAGTCTGCTGCAAGCGGCTGCTACATCATCCAGAGTGCAGAAGATTTCATGCCGTGCCGCCGCAACATGGGGGTTTAGGTTCTGATCCCCGGTTCTGGCTTTCATATAAGGAGGATTGACCGTTACCAAATCAAACTTCCCATAGCCCAATGTCTCATGAATGGTCCTCAAATCGCCCTGCATGATGCGGACCTGTTCTTCCAGACCATTAAGACGCACGTTCCGGTCCGCCATATCGGCAAGCCGCTCCTGAATTTCTACCCCCCATATATTAGCCTTGGTACGGGTTGTCAGCAGCAGTGGAATAACTCCATTCCCTGTGCATAAATCCATGATTTTACCCCGTGGCGGTACCGTACAAAAGCGAGACAACAAAACAGCGTCCATCGAAAAGCTGAAGACCTCGCCACTTTGAATGATGTGCAAATCATTCGTCAATAAATCATCAACCCGTTCGTGTTCCTGGAGTTTTACCGGAATCGATTCCATGATATTTCCCTCACAACTTTAATCTGAAAATAATATGGTAACTTTTCATGCCAATCCGAAAGATCTTTACTTTATGATTTAGTAAATTTAACTTTCGGATGTGGTAAGAAAAGCTTCTATTGATGCCCAATCAGAGATGTCGTCAAATTCCTCTTTAGTGGTAACTTTTCATGCCAATCCGAAAGATCTTTACTGTCATGCTTTAGTAAATTCAAACTTTCGGATGTGGTAAGAAAAGCTTCTATTGATGCCCAATCAGAGATGTCGTCAAATTCTTCTTTAGTGGTAGCTTTTCATGCCAATCCGAAAGATCTTTACTTTATGATTTAGTAAATTTAACTTTCGGATGTGGTAAAAAACCGCAGAGACTTATATCTCTGCGGTAGAATCATTTATTCAAAAAAGATAAGCAGAACAAGCAATCTCCCTCATTACGAAGATGCCCGTAATAAACATTACATATATGAAAGCCTTCATAGTATAGTCTGGCCAGGTTATCGTAGCCTTCTCCTATGACCGGCGTTTCTTTCCCTTCTTGATGTTTGACTTCGCCAGAGGTGTCCTTCTTCAATAATTTCCTGAGCTGTTGGTTCTCGTTCGTCAAACGGTGATTTTCCTCCATGACAAGGACAAGCTGTTGTTTTAAAGAATTGAGGTCGGCAAGATTTGCGCTCATCCGTTCTTCCATTTGTTCTATCTGTAAAAATAGTTCTTTTTTGTCCACGGTTTCACCCCGACGTTAAAATCCGCTATTCCTGTTCGACAACATCTTCCGATGGAAGATCCAGAATTCTGTTCTGTTCGAACAGTTGAACTTTAATCATCTTTTCATTAGCCTTAATGCTTAATACTTTGCCGGTACCATATGAGGTCATTACAATTTTGCCTATCTTGGGAAGCTCATCCTTCACACTTTCATAATTATCATGCTCATACTTGAGGCAGCACATCAATCTTCCGCATAGTCCGGAAATCTTGGTAGGATTCAATGACAAATTCTGATCTTTGGCCATCTTGATGGACACCGGCTCGAAATCCCCCAGGAAAGAGGAGCAGCATAATATTCTTCCGCAAGGCCCGATTCCTCCAAGCAGCTTCGCTTCGTCCCGGACTCCAATTTGCCTAAGCTCTATCCGTGTGCGGAAGATGCTGGCCAGATCCTTGACCAACTCTCGAAAATCAACCCTACCTTCGGCCGTAAAGTAAAAAATAATTTTATTGCGATCAAATGTATATTCTACATCAACCAGCTTCATCTTCAGTTGATGGTCCTTTATCTTTTCCTGGCAGATGCCAAAGGCGTCCTTGGCCGCCAATTTATTGCCTTCCACTAATTTCGCATCGTTATCATCCGCAATGCGAATTACTTTCTTGAGCGGGAGCACGACATCATCTTCAGGCACTTCCCGTTTGCCGATGACAACTTTGCCATATTCCAACCCCCGTGCCGTGTCGACTATCACATGATCGTCCTTATCCACAGGCAAGTCTATAGGATCGAAATAAAATATTTTGCCCGCTTTCTTGAAGCGAACACCGACTACTGAATACAATGCTACCCCCCCTGTAAGTCAATCATCCATTTTTCGAGCGTAAGCTGGGGATTGGCGTTAAACCTAATCCGTTTCCGGACATCAACCGCCCGCTCCATTCCTGTAATCCAAAAACCGACTTCCCGGCTGAAAGCTAACGGGGACATCCAGTCAGCCTGATCTATATAAACTATATTCTCCTTATGACCGCTGCTCAAACGCACCATATCCTTGAGCCATAACATCCACAAATCCATTAATATGTCTATATGCTCGTTGAGCTTACTCTTGAACACCTTCTGCTGTAAAGTAATCATCGCGTGAGGAAGCTTCGTCAATGATTCCTTGGCCAGCTGCAAAACCGTATTTCTCGCCTCCGCAAACCATTCCGCAGATACCAGCTCCCTCGCCGCATGCACTCCGGCCGCCAGATGAACCGCAGGCGAAACCAGTATCGGCGAGAGTCCTTCTTCTATTAGAATAGAAGACATCTCCAGCGGGCTCGCCGGAACGAAAGAAATCCATTGCGCCCGGGATTGAATGGTGGGCAGCAAGGCATGTCCATTTTCCGTTATCAGGACTGCAATGATGTCCGTAAGGGGCTCCTCCAGAAACTTCAGCAAGCTGTTGGCAGCCTGAACCGTCATCCGGTCCGCTTCATTCAGGACATAAATTTTCGTCTGGGAAGCGGTGGCACGATAGGCAAACTCTTTCTGAAGCTCACGAATTTGATCTATCTTAATCGAGGCGCCGTCGGGCTCGATCCATACCACATCCGGATGGTTGTTATGATCTACCTTACGGCAGTTTAGGCAATGGCCGCAGCTATCGTCAACTAATTCGCTGCAGTAGAGCGCTTTGGCCAATTCCTTGGCCATCTCCCTGCGGCCCGAACCTGAAGGGCCACTGAATATATAAGCATGGGATAGCCGTCCCGACCGCAAACCGTTCTGCAGAATTCTCTTCGCTTGAGCCTGTCCGGCTATCGCTTGAAAGGACATAGCTCCCCCTCATTTCAATAGAGGAGATTGATAAGCATGCCGCGAATTTCTCCCACTTTACTCAACAGCTCAATTTTACCGTTCTCCTGCTGCAGCAGCTCATCCGCCATGGACAAGAGAACGGCGTCAATCTCCTCTAGCAATTTATAACGTTTGGCCCGCCCGCGGCGGTCCCAGCCCTTCGTCTCTTTAAGATGGACTCCGCGCCGGGCAGTCTCCTCCAGAAACTTCTTGACCAGCAGTTTGTACTGCCGAAGCTCCCTTAGTGTCAAGGATTTCGCAAGACGTTCGCCCTGCAGATGAATTTGGTCCAGAATTCGCTGCAATTCGTCCGCGGTTACCTGCTGATCATGCCTCCGCATGAATTCTGAGAAAGGCTTCGGCTGAATCTGCTGGTTTAAAGAATTGTCCAGCGGCTTGATATCTTTGGCAAGGGGCCGCAAGCCCGGTATTATCTTCATGCCTGTAGACCTGCCTTCATCGCGGACAATGGCGCCGCTTAATAATGTTCAAACCGTTCCACTTGAAGGACGAAGACGGCGGCTCCGCCCACTTGTACCTCAACGGGAAAAGGTATATACGAATCCGTCGAACCTCCCATAGGAGACACGGGAGTAACCAGTTGATCACGGACTTTACAGTTGGCTTTAATGACTTGCATCACTTCAGGGATTCGGTCATCCTCAATACCGATCATGAAAGTGGTGTTGCCTGCTTTAAGGAATCCCCCCGTACTGGCCAACTTGGTTGCGCGGAAGCCTTCCTTGACCAGCGCGTTGGACAGCCGGTTGCTGTCTTTGTCCTGCACAACGGCAATAACAAGTTTCATAGATATCCCTCCCTATTATTATACCCTAACTTGTGAGTCGGGGTGTACAAGCTTTTCAAAATCTTCTGCAATTTCGTCCGCAATCTCCTGGACCGTCCGATCCGCCCGAATCAAGCGAACCCGGTGCCGTTCCTGTTCGGCGATGGTCAGGAAGCCTTCTCTTACCTTTTGATGGTAATCATCGCCTTTAAGTTCGATGCGGTCCAAGCCTTCGCCATTGAAAGCTTGGCTTCTCTCCAGCAATCTCCTTCTGCTGATCTCTACCGGAACATCCAGCATGTAGGTTCTCGCAGGCTGCAGGCCCGCACTGGCAAAACGGCTTACGGCCAGGACAGTCTGTAAGTCAAGACCAAGCCCATAGGCCTGGTAAGCAACACTTGCATCAATATACCGGTCGCACAATACGATCCGGTTTTGTTCCAGGGCCGGGATGATTTTCTCATGTACATGCTGAGCCCGTGAGGCTGCATATAGGAGCACTTCCGTTTGATCAACCATCTCTTGATGATCAGGAGAAAGCAAGATTCGGCGAATTTCATCGCTTATCGGTGTACCGCCCGGCTCGCGTGTGACCAGCACATCCAAGCCTTGCTTAATTAAACGATCAGCCAGCAATTGGAGCTGAGTCGACTTGCCTGACCCGTCCGGGCCCTCGAAGGTGACAAAAATTCCTTTCACAAAATTCCTCCCGAAGAATGACTATACCTAGATGTATCGTCAGTTTTTTAAGCGAATGTATTTATCATCATTTGAACATATTAGGATTGGAACTCTTCACTCGGCGGCATCTCCCTGCTAAACCTTCCAAGACTCAAAAACCGATGGCCTTCCCCCTGAAAGTGGGCTCTTAATAACATATGAGGCGCGCGCCCAGAGGTTAATCAGGATTCAGTACCTGAAGCGTAGCTAATGAGCGATCCATTGTTCCCTGAAACCTTGCCCCGGTATTGGCCAGGACAGCAAGGTAAGCTGCCGCTTCCTTCGTAACAGGCTCACCCGGATACAGAACAGGAATGCCTGGCGGATACGGAATGACCATCTCAGCCGAACGATACCCCACTGAGTTGTCCAAGGGAACCGTCTGTACACAATCATCAAGGCGGGAAAGATCGATGTCGAAAGGAATAGGAAGAGATACATGCGGCATTGAAGCGGTTGTAATCTTATTCGTCAAAGCATCATGCTTTTCCTTCTCATGAAGCCCGAATTTGTCGTTAATATCCGTTAAAGCGGATAGTAATTTTTCCGTGTCCGCCAGGCTGGAAGCAAGGCTGAATAGCAAGAGCACATGACGGGGATCCGCCATTTCAATCATACAGCCTCTAATCTCCAATTCTCGCTGTAACTCAAATCCGTTCAAGGTTCCCGTTCGATCCCTTAAAATAACTTTAAACGGATCCCAGGCGTCATAAGCCCCATTCCCCTCAAGCTTCACCACCTGAAAAGCATCCAATGACTCCGCTTTATCACGAAATGTTCCGACACTCTCAAGTCCGCGCTCAAACAACCGGCTGCCTTCTTGCTGAAGCATGCTCCGGCATAGATCCAGAGACGCCATAATCGGATAAGAAGGACTCGAGGTCTGCAGCATGGACAGCCTGGAGGCTATCTTATGAACATCGACTAGACCGCCACGAACATGCAGCATCGCACCCATAGTCAGAGCGGTTAGCATTTTATGAGCCGATTGAACGACCACATCCGCACCTGCGGACAAAGCCGATTCAGGAAATGCCGGATGAAAGCCAAAATGAGCCCCATGGGCTTCATCAACAAGAAGCGGAATACCCCGGGAATGAACGAGATCAGCTATAGGCTTTAAGTCTATTGCCATTCCGTAATAATTAGGGTTAGTGAGTAAAACTCCCTTAGCCTGAGGATACCGATCCAGTGCCTCGGCCAGATCCTTGCTGCCGACACTCGTGGCCAGTCCGGTTCCCGGATCCAACCGCGGAGTCACAAAAACCGCCCGGGCACCCGCAAGCATCAAGCCATGGATAACCGACTTATGAACATTCCGCTGCACAATCAGTACATCCCCGCGGCCACAGACTGCCGTAATCATGGCCAAATTCCCCGCCGTGCTGCCATTTACCAGAAAATACGTCCGGTCCGCGCCAAAGCAATCTGCCGCAAGCTCTTGAGCCTCCTTGATGACTCCTTCCGGCTGATGAAGATCATCCAATCCGGTGATTTCCGTAAAATCTATAGACATAATCTGTTCCAACATGCCCTTGTTCTTGGCAGAAAGGGCGGACCCCCCCTTATGTCCCGGAACATGAAAGCTCGAACGTCTTTGAAAATGATACTCTAATAATGTTTCATATAATGGAGCGCGTATGTATCTATCATGAATCACCCTGATGATCCTCCATATGGCTTTGATCTTTGTCCCTTAGTCCAGAAGCCCAGGGCTTTCCTCCTATATTTAAGAAAAAAGGAGAATAAGCCAGTCACTTATTCTCCCCTTACTATATGAAAAAAAGCTTTATTAATAAAGCTTTTTTTGCAGTTAGCCAAAATTATGCATCCTTAGGGTACCAGATCTGTCTGAGCTGATGAATAAAAAATGGATATTTTTCGTCCTGCACATCCGTATGGACTATCTCCTCTTCGCAAGCGGCACATATAAATTGCGAAATAATGTGAATGCCGTCTTCTCTCTGCTGCCCGCATATGATGCATATAGTCTGACTTATTTCTTCAGTCGGTCTGGCTGCCTCCATCCTCCCCACCCCGCTTTTGAATTTCCTATTAGTATTTCCCAAATAGAAAACTATTAAACTCCCCGCCGCTATTTTTATCTTTTATTTATATTATGTAAGCTGATGACCGATGGTGTCTGTACGCTTTAATGCGAACAAGTCTTTTTCTTTAGGCGTACTTCCAATATACTAATGATAGGTCTATACATACAATCGGAGGCAAATATGAACAGGGGACTATCTGAAAAGGCTACGATATATAATTATACCTTGCTTAAAAAATGCGGGTATGGAAAATTGCCCTCTTCAATCTATATAACCATATTGTTATTATGGGGGGCGGGCTGTTTCCTTTGGCATTACAGCGGTGCTCTTGCGCTGCTGCTGGCTTTACCGGCTGTTCATGGTTTGTATTATGTGCTTATCCGCCTGATCAAGCGATTTACTCCCTGGTCAGCGGACTTTTCCTGGTTATGGACGAAGAACCTGCCTTGGAACGGATATCTGCCGGAAGGATATATCCGTAATCGCTTCTTACTCTCCATTCACATGCACCTGTTGCTTACTGGGGCCGCTATTATTGGAGCAGCCTACATCTGGGTTCCCGTCCCGGTATTTGCCACATTTATGTTTGTACATATTTGGACTCTGCTCCCGAGACTATGGATTCTGCAACAACTGAAGCAGGTTCACCCCCACGGGCTGATTAAAATAACCGCTGATGAATTATTGCTCTATTCAACCTGATACGGGAAATCCTTTAGAGGACGAAGCTGTCTTGTGTGCTTCGTCCTTTACTTCAGATTTCAATCGATTGATATGATTTGCTGTTTCATTGGACATACAAGTTGCATTGATTAAGTGCCTTATCGACATCGTACCGGAGTTCAAGACAAAATAAAAAAAGCCCTGCCGGCAATATACCCGCAAGGCTTGGTTCTTATAAAAAATTCCGCATACTCTCCTTCGGGAGAGATTACGTTAAATTCAGGAAAAAAAAGCCGCTTGGCAACGTCCTCCCGCACCGGCTGAAAATGCTTCTCGAATCACTTCGAGGTCGGCATCGGAATTCACCGCTTAAGCCGGGCCAGCTTCTTGAGTTTCATCGATAAAAAATTCC
>NZ_VEGP01000026.1 GCF_007679495.1 Paenibacillus sp. 32O-W | reverse complement strand
AGGCCTTTACCCCACCAACTAGCTAATGCGCCGCAGGCCCATCCGTAAGTGACAGATTGCTCCGTCTTTCCTAAGAAGAGCATGCGCTCTTCCTATCTATCCGGTATTAGCTCACGTTTCCGCAAGTTATCCCGGTCTTACGGGCAGGTTGCCTACGTGTTACTCACCCGTCCGCCGCTAAGCCAGAGCCTTCCAAAGGAAGGCTAAGCTCCGCTCGACTTGCATGTATTAGGCACGCCGCCAGCGTTCGTCCTGAGCCAGGATCAAACTCTCCGAAAAATCCCCCCCAAAAGTGAAGAACAGCTACGAAGCTTATTCCGATTACTTTCGGGGGAGCCCCCACGACAAAATCGAAACTCCATCATGGAAGCTTATTTAGTGAAGAGCGATTAGCTCATTAATTCGTTCATTCATTGACGTGGATACGGTCCGAAAACCGTATACGCACTGGCTTCATTCATTCACTCGTTGTTCAGTTTTCAAAGGGCAATGCTGCTTGCAAATCATCGCTTTAGGAATTAACAGCGACTCTTTTAATATATCATAGAACACGCTGTTAATGCAAGCTTTTTTCTCAAAAAAATTTTGCCATTCTTGCCGAGGCTTGCCTATCGGGACAAGCCATTCGAAGCGGCGAAGAATAATTTATCACATACATTAGGAGTAGTCAATAGCTCTTTTTGTTTTAAATTAATTTAAAATATTCAGCAAATTCCCTACTGATAGATCCGGTTTCTGGCGTACCTGGAGATTTCTTTAGGCGAAGCCAGCCGGGCATACATGCGAAACACAACGTTATACCTGGATTCAATGGCGCTCTTCAGCTCGGCATTCATTTCCTCATCCTTTAAATCGAATAACATTTCATCCAGTTCCTTACGCAGCACATAGTCTAATTCCCTGCATTCTCTTTCGTTAAACAGAAACCCGAGCATATTCAAACCCCTTTCACCCTTTATGTTAAAAAGCCATTCCACAGGAAAGACCTAATAACGGATTTCGCACCGCTTTAATGTTATGCACACAATTTGCTAGTTTTATGAATTCATTTGGAGATTTTTTTGTTGAGCAATATTGTGGCAGGATCACGGCGGGGGATTTCATATTTACTCATTTCGGGTTATCCGGATAGGACAGATATAGACAAGAACCTTATATAACAAACAGGGCAGAACGTTTCCTCGAATCCCAAAAAGAAGCCTTTCCTTAAGAAGTTATGCACGTATAGATAATCCGTCACCTGGTCACGAGCCATAAGGTGATTGTGCTTTCCACAATAGCGGCCACAAGCAGCATCCCTGCGACAACGCCGATCAGCGGAATGGTTCGCTTCAAGAATACATACAATTTATTGCGCATTATAGCTCTTCTACGCAGACTCGGGAAAGTCAGGACCCCTTCTGCCATCAGGAATCCGAAACGAATTCCATATGCGCCCGCCAGGAGAATGGCTGGAATCTCAATGATGCCATGCGGTGCTATTGACTTGAAAAATAGCCACCAATCTTGGCCATTTGTATTGCCTAAAGCTAAATACCCCATTAGCATGCCGTTTGAAACTAAAAAATAAAGAGGGACCAAGGCAAAGAACGCTCCCAAATAAATGATTGCGATAGATAAAAATGTATTGTTCATTAGAATAAATAAAAAGAGCAGCCACTGCATGTTATCTTGCTGCATCAATCCACCGACTGTTCCCTGCAACCGATCCAATTGGCCATTAATGATCGTGCCGAAGGAATCCGGGGAACTGTATCCCATCCATATCCCGACGGCAAAGACAAGTGTGGAAGCAATAAAATAATGCTTCATTTCTTTAAAATGCTTGAACAATGCTGAAAAGCTCATAAATCAATCCCCTTTTTCAAATTCGTTTCACAGCCGCTCCCGTATTTTCTGCCCTCTATCACTAGGATAAGTTTGCTTTTAGAGAACATCCGCTTGCCTAAGATTCTTCCGGTCCTTCCCCCATTTTGATCGTTATTCCTTCGTTTAGCCCAGAATTTCCGATTTCCCCTCTTAACTTGATAGACCTATTATCCGACGTCTGTCTAAAATGAATCTCTCTTTTTTCAAGAAGTTTAGACATAAGTTCATATGGTACTAGCATACATTTGGATTAGACAAGTATTCCAAGCCTTCCCTAAGGTGACGACAAGGCTTAAAAGGAGGTTTCCTCGGTGAATTATTTTTATGTGTTAAACGGGAAAAAAATTAAGCAATACTTGACCATCTTCGTCGCAGTCATCTTCGCCGCCGGTATTATTTATGCGGAAAAAGGTAACATATCTGTCTTCTCCCAGAATGAACCGGCCGCTATTTACAGTATTCCGACCGAGAAAAAATTAATAGCCTTAACCTTCGATATCAGTTGGGGGGACAAAAGAGCGGAACCCATCCTCAATGTATTGAAGGAGAAGGGAGTTACGAATGCGACCTTCTTCATCTCCTCGCCTTGGGCCAAAGGAAACCCCGAAATTGTGAAAAAAATTAAAGAAGCGGGATTTGAAATTGGCAGCCATGGCCATAAACACACCAATTACAGCGGGTTAAGCGATGAGGAGATTCGCAAGCAAATTCAAACCGCTCACCAAATCATCTCCGAAGCAATAGGTCAAGAGCCTAATTTAATCCGCATGCCGAACGGAGATTTTGACAAAAGGGTGCTTAAGATCGCCGATGAACTGAAATATAAAGTGATTCAGTGGGATACCGACTCCTTGGACTGGAAGAACATCGGAACGGATAATATTGTAAACCGTGTTCTTGACAAAGCCCATCCCGGGGATATAGTCCTTATGCATGCCAGCGATTCAGTTAAGCAAACGCACGAAGCTCTGCCTGTTATTATTGACCGGCTCAAGGCGGACGGCTATCAATTTGTGACGGTAACCCAGCTCATGGAGCAGGCACAGGTCTCTAAACAGCCTGTAGAAGATAAAACGACCTGACCAACTCCAATTCAGGTCAGGCCTTGTCAAGGCGGCGCATCATATTTCCCGATGGATGAATCCTTTGCAATCAGGAGGCTTTTGCGGAAGCCTCTTTTTTGTCGCCCACCAGTTTGTGAAGCTGCATGATTTGCCATGTATTCGATATCAGCAGCGGGGTCAGCATAAAGATGTGCGAAGGCGTATTATTGAGCTTCAGAGCCGGAAGTGCCTCCAATATCGTTACACTAAACATAAAGAACAACGTAGGGATAAATGCGCTCTTGTTCGTTTCCTTCATCTTCCACCAGGATACCAGCGAGGAAAGCACGATCAATACCGTAGGTAAAATAAAATACGGAAATACCGACTCACCTTCAGCAGCGAAGCTGGTATAAGTCAAATAAATCATATCGAAGTATACAATGGCTACCAGAAGAATTTGCAGCACATCCCAGAGAAATTTGCTTCTAAGGAACCCCATCGCAATGTATCGGGTAATCAAATATGCAAAGAAACCCATTTGACTAACGACACTGATGGTAGCCCCCGCCAACACTATGAAAATAATAGTTTCCCAATTAAAGCCGGCTTGCGAAACTTCCAAAAAATGGAAGTCCTCAGTCATTCCGACAAGGGCAAGCCCAACAACTAAAGAAGCCGCCGTCCCCAATAATAATGTAGTCCAAAATAGATGGAACCATTTTCTCAAAGTCAAGCCATGTTCGCCTCCAGCAGGTCTTTCCTCAGATCCCCTAATTTTTTATTGGTTACCCCAGTATAGAACTTTGTAAGCCTTCATCCGAAACCATTCAAAATCCTATATGGCGATAAAAACATTCAACCATAATTGTACCAACGTTTACAACAAAAAGCTAATGCCCATCAACATAATTCGCCGGATTTCACACATAATAATTTTACAATCCAGGAAGGGAGCCATTTTGCCATGATACATCGACATTTCCGCATCCTCCCTGCTTTATTTTGTATCGTTCTTCTCCTTACTTCCTGCGGAACGCAAAATGAACAGTCGGGTCAGAACCAACAAAGTTATAAGGACATAAAGTCCATGATGCTTGACATTCTCAATTCGGAAGAAGGACAGAAAGCGGTCCAGCAAGCGGCGTCCAAAAATCAGGATCCAACCATGAAGCTGTTGTCAACCGGTGAAGGACAGCAGATTCAGATGGCCGTTAAAGACGTGCTGACCGATCCTAATAACGCCCACCTGATCGAGAAGACGATGACCGATCCTAAATTTGCCGCAGATTTTGCCAAATCGATTCAAAAATATAATAAGCAGCTGACCAAGGACTTGATGAAGGATCCCGAATATCAGCAGCAGATGCTGGAATTGATGCAGAACTCGCAGTTCGAAAAGCTGATCATGGACACCATGAAAAGCACCCAATATCGGCAGCAAACGATGAAAATTATAGAGGAATCGATGCAAAGTCCTTTGTTCCGCGATCAATTGATGCAATTGTTCAGTAAAGCCATTGAGGAAGAAATGAAACCGAAGGAAGGCGGGAAAGGCAAGCAGGGGCAGAAGGGGAATAAAGAAGAAAAGAACAAAGAAGATCAGGGCGGCGGAGAAGGTGGAGGAGATCAGTGCGGAGATCAACAATCCGGTTCATAATTCAATTAGCGAATCAATACCCCGAATTTACAAATTCCTATGTATATAATTGACCAGGGCTAATGCATTGCGCATTAGCCCTGATCAGCCAAGTCACGTTTATCCTAACTTTCCAATAATGGCTTCGGCCATTTCGGCATACAGCTTCCCGGTTTCGCTGTCCGCTTTATATACCGATGGGGAGAAATCAGGCTCGGAAATGTGGTTGTCCGGTGCTCCAAGCGGAATCTGGGCAAGCAACTCGGTATGCAGCTCCTCCGCCAGCTTCGCCCCGCCACCTCTTCCGAATATATAGTCCTTCTCTCCGTCCTTATTTACATAATACGCCATGTTCTCGACAACACCGAGAATTTCGTGATCGGTATGAAGCGCCATTGCTCCGGCCCGCGCCGCTACGAATGCGGCCGTCGCATGAGGAGTCGTCACGATCAGCTCCTTGCTGTGCGGAATCATCTGATGAACATCCAGCGCTACATCTCCGGTACCCGGCGGCAGGTCCAGAATCATGTAATCCAGCTCTCCCCAATCCACTTCGGAGAAGAAATTTCTTAGCATTTTGCCAAGCATCGGACCTCTCCAAATTATCGGGGCATTATCCTCGACAAAAAAGCCCATGGAGATAACTTTGACACCGAACCGCTCTACCGGAATAATCCTTTTGTCAACGAGCTGCGGCCTTTCCTCGATACCCATCATATCGGGTACACTGAAACCGTAAATATCCGCATCGATAATTCCGACCCGTTTGCCTTGACGTGCCAGAGCAACAGCCAGATTGACCGTCACGGTCGACTTGCCGACCCCGCCCTTACCGCTGGCCACCGCGATAAACTGTACATTGGAATCGGGTCCGAGAAGCGGCGCTTGTCCCGCCTTCGGCGCATGAGTGGGAATTTCCTGCTTGGCTGAGCTCCTGCTGCTGTCCCCAGATTGGGCCTTGGCCTCGAGCTCCTCGCGCTCATACTGGTTAATTAGACGGAACCGGATATGCACATTGCTGATGCCGAGCCCCTCCATCGCTTCCTCTACATCTTGACGGTACTGCTTCTTCAGCGTTTCGTCTTCCGATGTAAGGACGAAGGTAAGGGCAACTCTATCCTCTTTGACCATGACATCTTTAATAAAATTTAACTCGGTAACCGGACGATGATATTCCGGATCGTGTACATGCTTTAACGCTTCGATGACTTGCTCCCTGGATACCATAGTTCACCTCTATATCCGTCATTATCGTATCTAAAGTTATTATATCAATAATAATCAGGTGTCACCAACTTTTTCCCCCGAATAGTATCTCAGAATGCCCTGATAAATCGAAGCGGCCAATTGTTTCTGGTAATCCCCGTTCCCTAACAGCCTGGCTTCCTCCGGATTGGATAGGAAACCCGCTTCCACCAGAACACTCGGAACGCTCGTCGCTTTTAACAAATATATGGTCTCGACGGTCTGGGCCACTCGGTCCGTATTTTGCAAATTCGCTCTGATTTCATTCTGGATATGGGTGGCCAACCATTTGCCGTCAGCATGTCCCTGGGGATAATAGAAGGTTTGAGCTCCTCTCCACCTAGCGGAGGGGATGCTGTTCAGATGAATGCTGACCAATAAATCCGCCTTCTGCTTCGTAATGATTTCAGCTCGCTTCAGTAAATCCTCGGTCTTACGCTTGCTAAGCCCTTTCGTTTCCGGTCTGGCCAGATCACGGTCTGTCTCTCTCGTCATAATGACAATCGCTCCGGCTTGCTGAAGATAATCACGCAAATATAAGGAAATGGCCAGATTAATGTCCTTCTCCACCAGCCCGTTCTTGCTCGTGGCCCCCCCGTCCGGCCCCCCGTGTCCGGCGTCCACCGCTATAACCTTACCCGACAGCGGCATTGTCCAATAAGACCAGGTCTTGGTGGAAGGCAGCTCGGTGGTAAACAGGAATACCATCATTAGAACTACCCATGCCGATAGTAATATTTTTAACCCGCCGTTTAAGGTAATCCAGAAGATGACTCTCTTCCTGAACTTTCGCATTATAAATCCACCCCTATATCCGCTGACTCTTGTTTAATCATATGGACGGGGGTGGACAATTATGACAGGCATTCCAGCACGACTTAGCGGCTGTTTATTTGCTCCGCCATCCCTTGAATTAGCACCTCCGCCACTTCCGGCCGGGTGAATTGCTTGGGTGGATGCTGTCCGTTCCTCAGCAGTTCCCTGACTTTAGTACCCGATAAATGCAGATGATCCTGCGGATCATGAGGACATGTTTTGGCGGAGGCCATATTTTCGCAGCGCGTACAATAAAAGCTGTGCTCGAAAAACAATGGGGTTATTCCCAGCTCCTCCGGTTGAAATTGTTTAAATATCAGTTGGGCATCGTAAGTGCCGTAATAATTTCCAACCCCTGCATGATCCCGCCCGACGATGAAATGCGTGCATCCGAAGTTTTTGCGAACGATGGCATGAAAGACCGCTTCCCGTGGGCCGGCGTAACGCATGGCGGCAGGGAAGACGCCGAGGAAGACACGAGCCTTGGGATAATAATTCTCAAGCAGCACCTTATAGCTTCTCATCCGTACATCGGCGGACAGATCGTCGGCTTTCGTTTCTCCTACAAGCGGGTTAAGGAACAGCCCGTCCACGATTTCCATGGCGCTCTTTTGGATATATTCATGGGCACGATGAACCGGGTTACGCGTTTGGAAACCGACCACGGTCTTCCACCCTTTGTCTGCAAATAATCGGCGGGTCTCCTCCGGGTCAAAATAATACTCTCTGTATTCGTTAATCGGCTTGCGGTTAAGAACCCTCACAGGGCCGCCCACATAAGCTGCCGGCTGTTCATACAGCTTGGCGACTCCGGGATGCTCTTCGCTGTCCGTCAGGAAAACCTGTCTGGCCTCCTCTTTCTGATCGACCTTGTAAATATCCTTGACCTCCAGCACTGCATAGATGACCCCATCGTCCGCCCCGGTTAGCGCTATGTTTTCCCCTATAGATATCTGGGATAAGTATTTTTCTTCTACCGCAAGTGTAATGGGAAGGCTCCATACCACTCCATTGTTCAACCTCATCCGCTCAATAACCGATTGATAATCGTCTCTCGTCATAAAGCCTTCTAACGGAGAGAACGCCCCCACGGCGATCAAATCGAGATCCGACAAAGTGCGGGAATGGATAGGGACCTTAACCAACCCGGCAGCCTCCTGCAGCAGCCTTTCTCGTTCTTCTCCACTAACTCTTCGATCTACTAACGGTCCGCCATGAGCTTCATAAGCCAGTTTCATGTATGTTCCTCCCGTTTCGTCACTTCTGCAGTTCAACACCAACAGAATCGTTATGCAGCCCGCATTCCGTCTTCTGGAAGCCGGACCACCGTCCCGCTCTCGGGTCTTCTCCCGGCCGGACCGGACGAGTACATTTCTCACACCCTATACTTGGATAATTTGAATCATGCAGAGGATTGTAGATAATCCGGTTCGTGCGGATATAATTCCACACATCCTCAGATTTCCAATCAGCCAGCGGATTGAACTTAATCAGTCCGAATTTGACATCGTACTCAATTTTGCCCGCATTGGCCCTGGTCGGAGCCTGCTCTCTTCGGATTCCGGTAATCCAGGCGTCATATTTGCTCAGCACTTCGGCCAGTGGATTTACCTTGCGAATAAGGCAGCACTGGTTCGGATTAACCGACCACAGATTCTCCCCATACGCCTCGGCCTGCTCCTGCAGGCTAAGCTTGGGACTCACCCGTACGAATGCTTTGCCATACCGCTCTTCCAACCGGTCCCTGGTCTCATAGGTTTCACGGAAGTGAAGGTCCGTATCCAGATAGAATATATCTGTGCGGGGACTGACTTTATTCAGCAGATCCACTAACACAACATCCTCCGCCCCGAAGCTGCAAGCCAGGGTGATGTTAGGAAAACGTTCCACTGCCCATGCCAGGACGTATTCGGCTGAGCGATTTTCCAATTCCGGGCCAGCCTGCCGGATCAGCTCTTCCTTTTCAAATAAATTCATACCCTTGACACCTCTCCCTGCAATATTCCCATAAACCAACCGAAATGGGCACATAACACAGTTTATTGAAGATGGAGCTTATTGGTGCATATAAACTATAAGATAAGCAGCGCTTCCGCCAGCCAAGGATAACCGGCTATCGTCCTCCTTTGCACTTGCGCGTTTACCGTGAAATATAAAAACAGATATAGTGTGTTCCGTTCCTTAATGGGGGAACAATACGGAAAAAGCCTCCCCATAAGGCAGGGAAGGCTTCGAGGTTGTGTTGTATATGATCCTTAGGAATATAATCATTAGACCAGCTTGTGTCCGCAATTGGAGCAGAAGTTGCCGCCGCTCGTCTTTGTTCCGCAATTTGGGCAGAAGTTCGGCTTCTGTTTGCCGCCGTCAGTGTTGTCGGATTCATCATTATTTGCCTGTGCGGGAGGGGCGGACGGTGCCGGCTGATCGGTCGTGTTTTTGCCTTTATTCATGTTCTTCAGCATTTCATTGGCTATATTCATACCCATCATCATGCCGGCCATATCGGATGCCGCACCGCCGCCCTGAACCTTGCCGGAGGCAATCCCGTCGGTCATGGAAATCTGCTGGTATCTTTGGAGATCTCCAACCATGCTGTGGGAAGCGGTCCTCGTGATCATCTCTTGAATTTCTTCCGGATAATTGAAGCTCATGACATTAAAGCCGGTGATGGTAATTCCATCGTTTATAATCTGCATATCCATATCTTCCCTGATCCCTTGGGCAATTTCGAAAGCATTGGCCTGCAGGTTAAACATGTCCTTGCCTTCCTTCGAGATCCACTTCATAAGAAGCTGATCGAGGATCGAGGTCATTCTAAGCTTGATGTCATCGACAAAGTAGCTTTCTTTAACCCCGGCAATTTTATCAATTAGAGCCACATAATCATTCACCTTAAAATTAAACGTTCCATTGGCGCGAATCGGCAGCCCTCCGGGAAGCTGCGGGGTCGGAATGTGAATCGCACTTTTCGTGCCCCATTTTACGGTAAATTCCTTCGTGTTGACGAACAGCACTTCTACTCTCATGCCGCTGTTAAAACCAAACTTGAAGCCTTTGAGCGTGGACAGAAAAGGGATAATTTCCGAAGCTATGTTATAATCGCCCTCGTCATGAAATATCCCCTCTATTTTACCGTTGTTAATAAATATGGCATCCTGGCCGGGACGGATAATAAGCCGGCTCCCTTTCTTGATCTCCCGATTGCTCCACTTCCAGAAAATCATATCGTCTCTAAACTCTTCCCATTCCACTACATTAGCAAATTGATTTCTAAAAAAGGACATCTCTTTTCTCATTCCCTTCCGTATGATTAGGATTCTTAAAAGCTTCCTCTGCTTCCGCTATGAGAATGACCCCCGCTGGTCGTTCCTCCCCCTCCGCCACCGCCTCCGCTGCTGCTGTTCGAGGACGGTTTCCTGCGTTTGGTGACCGTTGTCCGTATATAATCGTCGCGCTGCTCACGAACTCTGGAGTTTTGGAAATCCCGGTAAGTCCCTTCATTTACAGTGACTTTACCTCCCGAGTTGTACAGCATAACTCCGACTACAGCTCCCCCTACAGCCAAGGAGGCGGCTAGTTGAAACCATAGTGTAAAGAGAATATTTTCCGGGTTGACACCGGGCTTTATCCCCATGTATTTATAAGAGGTCTTTATAAACTTGCTGAAGGCAAGATAATAATCCCCGTTGGACAAATCCGGTGTTATTTTGTTACGGATTAAATCCAGCCTGGAATCATCCAGATATAACTTCGCTTTATAGAAGCCTGCCAAATACACTTCTCTATGCTGCATATCAACCGTCAGTATGGCTGTATTGCCATGAGGTTTATCATACCCCGGTGCCTTGTCGTCGTAAAAATCCTGCATATACTTAACGACGTCTTTGCCTTCCGTATCTTTGGTCGTTAATATGATAAATTCGGTCTCTCTCTTCGCTCCATACTTATCGGCCATCGCTTCAAGCTCTTCCACTTCCGTCTCGGTCAACAGATTGGCGAAATCATAAACTTTCGGTTTGGACTCCGCGGCAGCCTGCGAAATATTTACTGCAGATAGAAAAAAAGGAATGATTACCAAGCAAAGCATAATCGCTTTTAAAGCCGTTCTTCCATTCACCATATCTCGCCTCCCATCATTAAGGAGATGAGTTTTAGCGCTATGAAGGTACTGGCAGCAATGCCGCCGAACCATTGAGCGACCTTACCGTAACTGATCGGAGGCTTACCGACGACCTTGCCCGTCTGGCCGTTCATCGCAAAAGTGTGCACGGCTTTACCGTAATCATAATATACCATCCAGACAGGGAGAAGAACGTAATGGCTGCTTGTCTTCTTGGTATCGATTTGTCTGCTTCTATATCGGACTGTAGTATAGCCGGAGATGGTTGAGCTAATATAGGAATCAATGAATTTTTGGATTTTTGCTTTAACCCGGGGTAGGAGCTCCTCGTCATTGTAGTTGTATTTCTCGGCGATAAATCCTGCCAGATACGGTGTTTTAAAATCTTTCAAATGGCTGTAATCATACGGCTCTAATTTATCCATTAATTCATCATTCATTTTTTTGGAGGCATCCACGGGAACCTTAACATAATTCAGATCAATATCTCTATACACATCATAATGTTTCGTCTCTGTATATATATAATTACCGCTTGTATATTGCCTCACCCTCGTACAATCGGCACTTACCTTCGCTTTCGTGTTTAAATCATACAACCAGAAGGGAATGTACATTCCTGTAATCCCCTTAACCCTATCCGCTGTCATAAAACCTTTAGGAGTTAGCCTGCCGTTCTTACACCATCTGCGAAATGCAGCCATCGCTTGTTCCTTGCTAATGGTAAATGGAATAACCTTGGCTGGAGCCAATGCCCCCGATAACCGGTCCCCAAGCACAACACCCGCTCCGCAGAAGCTGCACGTCGTAGCCGCTGTTTCCGCCTCTGTAATCAATATGGCGCCGCAATTGTCGCAGTGATATTCGTGGGCGTCCTCGTCAGAAAACGTCGTTGTTATGAAATCTTCGGAAAATTCCTCTATTCTATCCTGTCTTCCGCAGCTATGACAGGTTAACCTTCCCGAATCGCTGTCGAATGCCATATCATCGCCGCAGTTGGGACATTTGTAATGGATAACCATCCCCTGTGTCACCTCGCTCAATGCCTTTCATTATGAAAGCTGTAGCTACAGCTACAGCTTATTCCTTCATTTTAACACTTTCAGTTGGAATGAAGAAACCCGATCCGGTGAAGCTTCGTGCGATTATTCTTTATTGTTTTTAAGTTCCTTTTTGAGGGCCTCCAACTCATCTTCCACATCGTTACTTTCCTCGTATTTCTCCGTTAACTCCTCGAATTCGTCTGCCGGATCCTTTCTTAATTCGGCCAACGCCTCAGCCTCGTCGTATGCCCTGTTCACCTTCTCCTCCATCCTTCCGAAAGCAGAAATGGATGAATTGGCACCGGCGACGGATGAACCCATTTCATTCATTCTCTTCAAGGCCTTGGCTGCGGCCATTTTGCCCTTGAGCATGGCTGCCTTTGATTCCAGCTCTCCGATATCGGATACGAGCTTGTCATGCATTTCTTTCATTCTAACCGCATTGGCGGACGCCAGATTGTAGGCTGCTTGCAGCTCCTCTTCTTTCGCAGCCAGAGAAGACTTTTTCTCCAGGAAGGTCCGGGCATCGCCCTCATTCCCGGCTTCCAAAGCTTTAACCGCGTACTTTTTCAGCTTGCTGATCTCCGATTTGCATTCATCCCACTGCCTCTTGCTTCTTTGTTCTTCCGCCATAATCGAAGCCGTTTCCGCCTTTACCTGGCCTAAATCGCTTCTGAGATTTCGTAAGTATTGATCCAGCATTTTCTCCGGGTCCTCCGCCTTATCTAAAAAAGCATGGATATTGCTGGACATAATGTCTTTAAATCTGGATAAGATCCCCATAGTCTTCTCCTCTTTAAAATTAGTCTTAGTATATATACTGTTTATCTTACCAAAAGGATTCATTTTATACGGAACACTTTGCCAAATGGAGAAATTTAGAAAATAAAAATACCCTTTCCGACAGAACTAGGAAAGGGCTGTATACATGTAAGCTGCACGCTCTGTTTCAGAGTCGCTTAAGCGAGTCATGATAGCATGGATCGTAATTCCTCTGTCATACGTTCGACCAACTCTGGTCTACCATGAAACTGAGCAGGGGTATTTTGAAAAAGTTCGATTTTCCATTTCCCTTCTTTCCTGCTAACAACAAGGGTCTGATGTGCATTGGCGTCCGGGTTGATATCAGTTTGTCCACGGGGAACCATGCCCGCTATCGCTCTTAACAATGCTGTCTCTGAACCTAAGAAGCGCACATCATTAACTTTACTAACGAATTTTGCGGTGGGGTGGTCTCTGAAGATGGGGTCAAGGTGCGAAAAAATGTTTTCCGGTCCAATTTCTTGACTTCCGTCAAAACCGATAAGCTCGCCGCTCTCCGAAAACAAGTCAGCCATTTCTCGTGCATCTTGATTGTTCCACGCATTCAACAACTGTCGGTAGATTGTCTCGATTTCGTTCATGCTGTATGCCTCCCTCACTAAAAATTCATATATTTTTCTTAATATAACCTAAATGCATTTTATGAATTTCTTCCGAATTGCTTTTATTTTAGCTCATTAAAGAAAAACCAAGTGTAATTTTGAAGTTATCAACAAAAAGAGCACACCACCCGGGTGATGTGCTTCTTATATTGTGGATTTTGCTTTTTCTTTTGGTGCCTAATATAGCTTTCGCCCATTTGCGAATAACGCAAATGGGCGAAAGGGTTGAAAATAAGGTTTTTTAACGTTTCGAGAATTGAGGTGCGCGACGAGCGGCTTTCAAGCCGTATTTCTTACGCTCCTTCATACGCGGATCGCGGGTCAGGAAGCCGGCTTTCTTCAAAGAACCGCGGAATTCCGGATCTGCTTTAAGCAGTGCACGGGAAATTCCGTGGCGGATAGCACCTGCTTGCCCAGTCGTTCCGCCGCCATGTGCCGTTACCAGCACATCATATTTACCTTCCGTTTCGGTAAGGGCCAATGGTTGCTTAACGATTAATTTTAATGTTTCCAGACCAAAATATTCATTCAGATCGCGTTTATTAATAACAATTCGTCCTTCACCCGGTACAAGGCGGACACGTGCTACCGAATGCTTACGACGACCGGTTCCATAGTATTGTACTTGTGCCACGAAAGAGTCCTCCCTTTATTACCCGCGAAGTTCCCAAACTTCGGGTTGTTGTGCTTGATGTGGATGCTCGCTTCCGGCATACACTTTCAGCTTTAATTTCATTTTGTTGCCGAGACGGTTCTTAGGCAGCATTCCATGAACAGCCAGTTCGATCATCCGCTCCGGTTTCTTGGCCAGCATTTCCTGAGCCGAGGTTACTTTCAGACCGCCGGAATGCAGCGAGTGTCTGTAGTATTTCTTGTCTTGCAATTTGTTCCCCGACAGGACAATCTTGCTGGCATTAATAATGATAACGAAGTCACCCGTATCAATATGTGGCGTAAAGGTCGGCTTATGCTTACCGCGAATCAGGCTGGCCGCTTCGCTGGCCAGTCGACCCAAGGTCTTGCCTTCGGCGTCGATAATGTACCATTTACGTTCAACTTCGTTAGGCTTAGCCATATATGTGGTACTCATTTGCTTAATCCTCCTAAGCATCAGAAATAGCTTGTATGATTTAATTCATTAATGTTCAATTATCCGGTGGTCATTTCATGACTCGGGGCCGTGGGATAGCCAGTTATGAAACACCATCTAATATCTTACTATACCTGGATTTGAATAGCAAGAAAAAGTCGTACAAATCAGCAGGCAATATGAAGATTTATTCATACCTGACTTCCCATAGCGTGAGTCCGTGAGCCATAGCTGTCGGCCCTGCCAGTTTACGGTCCCGGGCATCAAGAATTTGTTTGATTTCCGACTCGCTTCTCTTGCCTGTGCCGACCTCCAATACGGTCCCGACGATAATTCTCACCATATTGAATAGAAAACCGTTCCCCGTGATATAAATATGAATCACACCTGCCTCACCATCTCCCAGCATCGGTTCCGGCCTATACTCCACGCTGGTCGAGAAGATGGTACGCACGTGTGATTCAACCGAAGTCCGGGTGGAGCAGAAGGAAGTAAAATCGTGCTCCCCTTCCAAGTAGCGAAGGGACCTTCTCATAGCATCGATGTCCAGCAATGAAGGGTGATGCAAGCGTGTCTTCCGGTGGAAGACGTCCGGCCAGCGGCTCCTATGAATGCTGTAGCGGTAGGTCTTTTGTTTGGCATCGTGTCTGGCGTGGAAATTAAGAGGCATTTCTTCGGCAGTATGAACGGTAATATCGTCAGGAAGTCTGGAATTGATCGCAAGGCACCAGCGTTCGATCGGGATGGCCGACCTGGTTAAGAAGTTAATGACCTGGGCCCGGGCATGAACCCCCGCATCCGTCCTACCGGAAGAGGTAATATGAACCTCTTCACCGGTAAGGATGGAGACGGCTTCTTCCAGCTTGCCCTGAATAGTCACCTGATCCGGTTGAATCTGATATCCGCAATAGGCTGTACCATCGTAGCTTACCTGCATCTTAATGTTTCTCACGATATGCTCCTGTTCCTCACCTAATCGCGTGAACGATACAAAAAAAGGGCTTCAGCAGAATCAGAGATTCTGTCCACCCTTTCCTATCCAGTCGTTAAGCTTGATCCACCAGTTCCAAATAAACCATAGGAGCAGCATCTCCGCGACGAGGCCCCAGCTTCAGGATACGTGTGTATCCGCCTGGACGCTCGGAATAGCGGGTGGCCAATTCAGTAAACAGCTTTTGAATGGCGTCCTGCTCATCGTTAGCCGCTTCACGGCGAACGTAGGCGGCTGCTTGGCGACGAGCATGAAGATCTCCGCGTTTAGCCAGAGTGATCAGCTTCTCCGCGATGGATCTAACCTCTTTCGCCTTAGCCTCTGTCGTTTGGATGCGCTCTTGAATGAATAAGTCGGTCACCAGATCACGGAACAAGGCTTTCCGCGCACTGGAATCACGACCCAGCTTTTGATATGCCATGTTGTTCCCTCCTTCTAATGGGAAATTTAATCTTCCGATCGAAGGCTTAATCCTAATTCGTCGAGCTTCTCCTGAACTTCTTCCAGAGATTTGCGGCCAAGATTGCGGACCTTCATCATGTCCTCTTCCGTCTTGGTTATCAGCTCTTGAACGGTATTAATTCCCGCACGTTTCAAACAGTTGTAAGAACGAACGGAAAGATCCAACTCTTCGATGGTCATTTCCAATACTTTTTCTTTTTTGTCTTCTTCTTTCTCTATCATGATCTCAGCATCTTTGGCTTCATCCGTCAAGCCAACAAAGAGCATAAGATGTTCGGTCAAAATCTTGGCTCCGAGACTAACCGCTTCCTCCGGACGAATACTGCCATCGGTCCATACTTCGAGGGTAAGTTTATCGTAGTTAGTAACTTGACCAACACGAGTGTTCTCAATACTGTAGTTGACGCGGGTAATTGGAGTGTAGATCGAGTCAATCGGGATAACACCGATCGGATGATCCTCACGCTTATTCTTGTCCGCCTGTACGTACCCTCTGCCACGATTGGCATTGATTCGCATATGAAGGCGTGCGTCAGCCGATAAAGTAGCAATATGAAGGTCCGGGTTCAAAATTTCTACATCGCTGTCCGCGCGAATGTCTCCAGCTGTGACTACTCCTTCGCCATCCGCGTCAATTTCCAGTACTTTCTCTTCGTCGGAATGAATCTTTAACGATAGTCCTTTGAGGTTTAGGATAATTTCCGTAACATCTTCCATTACACCGGGAATGGTCGAGAACTCATGAAGGACACCTTCGATTTGAACGGAGTTAACAGCAGCTCCCGGCAAAGAAGAGAGCAAAATACGACGTAAAGAATTGCCAAGCGTCGTCCCGTAACCCCGTTCCAAAGGTTCAACCACAAACATGCCGTATGTGCCTTCTTCGTTTACTGTCACGGTCTCAATCTTTGGTTTTTCAATTTCTATCATTAAATTTACCCTCCTTCGAAACGTCGTTTCCACTGGATACCCGATAACCGATAAAAACATCTAGTATTCCTATCCTTCAACACCATTATTCACATGTTACGGATATTTATACTAGTTTTCGATCCTTAATTAGACACGACGACGTTTAGGAGGACGGCAACCGTTATGCGGAATCGGAGTTACGTCTTTGATCATGTTGACTTCCAGACCTGCAGCCTGCAAGGAACGAATTGCAGCTTCACGTCCGGCGCCAGGACCTTTAACCATAACCTCCACAGTTTTCATACCGTGCTCCATAGCAGTTTTGGCTGCGGCTTCGGCTGCCATTTGTGCTGCAAAAGGAGTACTCTTACGGGAGCCTTTAAATCCAAGGTTTCCGGAGCTTGCCCAAGAAATAGCGTTCCCGTGCGGGTCCGTAATCGTAACGATCGTATTGTTAAATGTGGAACGGATATGAGCTACTCCAGATTCAATATTTTTACGGTCACGACGTTTTGTACGGGTTACTTTTGTTTTAGGTTTAGCCATTCGTCTTTATCCCCCCTTATTATTTCTTCTTGTTAGCTACGGTACGACGAGGACCTTTACGCGTACGTGCATTCGTCTTAGTCCGTTGACCACGAACCGGAAGTCCGCGACGGTGACGAATTCCCCGATAAGATCCGATCTCAATCAAACGCTTGATGTTGAGAGAAATTTCACGGCGAAGGTCACCTTCCACTTTCACCGTCTTGTCAATTGCGTCACGCAGTTTGCTGACTTCATCTTCCGTTAAATCACGGACACGAGTATCCGGATTAACGCCGGTGCTGCTCAGAATTTTCTGCGAAGTGGTGCGGCCAATTCCAAAAATGTAGGTAAGGGCAATCTCCACCCGCTTATCACGAGGCAAGTCTACTCCAGCTATACGAGCCATTGATTGAATGCACCTCCTTAACCTTGTTTTTGTTTATGCTTCGGATTTTCGCAAATCACCATAACGTTACCTTTACGCTTGATGACTTTGCATTTTTCGCATATAGGTTTAACCGACGGTCTAACCTTCATTGTGGTTACCTCCTATTGGTTTTGTCTTAGCAAAACCTACTTCGTAAGCTTGAGCTTTGGGGTTTTGCCTGAGCAAAACCATACTTCATATGCATAACCTCATCTATCTCATGCGTCACTAACAGGAATGCCGACTTATTTAAAGCGGTACGTAATGCGTCCTCTTGTCAGATCATAAGGGGAAAGCTCGACTGTAACCTTGTCTCCAGGCAAAATCCGGATAAAGTGCATTCGAATTTTACCAGATACGTGAGCCAAAATTTTATGACCGTTCTCCAATTCCACTTTAAACATGGCATTCGGGAGAGGTTCTACTACCGTACCTTCAACTTCAATAACATCTTCTTTGGCCACCGTTATTCTCCTTTCTCATGAACTGAGGCTTGTTGCTCTTCCACAAACTTGCTCAGTGCATATCGCAGTTTTCCGTTGGTCACACGACCGGTTTCCGTTAAACTATCCACAACCTCACTGCTTACCGCTTCTAGCAATTTAAGGTGAAGCAGGTTTTTCTTCTTTGGCTGATCGAATTTCCTCTTATCGCCGTCCGCGATAAGAACGAAACGGTCATCGACGATTTGTATGATAATCCCGAATTTTCCAGTGTCCCTTCCTTTCAGGATCTGTACAATTTGCCCAAGCCGGGGATGATCGGATACCTCCACGCTCATCACCTACATTTCCGATTTAGTCAGGATCTCGTACCCATCGTTCGTAATCGCGATAGTATGCTCGAAATGAGCACAGAGAGATCCGTCTACCGTCACAACCGTCCATTGATCATCCAATGTTTTGACATACCGTTCGCCGATGTTTACCATCGGCTCGATGGCCAAGACCATACCGGGCTTCAGGCGAGGCCCTCGGTCAGGAAGTCCGTAGTTCGGTATTTGCGGCTCTTCATGCAGGCTGGCCCCGATTCCATGACCGACATATTCCCGGACAATGGAGAACCCTTCCGCTTCAACCGTGCGTTGAATAGCATGTGAAATTGTGAACAGGCGAGCATCCGGTTTGGCTTCTGCAAGTCCATCATATAGAGCCTTTTCGGTCACTTCCAGCAATTTCTGAGCGCTTGAAGAGATCTCCCCTACCGGATAGGTCCATGCAGAGTCGCCATGATAGCCTTGATATTGTGCTCCGATATCTATGCTGATGATGTCGCCTTCTTTTAGTTTTCTGGGTCCGGGTATTCCATGTACCAACTCTTCATTGACTGAAGCACAGATACTGCCGGAAAAACCGTTGTAGCCTTTAAAAGATGGTGTCGCACCCTGACTGCGAATGAATTCTTCCGCGATCCGATCCAATTCTTTGGTCGTCACACCAGGTCGGATCTCTTTGGAAAGCAATCGGTGGGTCTCCGCCACAATCCGACCTGCTTCCCTCATTAAATCCAACTCGTATTCGGACTTACAAATAATCATCAGGCATTCCCTCTTAGCAGAGAATGGATGTTTGCAGTAACCGAATCAATTTCCTGCTCTCCGTCAACTTGACGTAAAATACCTTTAGCCCGGTAGTAATCAAGCAGAGGTGCCGTCTTGTTGGTATATTCATCCAACCGGGTACCTACTTTCTCCTCGTTATCATCGGCCCGCTGATACAGCTCGCCGCCGCATTTATCGCATGTTCCCTCCGCCTGAGGCGGATTAAACATAACGTGGTAAGTAGCTCCGCAGGATTTGCAAATTCTTCTACCGGTCAATCTCGCCAACAGCAGGTTGCGATCGACTTGCAGATCAATGACGTGATCCAGTTTTCTTCCCATGGACTCCATGATTTCATCAAGTGCTTCGGCCTGGGCCGTCGTTCTTGGAAACCCGTCCAGCAGAAATCCTTGTTCACAATCCGGCTGCATCAGTCTGTCCCTCACAATGCCGATCGTTATGTCGTCCGGCACCAGGAGACCCTGATCCATATACTTCTGGGCTTCCAAGCCAAGCGGTGTAGCCTGGCTCTTGGCCAAACGAAAAGCGTCTCCGGTAGAAATGTGAGGGATCCCGAACTCGCTGACGATTCTTTCCGCTTGAGTCCCTTTCCCCGCCCCGGGAGGACCCATAAATAAAATGTTCACTTCGCTTTAACCTCCCCGAAGGTGACAGACAAAGCGATGAATCCAGTCTACTTATCGCTAGCCTGCAATGCGAATGCAAAGCTTCTTATTTGTTGATAAACCCTTTGTAGTGACGTTTGATCAGCTGGCTTTCGATTTGTTTCATAGTCTCAAGCGCAACTCCGACTACGATCAAGAGTGAAGTTCCACCGATTCGCACCGATTCCGGCAGACCGGCCAATCCTCCGAACAGCATAGGGAGAATGGAGATAGCCGCCAGGAATATGGCACCCGATAATGTAATTCTTGTCATTACTCTCGTTAAATAAACCGAGGTCGTCTTACCTGGACGAATCCCAGGAATGTATCCGCCGTTTTTCTTCATTTGGTCCGCCATTTGCTCAGGGTTAATTTGTACGAACGTATAGAAGAATGTAAATCCGATAATCAACAGAACGTACAGAACCATACCGAGCGGAGCGGTGAAGGACAGATTTTCGATGATCCAATTAGCGACGACATTTCCACTCCAGAACTGTGCAATCGTAGCTGGGAACATCAGCAGCGACATCGCGAAGATGACCGGAATAACCCCTGCTGCGTTCACTTTAAGCGGAATATGAGTCGACTGACCGCCGTACATTTTACGCCCAACTACGCGTTTGGCATACTGTACAGGGATTTTGCGCACACCTTGTTGAACGAAAATAACCCCGGCAATAATGAGGACAATCGCAACAAGGATAACAATAAATTTAATGATATTAAGGAACAGCGCATCTCCTGCGTCAACGAACAGCTGAAGATAGATTGCGCGTCCGTGAGTCGGAATTCCTGCTACAATACCGGCAAAGATAAGGATGGAAATCCCGTTTCCGATCCCATGCTCGGTAATTTGTTCACCCAACCACATCAAGAAAGCAGTACCTGCAGTCAATACGATAGCGATCATCGCGTAGGTTGTGAAGCTCGGATCGATGACCAGATTGCCGTAATAGCTGTTAAATCCAACCGAAGTTCCGAAAGCCTGGATCAACCCAAGTACGATCGTTCCGTATCTTGTAAATTGAGTAAGCTTCTTGCGTCCCGCTTCCCCTTCTTTAGCCCACTGCGCAAACTTGGGGACAACATCCATAGACAACAGCTGAACGATAATGGACGCTGTAATGTATGGAAAAATACCCATGGCGAAAATGGAGAATTGGAACAAGGCGCCGCCTGAGAAAGTATTTAACAGCCCGAATATATCTGCTTGCTGCCGGTCAGTAGCTGATAAAATGTCAGTATCGATATTGGGCACTGGAATAAACGCACCAATCCGATAGACAATCAGAACGAGAAGAGTAAACAGGATCCTTCTGCGAAGATCCTCTACTTTCATGATGTTTGATATGGTCTTTAACATTAAATCACCTCGGTTTTACCACCGGCAGCTTCAATTTTTTCCACCGCAGATTTAGAGAACTTATTGGCTTTAACTGTCAGCTTAACGGTCAGTTCGCCTTCCCCTAAGATCTTGATGCCGCTCAGAGTATTTTTAACAATACCGGCTTGCACTAAAACCTCTGGTGTCACCTCAGCGCCCTCTGTAAATTGATTCAGGCGGTCGAGGTTAACCACTGCATATTCCTTGCGCGAAATGTTCGTAAAACCGCGTTTTGGAAGTCGACGGAACAGCGGGTTTTGTCCACCCTCGAATCCAGGACGTACACCGCCGCCGGAACGGGCTTTCTGCCCCTTATGACCTCTGCCTGCAGTTTTTCCGTTACCGCTGGCAATACCACGACCAACACGCTTTTTCTCATGACGGGAGCCGGCTGCAGGAGTAAGTTCATGCAATTTCATCGTGTGCACCTCCTTATAATTTTTGCAATCTGTTATGTTGAAGCCGGAATGTCATCCGAACGGATTCTTAAGCTTCGACTTCTTTAACTTCAACCAAATGGCTAACTTGATTCACCATGCCCCGAATAGCCGCGTTATCCGGTTGAACAACAGTCTGGTGCAGTTTACGCAGACCTAAAGTTCTAACCGTTGTGCGGTGGGTCTCCGGACGTCCGATCAAACTGCGCTTGAGGGTGATTGCTAATTGCTTGGTCATCGTTTCCCCTCCTAACCTAATAACTCTTCTACAGTTTTACCCCGAAGTTTAGCAACGTCTTCTGCTTTCTTCAAACGCTGCAAGCCTTCCAAAGTGGCGTTGACCATGTTGATAGGATTGGAAGATCCTAAAGACTTGGTCAGAATGTCGCCTACGCCTGCCAGTTCGAGCACCGCACGAACAGGTCCTCCGGCAATAACTCCGGTACCTTCTGCTGCCGGCTTCATCAAAACTTTACCCGCACCGAACCGTCCAATTACAAAGTGCGGAATAGTAGTGTTGACCAGCGGAACATAGACCAGATTCTTCTTGGCGTCTTCGATGCCTTTGCGGATCGCATCGCCGACTTCAGAAGCTTTACCGATTCCGGCGCCAACCCAGCCCTTCTCGTCGCCAACAACAACGAGAGCGCTGAAGCTGAAGCGACGACCACCTTTAACTACTTTAGCAACACGGTTGATGTGAACTGTTTTATCCTTAAGTTCTAAAGTGTTGGGATCTACACGCAAGTTCTATTACCTCCTTATTAAGTGAATTCGCGGTTAGAATTCTAATCCTGCTTCCCGTGCCGCATCGGCCAGAGCCTGTACGCGACCATGATACAGATAACCACCGCGGTCAAATACTACTTTGTCGATGCCTTTCTCTTTGGCACGCTTGGCAATCAAGGCACCTACTTGGCGGGCCGCTTCGACATTGCCGCCGTTCTCCATCTTCAATTCTTTATCCAATGTAGAGGCCGCTGCGATCGTAACGCCTTTAACATCGTCAATAACTTGAGCGTACATATGCTTCTCGGAACGGAAAATGTTCAGGCGAGGACGTTCCGTCGTCCCTTCAATTTTCTTGCGGACACGAAGGTGTCTTTTCACGCGGGCTTGATTTTTATCGGATTTAGTAATCATTCGGTTGTCACTCCTTTCCATTTCCCTTAACACGCTTCAGAGAAATCACTTCTTCTTACCGGCTTTACCTTCCTTGCGGATAATCCGTTCGCCTTCATACTTGATTCCTTTGCCTTTGTAAGGCTCAGGCTTACGAATAGAGCGGATTTTGGCCGCTGTAGCGCCAACCTGCTCTTTATCGATACCTTTAACAATCACTTTCGTATTGGAAGGAACTTCGAACTCGATTCCTTCTTCCGCTTCGATCTCAACCGGATGGGAGTAGCCAACGTTCAGCACAAGCTTGTTGCCGCTTTTGTTAGCGCGGTATCCGACCCCGACAAGCTCTAACGCTTTCGCGTATCCTTCCGTTACACCGTTAACCATATTCGCTACCACAGTGCGGGTAGTTCCGTGCAGGGAACGATGCAATTTATTATCTGAAGGACGTTCGATCAGAATAGTGTTATCTTCAATATTTACATTAATTTCCTTATGCAGTTCGCGGGTCAATGTTCCTTTAGGACCTTTAACCGTAATTACGGAATTGTCCAAAGTCACTGTAACGCCGCCTGGAACAGCAATCGGTTTGCGTCCAACTCGAGACATGTGTGCACCTCCATTCGTTTACGATAAAAACATTACCATACGTAGCAGAGAACTTCTCCGCCTGCGTTGGCCTGACGTGCTTCCTTATCCGTCATCACACCGCGAGACGTGGAAATGATCGCCAAACCCAGACCGCCCAATACTTTAGGAATCTCTTGGCTTTTGGAATATACGCGCAATCCCGGCTTGCTGATTCTTTTCAGCCCGGTAATAACGCGCTCGTTGTTCGGACCATATTTCAGAAACAGGCGGATAATTCCTTGCTTGCTATCCTGAACGTATTCCGCGTCGCGGATGAAACCTTCTCTTTTCAGGATTTCAGCAATTTCCTTCTTGATCTTGGAAGCGGGAATTTCCACAGTTTCATGACGAACTGTATTAGCGTTGCGAATGCGAGTAAGCATATCTGCAATCGGATCAGACATTACCATATTGCGAACCTCCTTCCCGAACTAGGGTGATTACCAGCTTGCTTTTCTGACGCCAGGAATCTGGCCTTTGTATGCTAATTCACGGAAACATATTCTGCAGATTTTGAATTTGCGCAGAACGGAATGCGGACGACCACAACGCTCGCAACGGGTATATGCACGAACCTGAAATTTCGGTTTACGGCGTTGCTTTACGATCATCGAGGTTTTTGCCACTTACTTTCCACCTCCAATAGTTGGAATTATTTGGCGAAAGGCATACCCAATTGAGCAAGCAATTCGCGGGATTCTTCATCCGTTTTGGCGGTTGTTACGATAACTACGTCCATACCGCGAACTTTGTCTACTTTGTCATAATCGATTTCCGGGAAAATGAGCTGTTCCTTCAAACCAAGCGTATAGTTGCCGCGGCCGTCGAATGCCTTGTTCGACACCCCGCGGAAGTCACGTACGCGTGGAAGAGCTACGTTAAACAGCTTATCCAGGAAATGGTACATGCGTTCACCGCGCAGGGTTACTTTAACTCCGATCGGCATTCCTTCACGCAATTTAAAACCTGCAATAGATTTCTTTGCTCTTGTAATAACAGGCTTCTGACCGGCGATCAGCTGAAGATCCTCAACTGCGCTGTCCAGAACCTTGGAGTTAGCCACAGCGTCGCCCACGCCCATATTGATGACAATCTTCTCTATTTTAGGAACCTGCATGACGGTCGTGTAATTAAACTTCTGCATCAATGCAGGGGTAACATCATTCAGATAACGATCCTTTAATCTAGCTGCCATGCTGACATGTACCTCCTTTCCGCACTAAACTTAATCAATAACTTCTCCGGATTTTTTCGCGATCCGGACTTTTTTGCCATTGTCGAGCGTTTTGTATCCGATACGGGTCGGTTGTCCGCTCTTCGGATCCAGCAGCATCACGTTGGAAACATGAATCGGAGCTTCCTGTTCGATGATTCCGCCTTGCGGATTTTGCTGGGATGGTTTGGAATGCTTCTTGACCATGTTCACGCCTTCCACCAACACGCGGTTCTGACGCGGATAAGCTGCGATGACACGGCCCTTCTTGCCTTTATCTTTACCGGTAATAACAAATACCGTATCGTCTTTTTTGACGTGCAATTTGTTATTATGGGATTCAAGCTGTTTAGCTTTCGGCATTTTCAAGTACACCTCCTAAGTAACGGATGGTTCTAACTGCGTTACGCCAGCGGCCCAATTAAATAACTTCAGGCGCCAACGAAATAATCTTCATGAAGTCTTTATCACGAAGCTCCCGGGCAACCGGCCCGAAAATACGGGTTCCGCGAGGGCTTTTGTCTTCTTTGACGATAACAGCTGCGTTCTCATCGAAAGTGATGTAAGAACCATCTTTCCGGCGAGCACCACGCTTAGAACGAACGATAACCGCCTTAACTACATCACCCTTTTTGACAACGCCGCCTGGTGTTGCTTCTTTGACGGAGCAGACGATCAAATCACCAATATTGGCAAACTTGCGTCCTGTTCCACCAAGTACGCGAATACACATCAATTGCTTCGCACCAGAGTTGTCGGCTACGCTTAAACGGCTTTGTTGTTGAATCATTCCAGCGACCTCCTTTCAACCTATTTCCGAAAAAATCTATATAGCAACGGCTTAAATGACTACAGCTTCCTCTACGATTTCAACCAGTCTCCAGCGCTTGTCTTTGGACAGCGGACGGGTTTCCATAATTTTAACCACATCGCCGATCTTGGCTTGGTTGTTCTCGTCATGCGCCTTGAATTTCTTCGTATATTTAATACGCTTGTGGTAGAGGGAGTGCTTCTTGTAAGTTTCTACAGCTACAACGATGGTTTTATCCATTTTGTCGCTGACAACTTTACCGATTTGAACTTTGCGTTCGTTACGTTCACTCATGAAGGATCCTCCTTTCTTCTCTCTGGTTCAGCTTAGCTGATGCCGAGTTCTCTTTCACGCAAAATGGTCTTGGCACGTGCAATTTCTTTGCGCACTTTACGGATTTGAGACGGGTTATCCAGTTGGCCGGTAGCCAGTTGAAAACGGAGGTTGAACAGTTCTTCCTTGAAACCGGAAATTTTGCGCTCGATCTCTTCAGTGGTTAAGTTGCGAAATTCACTAGCCTTCATTTGCTTCACCACCCAATTCATCACGTTTCACAAACTTTGTTTTGATCGGCAGTTTGTGAGCAGCCAGGCGCATCGCTTCGCGAGCCACCTCTTCGCTTACTCCGGCCAATTCAAACAAAATTTTACCGGGTTTAACAACTGCAACCCATTTCTCTACGCTTCCTTTACCGCTACCCATCCGCACCTCAAGAGGCTTCTGGGTGATCGGCTTGGAAGGGAAAATTTTAATCCATACTTTACCGCCACGCTTAATGTAACGGGTCATGGCAATACGGGCAGCCTCAATCTGACGGTTGGTAACCCAGGACGGCTCCATAGCCTGCAGGCCATATTCGCCGAAAGTGACTTCCGTCCCGCCCTTGGCTCTGCCTTTCATCTTACCGCGATGTTCCTTGCGGTGTTTAACACGTTTAGGCATTAACATGATTAGTTTCCTCCTTCCTGTTCAGCCTTCTTCTTAGCTGGCGGAAGAACCTCTCCACGATAGATCCATACCTTCACACCGATCCGTCCGTAAGTGGTATGAGCTTCAGCAGTTCCGTAGTCGATGTCCGCACGCAGAGTGTGCAGAGGCACGGTACCTTCGCTGTAGCCTTCCGTACGAGCGATTTCCGCCCCGCCCAAACGTCCGCTGACAGACGTCTTGATTCCTTTAGCGCCTGCTCTTATCGATCTTTGAATAGCCTGCTTCATAGCCCGGCGGAAAGATACGCGACGCTCGAGTTGCTGTGCAATGCTTTCTGCAACCAATGTTGCATCCAGCTCAGGATTTTTAATTTCTGTAATATTGATGTGGACCTTCTTGTTAGACAATTTGGCAATGTAGGCGCGGATATTCTCTACCTCGGAACCGCCTTTACCAATAACCATTCCTGGTTTAGCCGTATGGATGGTTACGTTCACCCGATTAGCAGCACGTTCGATATCAATACGGGAAACAGAAGCATCCTTCAGCTTACCTTTAAGATATTCGCGGATTTTGACATCCTCCAGGAGCAGATCGCCATAGTCTTTATCTGCGTACCATTTGGATTCCCAATCACGAATGATGCCTATTCTCAATCCGACCGGACTTACTTTTTGACCCACATGTATCCCTCCTTATTTTTCAGATACCACTAACGTAATGTGGCTTGTGCGTTTATTGATACGGCTAGCACGTCCCATAGCACGCGGCCGAAAACGTTTCATGATCGGACCCTGATTTACATAAGCTTGAGCGATATACAGCTTCTCCGGATCCAGGGAATGATTATGCTCAGCATTCGCAATCGCTGCGTTCAAAATTTTCTCCACGACCGGAGAAGCGGCTTTAGGCGTATGACGCAAAATAGCGATAGCTTCTCCCACGTTCTTGCCGCGGATCAGATCGATAACCAATTGAACTTTACGAGGAGCAATGCGAATATATCTTGCACTTGCAGTTGCTTGCATGAGTCTACCTCCTCTCAAACATATCGCTTACTGATTCCGGCTATTAGCGTCTGCCGGTTTTTTTGTCGTCGTCCGTATGCCCTTTGTATGTCCGGGTTGGAGCAAATTCACCGAGCTTATGCCCAACCATGTCTTCCGTTACATACACAGGCACATGCTTTCTGCCATCGTATACTGCAA
Source organism: Paenibacillus sp. 32O-W (assembly GCF_007679495.1). Lineage (GTDB taxonomy): Bacteria > Bacillota > Bacilli > Paenibacillales > NBRC-103111 > Paenibacillus_L > Paenibacillus_L residui. Next base: position 39,390 of record NZ_VEGP01000026.1, on the reverse strand, counting down.
AAGTATGTCCGACAAATTGAGGGAAAATGGTGGAGCGGCGAGACCAGGTCTTGATCACTACTTTTTTGCTTGTGCTGTCGGCTTCCTCAACCTTCTTAAGCAAATAGCTGTCCACAAACGGTCCTTTTTTCAAACTGCGACCCATAGCTGTTCCTCCCTTCATCCAACCTTACGGATCTGAATATTATTTCGTACGTCCACGTACAATGTACTTACTAGAAGCTTTACCTTTTTTACGGGTTTTGTAACCAAGCGTAGGTTTACCCCATGGAGACATCGGAGATTTGCGTCCGATTGGAGCACGACCTTCACCACCACCGTGAGGGTGATCGTTCGGGTTCATAACTACCCCGCGGACTACCGGGCGTTTGCCCAACCAACGGGAGCGGCCGGCTTTACCGATTTTGAGCAGCTCATGGTCCTCGTTGCCGACAGAACCGATCGTTGCGCGGCAAACCTTGAGAATGCGGCGTACTTCTCCAGAAGATAAACGAACAGTTACGTACTTATCTTCTTTACCAAGAAGCTGAGCCTCTGTTCCAGCAGCACGAACGAGCTGTCCGCCTTTGCCGGGCTTCAATTCGATATTGTGGATAAGCGTACCTACCGGAATATTTTCCAGTGGAAGGCTGTTTCCGACCTTGATATCCGCAGCTGCTCCGGACTCGATTACATCGTTCACCTTCAAACCTTGTGGGGCAAGAATGTAACGCTTCTCTCCGTCTGCATAGTGGATCAAGGCAATATTAGCTGTCCGGTTCGGATCGTACTCGATCGTAGCAACGCGTCCAGGTATTCCATCTTTGTTCCGTCTGAAATCGATAATCCGGTACTTACGCTTATGTCCGCCGCCATGGTGACGAACCGTAATTTTACCTTGGTTGTTCCGTCCTGCCGTCTTGCTCAGCGGAGCCAGCAAAGACTTCTCAGGCGTGCTTGTCGTAATCTCTTCGAAGGTAGATACGTTCATACCGCGTCTTCCCGGAGATGTCGGTTTGTATTTTTTAAATGACATTCGGATTCCCTCCTATCTTCACAAAATGGCCTTAGACCGTTTCAAAGAACTCAAGTTCTTTGCTGTCCGGGCTTAAGGTAACAAAAGCTTTCTTCCAATCCGGTCTGTATCCGGAGAAACGGCCATAGCGCTTCGGCTTGCCGGGCATTCTTAAAGTGTTGACTTTAAGGACTTTCACTTTGAAAATTTCTTCAATCGCCTGCCGAATTTGCGTTTTGTTGGCCTTAATATCCACTTCAAACACGTATTTCTTCTCGGCCATCATATCTGCAGAACGTTCCGTAATTAACGGACGCTTGATAATGTCACGAGGATTTTTCATTACGCAAGAACCTCCTCTACTTTCTCAACCGCTTCCTTCGTAATGATGAGTTTGTCGTGAACCAATACGTCCAATACGTTGATTCCTTCAGCAGTTACAAATTTAACTCCCGGGAGATTACGAGCGGACAATGCCACATTTTCATCGAAGCTCGGAGCGACGATCAGTGCCTTGCGATCGGCCTTCAAATTTTTCAGAATAGCTGCGAATTCCTTCGTTTTAGGCTGATTCATTTGAAGTTGATCCAACACAATAATCTCGTTCTCGATCACTTTAGAAGAAAGAGCTGATTTGATTGCTAAACGGCGAACCTTCTTAGGCAATTTGTATCCATAGCTGCGTGGAGTCGGGCCGAATACAACACCTCCGCCTTTCCACTGCGGCGCACGGATGCTGCCTTGACGAGCGCGACCAGTTCCTTTTTGTTTCCAAGGCTTGCGTCCTCCGCCTCTTACTTCGGAGCGACCTTTAACCTTGTGCGTTCCCTGACGCTGGGAAGCCTGCTGCATAACAACAGCTTCATGAAGCACGTGTTGATTCGGTTCAACTCCGAATACGGCATCGGACAGTTCAACTTCACCAACCTGAGCTCCGCTAACGTTGTATAATGCTACTTTTGGCATGATGAATCCTCCTTTCTCGCAAAATTACTTCTTAACCGAAGATTTGATGCTGACGAAGCTATTTTTAGGTCCTGGAATAGATCCTTTAACCAGAATTACATTGCGCTCCGCATCCACTTTAACGACTTGCAGATTTTGCAGCGTAACGGTTTCCTGACCCATATGTCCCGGTAATTTCTTGCCTTTGGGAACACGGTTGGCTTGAATCGATCCCATCGAACCCGGTCCACGATGATAACGGGAACCGTGAGACATAGGCCCTCTGTGCTGTCCATGTCTTTTGATAGATCCGGCAAATCCCTTACCTTTCGAAGTGCCAGTTACGTCTACGAATTCGCCTTCGCTGAACAGATCTACTTTAATTTCTTGTCCTACCTCATAATCTGCCAACTGAACTCCGCGAAATTCTTTAATGTAGCGCTTAGGTGCTGTGTTCGCTTTTTTGGCATGGCCTGACTCAGGCTTGTTGGCGCGAACTTCCTTCTTATCTTCAAAACCGATCTGAATCGCCTCATAACCGTCGTTCTCCACGTCTTTCTTCTGCAGAACAACACAAGGGCCGGCTTGAATTACCGTTACGGGCAGAACTACACCTTCCGGTGTAAATACTTGAGTCATCCCCAGTTTTCTACCTAAGATACCTTTAGTCATGTTGACACCTCTTTTCCTTTACAATCCTTCTGAAATGAAATATTCGTTACTCGTTGCTTCGATCTTCTATTCTACAGCTTGATTTCGATGTCCACACCGGACGGCAAGTCCAAACGCATGAGCGCATCGACCGTTTGCGGCGTCGGGTTGACAATGTCAATCAAACGTTTATGCGTACGCATTTCGAATTGCTCTCTGGAATCCTTGTACTTGTGAACCGCACGCAGAATCGTGATGATTTGCTTCTCGGTAGGAAGCGGAATCGGTCCGGATACACCTGCTCCCGAACGTTTTGCCGTTTCTACGATTTTCTCGGCGGATTGATCAAGAATTCTGTGATCGTATGCTTTCAAGCGAATACGAATCTTTTGCTTTGCCATAGTAGTCCCTCCTTCTTTCGCCCAAATTATAATCGGACATACTCCGTGAAAATCTCCTGAACACCGTCCATGGCAAAGGGGCCGGGTGTGTCAGCAACCTCTCACATCATCGCAACGTCACAGACCAACGTTCACTATTATATTAAAAACCCAGCAAGAAATCAAGAAAATTTCAAAAAAACTTACTCAAACGCTATTCTTTTATAGAAACAACCAAAGCATTAAGGGCTATAGGCCTTATGCAGCTTCTATGTCGGCTTGAATTCTTCCTCTTCTTAAATCGCAAAGAGAACCTTCACCTATTAAGATGAAGGTTCTCATAATTGCATTATTACTTCACGATTGTAGCAACCGCACCGGCACCTACTGTACGTCCGCCTTCGCGAATAGCGAATTTGGTTCCTTGCTCGATAGCGATCGGAGCAATCAGTTCAACGGTAACGGTGATGTTGTCCCCAGGCATAACCATCTCGGTTCCTTCCGGAAGAGTGATGATTCCTGTTACGTCCGTTGTACGGAAGTAGAACTGAGGACGATATCCGGTGAAGAAAGGCTTATGACGTCCGCCTTCTTCTTTAGTCAGTACGTAGATTTGAGCGGTGAAGCTGGTGTGCGGATTAACGGAACCAGGCTTAGCCAAAACTTGGCCGCGCTCGATTTCTTTACGATCCACACCGCGGAGAAGAGCACCGATGTTGTCCCCGGCTTGAGCGGAGTCAAGCAGCTTACGGAACATTTCTACTCCGGTTACAACGGATTTCTTAGTTTCTTCTACAAGACCAACGATTTCGATCTCGTCGCCCACTTTAACTGTTCCACGCTCTACACGGCCAGTAGCAACCGTACCGCGTCCGGTGATGGAGAATACGTCCTCGACAGGCATCAAGAAAGGCTTGTCAGTGTCGCGCTCAGGAGTCGGAATGTAGGTGTCGATTTGCTCGAACAGCTCGACGATTTTCTGAGCCCATTCTCCGTCCGGATTTTGCAGAGCTTCACGTGCGGAACCACGGATAACCGGAGTGTCATCTCCAGGGAATTCATATTCGCTCAGCAGATCGCGAACTTCCATTTCAACCAGTTCGAGAAGCTCTTCGTCTTCTACCATGTCGCATTTGTTCAGGAAGACTACAATATAAGGTACGCCAACCTGACGGGAGAGCAGGATGTGCTCACGAGTTTGCGGCATAGGACCATCAGCAGCGGATACAACCAGGATAGCTCCGTCCATTTGGGCAGCGCCGGTGATCATGTTTTTAACATAGTCGGCGTGTCCAGGGCAGTCAACGTGAGCATAGTGACGGTTAGCGGACTCATACTCAACGTGGGAAGTAGAGATCGTAATACCGCGCTCGCGCTCTTCAGGAGCTTTGTCGATTTGATCGTAGGAGAATGCTTCTCCGCCGCCGTATTTCCTTGTCAATACAGTTGTGATGGCAGCTGTCAAAGTTGTTTTACCATGGTCAACGTGACCGATAGTTCCGATATTAACGTGCGGTTTTGTACGTTCGAATTTTGCTTTTGCCATGTTTAATAAGCCTCCTTAAAATTAAATATATTAGGCGCCTTTGTTCTTAGCGATGATTTCATCGGCGATAGATTTAGGCACTTCTTCATAATGGGAAATTTCCATAGAGTAAACCCCGCGACCTTGGGTACGGGAGCGGAGAGTCGTGGAGTATCCGAACATTTCGGCCAAAGGTACTTTGGCGCGAATGACTTGGGCTCCTGCGCGTGCATCCATTCCTTCAATGCGTCCGCGGCGGGAGTTCAAATCTCCCATAACGTCTCCCATATACTCTTCCGGTACAGTGACTTCCACTTTCATGATAGGCTCAAGGATGGCAGGATTACACTTATCCTTGGCTGCCTTGAGCGCCATAGATCCGGCAATTTTGAACGCCATCTCACTAGAGTCAACATCATGGTAGGAACCATCAAACAGTGTTGCTTTGATGTCAACCAGCGGATATCCGGCCAAAACCCCGTTCTTCATAGCTTCTTCGATTCCTGCCTGAACAGGAACGACGTACTCCTTCGGAACGGCTCCACCGACAATCTTGTTCTCGAATTGGAAACCAGTTCCCGGCTCAAGAGGCTCGAACTCAACCCATACGTGTCCGTATTGACCGCGTCCACCGGACTGACGTACGAATTTACCTTCGACTTTAGCCGCACTGCGGAAGGTTTCTCTGTAGGCTACCTGAGGCTTACCTACGTTCGCTTCCACCTTGAACTCGCGAAGCATACGATCAACGATAACTTCCAGGTGAAGCTCACCCATACCGGAAATGATCGTCTGCCCTGTTTCTTCATCGGTGTGCGTTCTGAAAGTCGGGTCTTCTTCAGCCAGCTTGGACAAAGCAATACCCATCTTGTCCTGGTCGGCTTTCGTCTTCGGTTCGATAGCTACGTCAATAACAGGCTCTGGGAAGGTCATTGACTCCAGAATAACAGGATTTTTCTCATCACACAAGGTGTCCCCTGTAGTTGTATCCTTCAAACCTACGGCAGCCGCGATATCACCGGCATGAACCTCGGTAATTTCCTGACGGCTGTTAGCGTGCATTTGCAGGATACGTCCCACTCTTTCGCGCTTTCCTTTGGTTGTGTTCAACACATAGGAACCGGAATTCAGAATACCGGAGTAAACACGGAAGAAGGTCAGTTTACCTACATACGGGTCAGTCATAATTTTGAACGCAAGCGCTGCGAAAGGCTCATCATCGGAGGACTTTCTGGTAGCTTCGGTTCCGTCTTCCAAATGCCCCGTAATATCCGGAACATCGGTAGGAGCCGGCAGATAAGCTACGACAGCGTCAAGCATCAACTGAACACCTTTGTTACGGTAAGAGGATCCGCACAGAACCGGAGTGATCTTAACATCGATTACTCCCTTGCGAAGAGCAGCCTTCAGCTCATCTACGCTGATTTCTTCCCCTTCCAGGTATTTCATCGTCAGTTCTTCATCCAGCTCGGCGATTTTCTCTATCAATTCTCCACGAAGCGTTTCAACTTTATCTTGATACTCTGCAGGAACTTCAACCTTCTCAATTTCCTGCCCTTTGTCATCTTTATAGATGTAGGCGCAGTTTTCGATCAGGTCGATAATACCAACAAATTCGCTCTCCGCACCAATAGGGTATTGGATTGCAACAGCGTTGGCCTGCAGTCTTTCACGCATCTGTTCGATGACACCATCGAAGTTTGCACCGATAATGTCCATCTTGTTAACATATGCGATCCGCGGAACGCCATAACGGTCTGCCTGACGCCATACGGTTTCAGATTGGGGCTCTACGCCGCCCTTGGCGCAAAACACACCAACTGCTCCATCCAGTACACGAAGCGACCGTTCAACTTCAACGGTGAAGTCTACGTGACCAGGCGTGTCGATAATATTGATGCGGTGACCTTTCCACTGGGCTGTCGTCGCCGCCGAAGTGATCGTGATTCCACGTTCTTGCTCCTGCTCCATCCAGTCCATAGTAGCGGAACCCTCGTGGGTCTCCCCAATCTTGTGGGTACGACCCGTGTAGAACAGGATCCGCTCCGTCGTGGTAGTCTTACCGGCGTCAATGTGCGCCATGATCCCGATGTTTCGTGTATCTTGTAAGGAGAACTCTCTTGCCATAGTCATTCGTCTCCTTTCTAATATGCTGCCATTTTTGGAATTCTACCAGCGGTAATGAGCAAAAGCTTTGTTAGCCTCAGCCATTTTATGAGTATCTTCGCGCTTCTTAACCGAAGCACCGGAGTTATTGCTGGCATCGATGATTTCCGCAGCCAGTCTTTCCTGCATTGTCTTCTCGCCGCGAAGACGAGAGTAATGCACCAACCAGCGCAAACCAAGCGAAGTGCGGCGCTCAGGCTTTACTTCGATAGGTACTTGGTAGTTGGCACCCCCGACACGACGGGCTTTTACTTCCAATACAGGCATGATGTTCTTCAGCGCTTGTTCAAAAACTTCCATTGGCTCTTTGCCGGTACGTTCTTTAACCGCGTTGAAAGCATCATATAGAATTCTTTGTGCCGTACCTCTCTTACCGTCGATCATAATACGATTGATCAGACGGGTTACCAGCTTGCTGTTGTAAATCGGATCCGGCAATACGTCTCTGCGTGGAACTGGTCCTTTACGTGGCATAGTTATCCCCCTTTCGTTACATTCTTCATCCATTTATCGGATCGAGTCCGGTTTATTTCTTCTCCTTAGGACGCTTCGCTCCGTATTTGGAACGAGCCTGCATCCGGTTGGCTACACCTGCGGTATCCAATGCTCCGCGAACGATGTGGTAACGTACCCCCGGAAGATCTTTAACCCTACCTCCACGCACCAGAACAACGCTGTGCTCTTGAAGGTTGTGCCCGATTCCCGGAATATAGGCGGTTACCTCTACACGGTTACTCAAGCGTACACGGGCATATTTCCTGAGGGCGGAGTTCGGTTTCTTCGGTGTCATCGTGCCCACACGAGTACAAACTCCGCGCTTTTGAGGGGCGTTCAAATCTGTTTCCTCTCTCTTCAGCGCGTTAAACCCTTTTTGCAGGGCCGGAGATTTCGAAGTGTAAACCTTCGCCTTGCGGCCTTTGCGAACTAGTTGGTTAATTGTTGGCATTCATCGCACCTCCTTCCTTTATACTTTCTACTTCCTTGCAGCAAGCCCACAGATCCAGGTGAATCATAAAAAAGCAAAGGAAAGTTTTTGCCCGCAGAAGTACACCATGAAACACTCCGTTTCCGGTGTGCTTCATATAAGGCCTTCCGTTAACAAAAACATATCTATCCTTCATTCACCACTGCAGCCATGGCAGCACCCACTTCGATCCCGCATGCTTTTCCAAGCATTTTCATAGAATCGACATAGGTTACTTTAACCCCCATTTTTTTGCAGAGGTTTACCATTTTCGTTGTTATGCGCGGATCGGCGTCCTTGGCAATAATGACCTCTTCGGCTTTACCAAGCTCCACCATCCTTGTCGCTTGCTTGGTGCCAACGATTAAATGATTTGCCTGCTTAACTTTATCATAAGACATGATTAACTCGTATCCTCCAAAGTACAGGTGAGATCAAATAGGCACACTCCGATATAATATCACTTCAAAAAAACTGTGTCAAGAAAGTTCATGCATGTAATTTCATGAACTTTCTTGACTATCTGGAAGTATTAATTCTGGCTCAATGCAACCTCGCTGCCCGCTTCGGGATCCAAACCGTTCTCTACAGCCTCATCGCCTTCGGGCTCCGTTACCGGCGCATTCGGATCCAGGATGCGTACATTCCGGTACCGCGCCATTCCTGTTCCGGCAGGAATCAGCTTACCGATAATGACGTTCTCCTTAAGACCGAGCAATTGGTCCACCTTGCCCTTGATGGCGGCATCCGTAAGGACACGGGTCGTCTCCTGGAAGGATGCGGCCGACAAGAAGGAGTCGGTCTCCAGCGAAGCCTTGGTGATTCCAAGCAGTACGGGTCTGGCCACTGCAGGCTCAAGCCCGTTAAGCAGCGCTTCACGGTTGGCCGCTTCGTATTCATGGATATCCACATACGAACCCGGCAAGAGCGGTGTATCTCCGGAATCGACGATACGGATCTTACGCAGCATCTGGCGGATCATAACCTCGATATGCTTGTCGTTGATTTCAACGCCTTGGTTCCGGTATACGCGGTGAACTTCTTGCAGAATATAATTCTGAACGCCGCGTATTCCTTTAATCCGCAGCATATCCTTCGGATCGATCGAGCCATCCGTCAGCTCGTCTCCGGCTTCCACCGTCTGTCCCTTCGTTACCCGGATTCGGGAACCGAAGGTTACGGAGTACACCTTGGTCTCCGCCTCGCCCTGGACTTCAATCTCCCGGCGATCTTTGGCTTCGCGGATATCCTTGATCACGCCGTCGACTTCGGTGATGATCGCCTGACCTTTCGGATTCCGGGCCTCGAACAGCTCCTGAATCCGCGGCAAACCTTGGGTAATATCGTCTCCGGCTACTCCCCCGGTGTGGAACGTACGCATCGTCAGCTGCGTTCCAGGCTCCCCGATCGATTGTGCGGCGATAATTCCGACAGCTTCACCTATTTCAACGAACTGACCTGTTGCCAGGTTGCGTCCGTAGCATTTCTTACATACTCCGTGCTTGGCACGGCAGCTCAGCACCGAACGGATTTGCACCTTCTCCACCCCGGCACGTACGATCTGATCGGCAATGGACGCCGTGATCATCTCGTTCCGTCCGACAATGATCTCACCGGTTTCCGGATGTCTTACCGTCTCGAAGGAATACCTTCCCTCAATCCGGTCGTACAGATCCTCGATGACCTCTTTACCGTCCTGAATTTTGGTGACGACAAGACCTTTGTCCGTGCCGCAATCCTCTTCACGGACGATAACATCCTGAGCCACGTCAACCAGACGGCGTGTCAGATAACCCGAGTCAGCGGTACGAAGCGCCGTATCCGACAATCCTTTCCGGGCACCGTGCGTGGAGATAAAGTACTCCAGAACGGTAAGTCCTTCCCGGAAGTTGGACTTGATCGGCAACTCGATGATCCGTCCGGACGGGTTAGCCATTAAGCCGCGCATTCCGCCGAGCTGGGTAATCTGGGATTTGTTACCCCGTGCTTTGGATTCAACCATCATGTTGATGGAGTTGAATTTATCCAGCGATTTCATGAGGATGTCTGTAATGTCATCCTTGGCTTTACTCCAGATGCCGATGACGCGGTCGTACCGTTCTTCATCGGTGATCAGACCTCTGCGGTATTGGTTCGTGACGGTCAGTACCTTCTCTTCCGATGCCTTGATGATCTGGTCTTTCTCTTGAGGCACGGTTACGTCCGCCACGGCAATGGTAATACCGGCGCGAGTCGAGTAAGTAAAGCCCAGGCTCTTGATTTTATCAAGGATTACGGAAGTCTCCGTCGTATGGTAGCGGCGGAAGCATTCCGCAATGATGGCTCCGAGGTATTCCTTGCCTATAGCCGGCTTCTCCTCGGCCTGCATGATGCGCTCGCGGATGTCCACGCCTTTGTCGAACACGAAGTGCTCGTCGGATATTCCATTCAGCAAGTTAGCCTTGGAGGCTTCGTTGATATATGGGAAATCACTCGGGAAGATTTCATTGAATATAATTTTCCCGATGGTAGTAATCAGCATAGCATTTTGCTGCTTTTCCGTGAATGATGTCTTATTAAGGGCCTTGGCCGGAATCCCGACAACCGCATGCAGAGACGCAATTCCGCGCTGATACAGCGAGACGGCCTCATGAACGGATGCCAGTATCATACCCGCCCCGTTGGCTTCCTTATTAGACATCGTCAAGTAGAAGCTTCCCAATACCATATCCTGAGACGGAGTAACGACAGGCTTTCCGTCTTTCGGGTTAAGAATATTGCCGGATGCCAGCATCAGAAGGCGGGCTTCCGCTTGAGCTTCTGCAGACAACGGAACGTGAACCGCCATCTGGTCACCGTCAAAGTCAGCGTTGTAAGCCGTACATACGAGCGGGTGAAGCTTAATGGCACGTCCTTCTACGAGAATAGGCTCGAACGCCTGAATTCCAAGTCTGTGCAGCGTAGGCGCACGGTTCAGAAGAACTGGGTGTTCTTTGATTACTTCCTCCAGAACGTCCCACACTTCCGCGCTGCTTCGCTCTACCTTCCGCTTGGCACTTTTAATGTTATGGGCCAGCCCTTTGTTCACCAATTCCTTCATGACGAACGGCTTGAACAGCTCCAACGCCATTTCTTTAGGTAATCCGCATTGATACATTTTCAGGCTCGGGCCTACAACGATAACCGAACGGCCCGAATAGTCTACCCGTTTACCAAGCAGGTTCTGACGGAAACGGCCTTGCTTTCCTTTAAGCATATGGCTTAAGGATTTCAGAGGACGGTTTCCGGGCCCGGTTACGGGACGCCCGCGGCGGCCGTTATCGATCAGGGCATCGACCGCTTCCTGCAGCATCCGCTTCTCGTTCTGAACAATGATATCTGGTGCACCCAGATCCAACAGGCGCTTAAGCCGGTTGTTCCGGTTAATAACACGCCGATACAGATCGTTCAGGTCGGAAGTCGCAAAGCGGCCACCATCGAGCTGAACCATCGGACGAAGCTCCGGCGGTATAACCGGGAGCACGTCGAGGACCATCCACTCAGGCAGGTTCTTGGAGTTGCGGAAAGCCTCAATGACTTCAAGACGTTTAATCGCACGATTCCTGCGCTGACCCTGAGCGGTCTTGAGTTCTTCTTTAAGAGAATCTAATTCCTTCTCTATATCGATGTCCTGAAGCAGCTTCTTGATCGCTTCGGCACCCATTCCCGCCTGGAAAGCATATCCGTATTTCTCGCGGTAGCTGCGGTATTCCTTCTCCGATAGCAGCTGCTTCTTCTCCAGCGGCGTATCTCCCGGATCGGTCACGACATAGGAGGCGAAATAAATCACTTCCTCCAAGGAACGCGGCGACATGTCCAAAGCCAGGCCCATCCGGCTCGGAATGCCCTTGAAATACCAGATGTGGGAGACAGGAGCAGCCAGCTCAATATGGCCCATCCGCTCACGGCGAACCTTCTGACGGGTGACCTCTACACCGCATCGGTCACAGACGACTCCTTTATAGCGGACCCGCTTGTATTTACCGCAATGACACTCCCAATCCTTGGTCGGTCCGAAGATCTTTTCGCAGAACAACCCTTCTTTCTCGGGCTTTAACGTTCTGTAGTTGATCGTCTCCGGCTTTTTGACTTCCCCTCGCGACCAGGAACGAATCTTCTCAGGCGATGCCAATCCGATCTTCATATACTCAAAGTTGTTAACGTCGATCAAGGAGCAACCCTCCTTAGAAATGTGCATTACTCTTCAAACTAGCGACCGTGTGTCGTCCAAAGCTGAAACCGGGCTATTCTACGCCCAGTTCAGCTCCTTCCAGATTGAGGTTGAGCTTGTCACTGCCCGTGTCATCCTCATCATCTATTTCCTTCATTTCGATTTCTTCTTCGTTCTCAGTCAGGATCTTGACGTCCATACCTAAGCTTTGCAGCTCTTTGATCAATACTTTAAACGATTCAGGAACACCTGGCTCCGGCACATTCTCGCCTTTGACAATGGATTCGTAGGTTTTCACCCGGCCGACCACGTCATCGGACTTGACCGTAAGGATTTCCTGAAGGGTATAGGCCGCGCCATAAGCCTCCAGCGCCCATACCTCCATCTCACCGAACCGCTGTCCGCCAAACTGCGCCTTACCACCCAGCGGCTGCTGGGTAACGAGGGAGTATGGCCCTGTGGAACGGGCATGGATCTTATCATCGACCATGTGTGCCAGCTTGATCATGTACATGACGCCAACGGTGACCTCGCGTTCGAACGGCTCTCCTGTCCGTCCGTCGTAGAGAATGGTCTTACCGTTCCGCTGCATTCCGGCTTCTTCCATCGTATCGAATACGTCATACTCGGTGGCTCCATCAAAGACAGGGCTCGCGGTATGAATGCCGAGCAGCTTGGCTGCCATCCCGAGGTGAACCTCCAGAACCTGACCAATATTCATCCGGGAAGGAACCCCAAGAGGGTTCAGAACAACTTCTACAGGCGTTCCGTCCGGCAGGAAAGGCATATCCTCCTCAGGCAGAATCCGGGCCACAACCCCTTTGTTCCCGTGACGTCCGGCCATCTTGTCGCCCTCGGAAATCTTCCGTTTCTGAGCGATATATACCCGTACAAGCTGGTTGACTCCAGGAGGCAGCTCATCGCCATTCTCCCGGGTAAACACTTTAACGTCAACGACGATTCCGTCTGTTCCGTGCGGCACTCTTAAGGAGGTGTCTCTGACTTCACGTGCCTTCTCACCGAAGATCGCGTGCAGCAGGCGCTCCTCTGCAGTCAGTTCCGTTACCCCTTTAGGAGTGACTTTCCCGACCAGAATGTCCCCGGCGCCAATTTCCGCACCGACCCGAATAATTCCCCGTTCATCCAGATTCTTCAACGCCTCTTCCCCGACGTTAGGAATATCCCGGGTGATTTCTTCCGGTCCGAGCTTGGTATCCCGCGCCTCGGACTCGTATTCCTCAATATGAATAGACGTATACACGTCTTCCTTAACCAGTTTTTCGCTCAGCAGAATGGCATCCTCGTAGTTATAGCCTTCCCATGTCATGAACGCTACGACAACGTTACGGCCGAGAGCCAATTCGCCCTGCTCGGTGGAAGGACCGTCCGCCAGAATATCTCCGACTTTGACGATATCCCCGCGCTTGACGAGCGGCCGCTGGTTGATGCAAGTCCCTTGGTTAGAGCGGAAAAATTTGTGCAGCTTATACTTGATAAGATCTCCGCTTACCTTCTTGCCATCTATGGTCTCCTGGCGGCGAAGCCAGATTTCATTCGCGGAAGCTTTCTCGATTACACCATCGTGCTTGGCAACGACACAGACTCCCGAATCTTTAGCCACTTTATGCTCCATACCGGTTCCGACTAACGGAGCTTGCGGAACGAGCAAAGGCACCGCTTGCCGCTGCATGTTCGAACCCATCAGCGCACGGTTCGAGTCGTCGTTCTCCAGGAACGGAATCAACGCCGTCGCTACAGATACAACCTGCTTAGGCGAAACGTCCATATAGTCAACCCGATCGCGCGGAAGAGTCAGAATATCATCCTTATAGCGGATAATTACGTTCTCGTTCACGAACGTACCTTCCGGAGACAGCTCCGCATTCGCCTGAGCAATAACGTAATTATCTTCCTCATCGGCGGTCAGATAGGCAATCTTGTCCGTGACGACTCCCGTTTGCGGATCCACCCAACGATACGGAGCCTCAATAAAGCCGTATTCGTTGATTCTCGCAAAGGTTGACAAAGAGTTGATCAGACCGATGTTCGGTCCTTCCGGCGTCTCAATCGGACACATCCGTCCATAGTGAGAGTGGTGAACGTCCCGAACCTCCAGCCCGGCGCGTTCTCTTGTCAATCCGCCAGGTCCCAAAGCAGAGAGACGGCGCTTGTGCGTCAGCTCAGCCAGCGGGTTCGTCTGGTCCATAAACTGGGACAGCTGAGAGCTTCCGAAGAACTCCTTGATCGAAGCGATCACCGGACGAATGTTAATCAGCGCTTGCGGCGTAATGACATTGGCATCCTGAATGGACATCCGCTCCCGCACAACACGTTCCATCCGGGACAGACCGATCCGGAACTGGTTCTGCAGCAATTCTCCGACAGACCGGAGACGGCGGTTGCCCAGATGGTCAATATCATCCGTACTGCCGATACCATGAAGCAAATTAATAAAGTAGTTAATGGAGGAAATAATATCGGCAGGCGTAATATGCTTTACTGATTTATCAATATTCCCGTTGGAGATGACCTTGATGACCTTGCCATCTTCATAAGGGGAGAATACGTCAATGCATTGCAGCGGAATATCATCCGACTCGGTTACCCCGCCATTTACCGGAAACTCCTTCAAATTGACGCCTTCTTCCAAATAAGGAAGAATTTTGTCCAGGAGTCTGCGGTCAAGCATTTGGCCCGTCTCTGCAATAATCTCACCCGTTTCGGGGTCGAACAGCGTTTCAGCAAGGCGCTGGTTGAACAGACGGTTCTTGATATGAAGCTTCTTATTGATCTTGTAACGTCCGACATTAGCCAAATCGTATCTTTTCGGATCAAAGAATCTGGCTACGAGCAAGCTCTTGGCGTTATCCAACGTCGGCGGCTCGCCGGGACGCAATCTCTCATAGATTTCGATCAAAGCTTTTTCCGTGGAATCCGTATTATCCTTGTCCAGCGTATTACGGATGTACTCATCTTCGCCGAGGAGGTCGAGTATTTCGGCATCCGTGCCGAAACCAAGAGCTCTCAGCAGAACGGTTACCGGAATTTTCCGAGTCCGGTCAATCCGCACATAGATGATATCCTTGGCGTCTGTTTCCAGCTCCAACCAGGCCCCCCGGTTGGGAATAACCGTAGCCGTATAGGTGGTTTTGCCGTTTTTATCAACTTTCGTACTAAAATAGACACTAGGGGAGCGTACTAGCTGACTGACGATTACCCGTTCCGCCCCGTTAATAATAAAAGTGCCTGTTTCCGTCATCAGAGGGAAATCCCCCATGAACACTTCCTGTTCCTTAACCTCACCCGTCTCTTTGTTAATAAGACGGACCTTCACCCGGAGAGGAGCTGCATAAGTGACATCCCGCTCTTTGGCGTCGTCGACCGTATATTTGGGCTCGCCCAAACTATAGTCGATAAACTCCAAAACCAAGTTTCCCGTGAAATCTTGAATTGGCGATATGTCTTGAAACATCTCCCGAAGGCCTTCCTCCAGAAACCAATCGTATGATTTCTGTTGAATTTCGATCAGGTTAGGAATCTCCAGCACTTCATTAATACGTGCATACGACCTGCGTGTGCGTCGACCATATTGAACAAGATGACCCGCCAACATTCTTCACCCCTCGTGACTACTCAAATTATGTTGCTAAAACTTCCGGAGCCTGTTCATAGAGAACAACTCCGCTCACCAAGCTATATAAGACGGTCAAATCTGGAGCGAATGAAGCATAGTCTCTTATATAGCGAAAAGACATCTAACGAGGCCCCTTTCGCAGTAGAAAGCGGCCGCATGAGAAGCGGTTAACGCGGAAAGAACTGCTCCGGATCCCTCTGAATCCTTAACCCTTCCGCTGTATAGGAAAACTCCTCTCGGAGTATTTCGAGGATGAGCGACCGCACTAGAGGAAATTGACCGCTCCCGAATTTCAGATCCGCTTAATTTAAGGCGAACCCCTTTCGAGTTGTCGAGAAAAGCTGTAGTATAGAGGAACGACCGCCCTCGATATAGCTTCAACAGAGCTTTTCTTAACATCAAAATAGAATTTGAAGTCGTCCGGAAAGCAGATACCTACAAATTCTACCGCGGGCAAAAATACTACTCATTATTTAAGTCCCTCTTAAGCGGTCATCGGAAAGTCGTTCACGAACATCTGATGAACAAAACCTTTCCGATGGAATAAACTAGAAAAAGCTTCATTAGAAGCCTTCCTTTTTGAACTTTTTTTCCAAAAAAGCCCAGTCGTAATTCTCTCTGTATTTCATTATGCCCTTAGTAAATATCCCATAATCTTCAAAACGGCAGATTGGACTAAATCTTTCCATTTCTTGTCCTTTGGGTAAAAAAATATCGCACCTCTCTTCCGCAATTCTGTAGAAGATAAAAAATGCTTGACATTTTAATTAACTAAAGACATAAAGCCTATTTTATGCTGACATTTTATAATAATAACATATCTGGAGAGTAGAGTCAATGAAGGAAGCAAAAAAGACTTCATAACTACTCCTTTTCTTTAAACGGCGATCCATGAAAATAACTACAGATTTTCAAATGCTCCATTTAAACCTTTCTAACCCGACTCAACCGAAAACCATTTGTTATCAGACGGTTTTGGTCGCTTTAAATATACGGTACCCTTTATCCTTGGTTATTTCCTCCACCTGACCAAACATTTCTTCCAGCTTCAGCTTGGCGGAAGGAGCTCCCTGCTTTTTCTGAATAACCACCCACAACTGTCCGGAAGGAAGCAAACAATGATACGCCTGTTCGAAAATTTGATGAACGACCGCCTTGCCCGCACGTATGGGAGGGTTCGTCAGAATGCAATGAAACCGGTCATCCAATACCTGTTCCAGCATGTTGCTTTGCATAACTTTAACGTTGGCCAAGCCATTACGTCTTGCATTCTCACGAGCTAACTCAACGGCGCGCTCGTTAATATCGATCATCGTCACCGATCCAAGGCTCACCTCTGCCGCCACAGCGATACCGATCGGACCGTAGCCGCAGCCGACATCCAGCACCTTGGCATCTTCCGCAACTTCCACCGACTCGATCAGCAATCGGCTTCCGAAATCAATCGCGTTCTTCGAGAAGACCCCTGCATCCGTAACAAATTGAAAATCCCGGCCCCGCAGGCTTTGTCTAATCATTCGCAAATCGTGAGCGGCGACCGGTTTCGGCGTATAGTAGTGATCGGACATCTAAATTCCTCCCTGCATCGGTGATTAGTTCATCCCTTTATTTCCAAATCCGGTGCCGATCCGGGATAACCGCATCCACGCCGACTAAGGAAAGACCCTTTGAAGAACAAACTTCAAAGGGTCCATATAGGAAACTGCATTATTTTACTTCAACAGTTGCTCCTGCTTCTTCCAGCTTAGCTTTGATAGCTTCAGCATCTTCTTTGGATACTTTCTCTTTGATCGGCTTCGGTGCGCCGTCAACCAGATCTTTAGCTTCTTTCAGGCCAAGACCAGTGATTTCGCGAACCACTTTGATAACGTTGATCTTGGATCCGCCGGCATTAGCCAGGATTACGTCGAATTCGCTTTGCTCTTCAGCTTCAGCAGCAGCACCGGCTCCGCCGATAACCGCTACAGGAGCGGCAGCCGTTACGCCGAATTCTTCTTCAATTGCTTTAACCAGGTCGTTCAGTTCCAAAACGGACATGCCTTTAATGGCTTCTAAAATTTGCTCTTTACTCATGGTTAAACCTCCAATATAGTATAATATCTTATCCTTATCGTTTCTTCCGTCAGCTTAAGCTTCCGCTCCGCTCTCCTGCTTCTCCGCCACAGCTTTAACTGCAAGCGCAAAGTTGCGGACAGGTGCTTGAAGCACGCTGAGCAACATGGACAGAAGACCTTCTCTGGAAGGAAGATCCGCCAGTTCCTTGATCTGGCTGATGTCCACGATTTTGCCTTCGACAATACCCGCTTTAATGCTCAGCTTGTCGTTCTTCTTGGCAAAATCGGACAAAATCTTGGCAGGTGCGACGACATCCTCTTTACTGAATGCAATCGCTGTTGGTCCCGTCAGAGCGGTGTCCAGCTCCGTCAGTTCAGCTTCTGCCGTAGCACGGCGTACCAACGTATTCTTAAGGACCTGGAATTCCACTCCCGCTTCACGCAGCTGCTTACGAAGCTCGGTTACCTGGGCCACATTCAAACCGCGATAGTCTGCTACGATCGTACAACTGCTTTCGCGAAGCTTGCTTACCACCTCGGAAACCAGCTGTTGTTTCTGTTCACGAACTTTTGCATTACCCATCTGTTACACCTCCTGGTACTTAGTTGCTAGGATGGAGCGTTACAAATAGAAAAGCCTTCGCAGACAGTACGAAGGCATGATGATTCGAGATTCCGTAACGAAATACGAAACTATATCATAACACCTCGGCAGGAAATTAAGCTTGCAATAAGCACCTGCTGTCTACGGCAGCATATTCAATTTCAGAAAACCTCACTTAGAGTAGCATAGATGACTGTTTGAAGTCAACCGCTTATCTAAAAGATTGAAGGTTTAATTTCACGCTCGGCCCCATAGTGGACGAAATCGCTGCACTCTTCAAGTAAACCCCTTTAGCCGCAGCAGGCTTGCTTCTGACCAGTGCTTCGACTAATGCACGCAGGTTCTCGGTCAGCTTCTGTTCGTCGAAAGAAACTTTCCCTACAGGCGCATGAATTTGTCCTGCTCTGTCAAGACGGTACTCAATCTTACCGGCCTTGATTTCCTGGACAGCTTTCGCTACGTCGAAGGTTACGGTTCCCGCTTTCGGGTTCGGCATCAGACCTTTCCCCCCGAGCAACCGTCCCAATTTCCCTACTTCACTCATCATGTCCGGAGTTGCCACACAGACATCGAATTCGAACCAGCCTTGTTGGATTTTGTTGATCATGTCCTGATCGCCTACAAAATCAGCGCCGGCGCTTTCGGCTTCCTTGGCTTTCTCTCCTTTGGCAAAAACCAAAACCCGCTTGGTTTTACCCGTACCGTGCGGCATAACAACTACGCCGCGAACCGCTTGGTCCTGCTTCTTGGGGTCAACTCCCAGACGCACGGCAACTTCTACTGTCTCATCAAATTTAGCAGAGGCCATCTTCTTCACAAGAGCAACAGCTTCCGCAGGCTCATATTGAGCATCTGCATCAACCAGCTTGACTGCCTCCGAATATTTCTTACCATGTTTAGGCATTTGGTTTCCTCCTTCGTGGTATTAACGGATAATCCTCCCACGGTTATGCGGATAATTACCGCCACTTATTGCATTCATTATTGCGGGAAGCATTCGGTAAATCTTAATCTTCAATCTTGATTCCCATGCTGCGGGCAGTTCCTTCTACCATACGCATAGCGGCTTCCACCGATGCAGCATTCAAATCAGCCATTTTGGATTCGGCGATTTCACGAACTTTGTCGCGTTTTACCGTTGCTACCTTAACCTTGTTAGGCTCGCCGGAGCCTTTCTCGATTCCTGCTGCTACACGCAACAGTACGGCTGCCGGAGGAGTTTTGGTTACGAACGTGAAAGAACGGTCTTCGAAAACAGACAGCTCTACCGGAATAACCAAACCAGCCTGATCGGCCGTACGAGCGTTAAATTCCTTACAGAATGCCATGATGTTGACACCTGCTTGACCTAGAGCCGGACCTACTGGCGGAGCCGGATTAGCTTTACCAGCGGGAATTTGCAGCTTAACGACTTTGATTACCTTCTTTGCCATGTGAGACACCTCCTTGCACTTAGTGTGGTCTAACGGGATGTTTCCCTCCCACCAATGAAGGCCTATCCCAATCCAGATAGACCTGGCATAACCTTATGAGAAGAAGAGAACAAGCGAAGAGCACCCGGCCGGGTTCTCTACAGTTTCTCCACCTGATGGAAGTCAAGCTCCAACGGGGTTTCTCTTCCAAACATGTTTACATGCACCTTTAGCTTACTTTTGTCAGGCAAAATCTCCTCAACGGATCCCACAAAATCGGCAAAAGGACCCACTTTAACACGAACCGTCTCTTTCAAGTCAAAGTCAATCTTCGGCTTAGGCTCTTCCATTCCCATATGCTTCAGAATAGAATCCACTTCTTCCGGCAACAGTGGAATCGGCTTGGAACCGGAACCTGTAGAACCGACAAAACCAGTCACTCCCGGCGTGTTGCGAACCACATACCAGGAATCGTCCGTCTGGATCATCTCTACAAGAACATAACCGGGATACACTTTGCGCATGACGGTTTTCTTCTTGCCGTCTTTGTTGACTACTTCTTCTTCCATCGGAACAAGCACGCGAAAGATCTTGTCCATCATGTTCATCGATTCGACGCGCTTCTCCAGATTGGCCTTAACCTTGTTCTCGTAGCCGGAATAAGTGTGAACAACGTACCATCTTTTTTCCATAAAGGTCACCCCGGTCCCTATTCCGTTATCAAACGGACTATATTGGAAATCCCAAGGTCGAGAATAGTAAAGTAGATCGTTACGAAAATAACGGTAACCAACACGACAAGAGTATAGCTCACCATTTCTTTACGATTGGGCCACTTGACTTTCTTCAGCTCAGCCCAGCTATCCGCAAAGTAGGAAAAGGTGGAGCCGAAGCCTCGCTTGATTCTACCTAAAAAAGCCATTGCTGCACCCCCACTGCTTACCTTGTTTCGCGATGAAGCACGTGTTCATTGCAAAACTTGCAATATTTCTTCATCTCCATGCGGTCCGGATGGTTCCGCTTGTTCTTATTGGACGTATAGTTACGCTGTTTACAGTTAGTACATGCCAACGTAATGATTACCCGCATGATCACACCCCCCTGGTAGACAACCTTCTTAATAAAGAACCCCCGATTGTCTGAGGAGAGCCTGACAATTTAGGGTTACTGAATTAATTTATCATACCGCGATTTTCATGTCAAGGAATGGATCATTACCATTATTCTCTTACCTAAGGATTAGTAAACCTAGAACTCCAATATTTACATATGTACTATAATTTATACTAGGATAACCCTACAAAGTGACGAGCATTGCCTTAGCAAGCTTTTCCGCCAGAGATGTTTAACTGGATTTCATACAGCTAGTTCCTCTGTAGCGAAAGTCGGTAACTAAGTGGAAAAACCGCAGCTCATTGTGCAAAACGGGCGATTCAGCAAGAAACCTCGATTCTAACTACAGTTTTTCCATTTACTTTAATGGCTTTCTACCATTCGCTTGATTTTACCTGCACAAATTACATTTAGAGCCTGTCGATTCATTGTGAGAAAGGCGTTCAACAGGATACTGTACCAGTAAAAATCCAACAGCGAAAACGTAACGGAACTGGTAGACCCTATTTCGTCAAAATAGGCGCTTTTTTTAGACTAACGGACACCGTTGCGCTTATTGCCTAGAATTCTCCTACTTCCGCGAACATTTCTTGGGAATAAGGTCATCTGGTTCCGTTAAAATTACCGAAAGGCCCTTTTGGTACGATTAAGGTCTCTGGGGTCCGTTAAAACCAAACTGCGTAGGATTTTCGCATGACCTTTGGTCATCTCGAAGATGAATAACCCGGTATTAGAGGCGGCCACTTTCTAACGGGGTAAAAAAATAACTTTCCGCCCAACATGGCTAGAAAGCTATTCGTTACATATTGTCCCTGACTTCCAGGTATTTCTCCAGCTTGCGCTTTACCCGTTGAAGAGCGTTATCGATAGATTTCACATGGCGATCCAGATCTACCGCGATCTCCTGATAGGAGCGTCCGTCCAGATAGAGCATCAGCACCCTGCGCTCCAGCTCGCTCAGAATTTCACTCATCTTATCTTCCAGTCCGAAGAATTCCTCCTGATTGATGATCAGTTCCTCCGGATCGGTTACTCTGGAACCGCAAATAACGTCCAGCAGCGTCCGGTCGGAATCTTCGTCATAGATAGGCTTGTCCAACGAAACATAAGAATTAAGCGGAATGTGCTTCTGACGTGTGGCGGTTTTGATCGCGGTAATAATTTGGCGGGTAATGCATAATTCTGCAAACGCTTTAAACGAGGCCAGCTTGTCTCCCCGGAAATCGCGAATCGCCTTGTATAATCCGATCATGCCTTCCTGAACAATGTCTTCACGGTCAGCGCCAATCAAAAAGTAAGAGCGGGCCTTCGCCCGTACAAAATTTTTGTACTTGTTGATCAAATATTCCAGTGCGCCACTGTTGCCATCACGAACCGCTTCGACGTTGTCCTCGTCGCTTTTGAGCTCATAGATATCGCTTCTCAAATCATTGAGGTCAACATTCACGAACAATCCCTCCGGCCTGGCCAATTCGGCAATCTCTCTAAACAGAGATAGGTTAAGTATACATTAGGGCCTAATGACCGTCAATGAGAAAAAGCCGTTATTATGGACTTTTCCCGGGGATGACGCGCTAAGAATCCCCTCTCCTCCATTTTTCGAACAGCTGTTTCATCTCAGGAGTCAGGACCGCATCGAAGGAATTCCGCTTGCCCCGCTCCGTCTTCTCCAGCTCCCGGCCGATGTCCTGCTGGCTCTGTCTGACCTTCACCAGCAGCTCCCTGGCGGAAATTCTTAGCGCCCCTTTGCCGAAAATAACATGCTGCTCCACCATATCCGAGGTGGCAACATAAATCCTGTTTCTTCTCCCTATCAGGTCGTTGACCAGCCTTTCGATCAGCTCATCAGCGGTCTCTTTTTCTTTCGTATAGAAGATTTTCAGCCGTCTCTGTTCGGTCTTCACCGCCAAGCCGGGAACACGATGGGCGTCAAAAACGATATATACCCGGATTCCCGAATAAGCCTGGTAATCGGCCAGAATATCAATCAGACGGTCGCGAGCCTCCACCAATTGAATGTCTTTCAGCTTCTGCAGCTCGGGCCAGGCCCCGATAATATTATATCCGTCTACAATCAAGTATTCGTTCATAGCGTCAACCGGAGGATAATTGGCCGATTCTCTGACGCAGCGCTTCATACATGAGCACGGATGCCGCTACCGAGGCGTTCAAGGAAGAGATACTGCCCAACATCGGCAGTTTGATCAGAAAGTCGCAATGCTCTCTTACCAACCTTCCAATCCCTTTGCTCTCATTCCCAATGACGATGGCCAGCGGCATGGTCAAATCCGCCTCGAACACCGTCTGTTCCGCGGAGCCGTCCGCACCGGCGACCCAGACTCCCCGCTCTTTTAACTCTTCGATCGTCTGGACCAGGTTGGTCACTTTGGCGACCGGAACATATTCAACGGCCCCCGCCGATATTTTGGACACCGTGGCGGTCAGTCCGACGGCCCGGCGCTTGGGGATGATGATCCCATGCACACCGGTACAATCCGCCGTTCTCAGGATGGCTCCCAAATTATGCGGATCTTCAATTTCGTCCAGAATAACGATCAATGGCGCCTGCCCCTTGCGTGCCGCAAGGTCCAAGATATCATCCACACTGGCATAGTCATACGCCGCAATCTGTGCAACAACCCCCTGATTCTGCACGTTAGGTACCAATTGATCCAGCTTGCGCCTGGCGGCGGTTTGCACGAGTATGCCATTGGCCTTGGCTTCCGCCATTATCGGGTGTACGTAGTGCTTCTGGGCATTGTCGGCAATCCATATTTTATGAATGGTCCGGCCGGAACGGATCGCCTCCAGCACCGAGTGCTTCCCCGCAATATATTCCTCCAAGCTAATCCCTCCTTCTGTCATGCTGCAGCTCGTCTGTCGAAGGGGACTCGCCGCCCTCCATGCCCAAGCTTAGATTAATGAGCTGAGAGAGCCTGTCCTCTCTGCCAAGACAATATAAGTATCCAACGAGACATTCCAGCGCCGTACTGTGACGATAGACAAGAATATCCGTATTTTTGGGGGACGTGCCCGATTTCGCATTGCGTCCCCGGCGGACGACATCGGCTTCTTCCTCCGTCAGCACAGGCTGCCATCGCTCCAGCGCCAGAGCTTGGGCCTTCGCCGACACATATCGGGTCGCCTGCTTATGAAGCTGATTCGGGCGGAAATTGGCGCGTGATGCAAGATGCTGACGAACCGCCAGCTCATAGACGGCGTCACCGATATACGCCAGAACCAGCGGGTTCATCAGTTTGGGATCGGCCCCCCCGCGGTATTGGAACAATGAATGTTTGGTCATAGAATCACTCATTTCCGGCGCCAGCGAATTCCTTGAGGTGTATCCTCGAGAATGATGCCCTTCTCCGTCAGCAAATCCCGAATTTCATCGGCCCGGGACCAATTTTTCGCCGCTCTCGCTTCCGTCCGCTCTTGAATAAGCTGCTCGATTTCGTCATCCAGCAGTTCTTCCTGCCTTTCTTGAACGATCCCGAGGATTTGATTCATCTCTGCAAACCGCTGCTTGACCAGCTCCAGAGATGCTAGAGTTACTTGTTCCTTCTGAAGATACCGGTTTGTCTCCGTAACAAGGTCGAACATAACGGTTATAGCGTCTGCCGTATTGAAATCGTCATTCATCTTCTCGACAAAATCGGCATGTGCCTTCTTGACCGCCTCGGCTATCGTTTCGTCAACCTCTCCCTCCGAGGCATCCTTAAGACGGTAGTCGAGATTAGCCAGGCAATTTTCAATCCGCTCCAACCCTGCGGCAGCCTGCCGAATAGTGTCCTCGCTGTAATTCAACGGGTGGCGGTAATGCGTGGCCAGCATGAAGAAGCGGATCACCTGCGGCCGGACAGTTTGCAAAATTTCCCGAACATTCAGGCCGTTGCCGAGTGATTTCGACATTTTCTCATTATTGATGTTCAAGTAGCCATTATGCATCCAATAGTTGGCAAGGGGCTTGCCGTGAAGTGCCTCGGATTGGGCCACCTCGCATTCATGATGCGGAAACTGCAGGTCCTGACCGCCTCCATGGATGTCGATCGTTTCCCCCAAATATTTTCTGGCCATGGCGGAGCATTCGATATGCCATCCCGGACGCCCGTCGCCCCAAGGGCTGGGCCAGGAAATCTCGCCAGGCTTGGCCTGCTTCCATAACACGAAATCTTTAGGGTCTTCCTTCCTCTCATCCACTTCCACCCGAATACCGGATTGCAGCTCCTCGATATTCTGGTGAGACACTTTTCCGTATTCCGGGAAACGGTGTACGCGGAAATAAACATCTCCCCCGCTCTCATAAGCGAAGCCCTGCTCTACCAACTCGGAAATAAAGGAGATAATTTCCGGAATGTTTTCGGTCACTCGCGGGTGCAGCGCTTCTTCCACTCCTAGAGCTTTCGCATCCTCGATGAAGGCTTCTATAAATTTATCCGCCACTTCCGGTACGGTGGAGCCGGTTTCTGCCGCTCTACGGATCAGTTTATCGTCAACATCGGTAAAATTGCTGACATACTGAACATCGTATCCAAGATAAGCCAAATATCGTCGAACGGTGTCGAATACGATCAGCGGGCGGGCATTGCCTATATGGATATAATCATACACCGTCGGACCGCAAACATACATTGTCACTTTGCCGGGGCTCAACGGAACGAAAGTTTCCTTCGCTCTGGTCAATGTATTATAGATTTTCAATCCCATTGTCAGGCTCCTCCATTCATTCTCTTCTGTTCTTCCAATTGTTCCCGCAGCTCCTCAATTTGCCGCTGCAGCTGCTTGCAGGTATCGATCACCGGATCGGGGAGATTGCCGTGATCCAGCCGGTTGACACGCACTCCGTCGCGCTTGACGACCTTGCCCGGAATTCCGACTACCGTACAATTCGGGGGCACTTCGGACAGCACAACGGCATTCGCACCGATGATCGAGTAGTCGCCGACCGTAAAAGAGCCGAGAACCTTGGCTCCGGAAGAGACGACAACATGATTGCCGATGGTCGGATGACGCTTTCCTTTTTCCTTGCCTGTTCCTCCAAGGGTGACTCCCTGATAAAGGATAACATCGTCCCCTATCTCACAGGTTTCCCCGATGACAACCCCCATTCCATGGTCGATAAACAAGCGCCGGCCAATTTTCGCCCCGGGGTGGATCTCGATCCCGGTCATAAATCTAGAAAATTGAGAGATCATCCGGGCCGGCATAAACCATTTCCGCCTATAAAACCAATGGGCTATTCTATGAAACCAGACGGCGTGAAGGCCGGAATAGGTCAGCACCACTTCCAACACACTGCGCGCAGCCGGGTCGTTATCGAATACCGCTTGAATATCCGAGCGGATCGTACGAAACAAAGGAGTCACCTTCTTCCTCAATTCGACAATAATAATGTCGCCGCAATCCCCATGAAACAAAAAAACTCTGCAGCGCCAAGGCTGCAGAGGCGTAAGATCACGCGGTTCCACTCTGCTTGGGCCCATTGACTCCGGCCATCGTACGGCTTCCGGCTTAGGACCCATCTTTCCGGTTTGGTATCGGGCACCACCCGGCACCATCTACCCTGCGCCAAAGGCAGCTCAATGGTGCTGTTCACAGGCGCATTTCCATAGGGAAGGGATGGACATCTTACAGCCGGCCCTCTACGGGCACCGGATGTCCTCTCTGGCAATCCCATTCCAAATGTACTCTCCTGATCAACACATTCACTTATATAAACTATAGTTCAGTATACCAAAAGGTTCCGAATTACGACAATAGCTTCTGCAAACGGTCCAAGACCTTATCCCGTCCAATTAAGTAGATGGTTTGATTCAGATCCGGCCCGTGCATCTGTCCGGTCAGGGCGACACGAATCGACATAAATAGCTGTTTCCCTTTGTAGCCCGTCTCCTTCTGCACCTGTTTCAGCATGGCTTTAACGGAATCCGGAGAGAATTCCTCGGCATTTCTTACCTGTTCAGCGAAGCCGGCCAAAACGACAGGCACATGCTCCTCCGCAAGCAATTCTTTAGCCTCGCCCTCATATTCCAGATGCTCCCGGAAGAACAGATCGGACAGTTCTACAATCTCTGCAGCATATCTCATCTGCTCCTGATACAGGCCGATGAGCTGAGAGGCCCACTCCTTCTCCGAATCGTTCAACGTCTCGGGCAGCTTGCCGGCTTTCTGAAGGTGCGGCAGCGTCAGTTCGACAATCCGCTCTTTGTCGGCTTTTTTGAAATAATGATTGTTCATCCAGTTTAATTTATCCATATCGAAGACGGCCGGACTCTTGGAGATTCGGTCCAGGCTGAACTGTTCAATCAACTGCTCCATGGAGAAAATCTCCTCTTCGCCGCCTGGGGACCAGCCGAGCAGGGTGATGAAATTAACGACTGCCTCCGGCAAATAGCCCAAATCTCTATATTGCTCGATAAACTGAATGATCGATTCGTCGCGCTTGCTCATCTTCTTGCGGTCCTGATTCAGGATGAGCGCAAGATGGGCGAAGCTCGGCGGCTCCCATCCCAATGCTCTGTAGAGCATGATTTGGCGCGGTGTATTGGACAGATGCTCTTCGCCGCGAATGACATGAGTAATGTTCATTAAGTGATCATCAAGCACTACGGCAAAGTTATACATCGGAATTCCGTCAGGACGAACAATGATGAAGTCGCCGATCCCGTTGGTCTCGAATTCGACCGTTCCGCGCACTTCATCTTCGAAGCGGATGACTTCATTCTCCGGAACCCGGAAACGAAGGGTAGGCTTCCTGCCTTCCGCACGATATTTCTCGGCCTGTTCTTCGGTCAGATGGCGGCATTTGCCCGAGTATCGCGGCATCTCACCGCGGGCCTCCTGGGCAGCCCGCTCCTGCTCCAGCTCCTCCTCAGTGCAGTAACAGTGATAAATCTTCTTATCCGCCAGCAATTGGTCGATATAAGGACGATACAGCGGCAGACGCTCCATCTGCCGGTAAGGCCCGTAATCGCCCCCGAGATCGACGCTCTCATCCCAGTCCATACCAAGCCAGCGCAGACCATTCAACTGGTTCTCCACCCCGGACTCGATATGGCGGGTCTGGTCCGTATCCTCGAACCGGATAATGAACCGTCCTTGCTTGCTGCGGGCGTATAGATAATTGAATAAAGCGGTTCTGGCGCCGCCGATGTGCAGATGACCGGTCGGGCTAGGCGCATAGCGAACACGAACATTAGCAGACATTGAAGTTAACCCCTCTCATCGAATCAGAACATAAAATATTTATGAGCTATCATAGCATATCTTTAACCAGGCAAACAACAGATTGTGCAGCTATTCCTTCCCCTCTTCCGGTGAAGCCAAGCTGCTCGGTCGTAGTGGCTTTGACATTAACCTGTTCCTCATCCGCTTCCAGCGCCTCGGCAATAATCTTGACCATTTGCGGAATATAAGGTGCCATCTTGGGCTTCTGAGCGATCAATGTGGCGTCCACGTTGCCGAGTCTATAGCCTCTCTCCTTCACTAGTGCCCAGACATCCTTCAGCAGCTTCAAGCTGTCCGCATCCTTGTAGGCCTCATCCGTGTCCGGAAAGTGCCTGCCAATATCGCCTAACGCCAGTGCCCCGAGGACCGCGTCGGTAATGGCGTGAAGCAGCACATCCGCGTCTGAATGCCCCAGCAGCCCTTTCTCATATGGAATGTCTACTCCCCCAATAATGCATTTGCGTCCGGCGACCAGCTGATGAACGTCGAAGCCATGTCCAACCCGAATCATGATTGCATCTCCCCTCTTCCCGATTGTATGAACCATTCCGCCCACCCCATATCTTCGGGTGTCGTAATTTTAATATTGGTATAGCTGCCTTCCACTACATGTACGGAATGCCCCGCCCGCTCCATTAACATGGCGTCGTCCGTGCCGACGAAACCGGCGGCGGCGGCCTGCTCATGAGCCTGAATCAGTGCAGACAGACGAAAAGCTTGCGGGGTCTGAATCGCCCACAAGCTTCGCCGATCCGGCGTCGATTCTATCGCTCCGTCCGCTCCGACCACTTTGATCGTATCCTTCACCGGAACAGCCAGAACAGCGGCTCCCGTCTCCCTGGCTTTGGCCAGGCATCGCAGGATATCCTGCCGGGACACGAATGGGCGGACCGCATCATGCACCAGCACCCACTCGACCGCCTCGGGCATTGCGCGGAGCCCCCGGAGGACCGAATGCTGCCGTTCAGTTCCCCCCGTGACGATCCGCTTGACCTTAGTCACCCCGTAATGGTCGACATAATCCCGACACCTTTCCAGGTCGGCTTGTCCAACTACAAGAACGATTGAATCAATCTCTTCTATTTGTTGAAAAGTCTGCAGCGTATGAACCAATACCGGTTTATCGCCCAGCTTCAAGTATTGCTTGCTCTCGGCGGTTCCCATTCGGGAACCCGTACCTGCCGCGACAATGATGACTCCTTGCTTGCCCATAGCTTCCCCCGCGCCCTGTTTTTCTCTCTATCATAACGCTTTATTGAGCTTTTTCCAACAATTTTGGCTTCGCAAAGATCATCCGCCCCGCAGAAGTCTGCAGAACGCTGGTCACCATCACTTCCATCGTCATTCCGATATATTCTCTGCCGCCTTCCACAACAATCATCGTTCCGTCATCCAGGTAAGCGACGCCTTGACCGAATTCCTTGCCATCCTTGATGATTTGGATCATAATTTCTTCTCCCGGCAGCACAACAGGCTTAACCGCATTAGCCAAATCGTTAATATTGAGGACAGATACACCCTGGAGCTCGCATACTTTGTTCAGATTGAAGTCATTTGTAATCACTTTCCCCCTCAGCAGCTTGGCCAGCCGGACCAGTTTGCTGTCGACCTCCGAAATATCCTCGAAGTCCCCCTCATAAATAAGCACTTTCACTTCCAGCTCTTTCTGAATCTTGTTCAAAATGTCCAATCCCCTGCGCCCGCGATTCCTCTTCAGCAGGTCGGAAGAATCGGCAATATGCTGCAGTTCCTCCAGCACGAATTCGGGAATGACAAGAATTCCTTCAATAAAGCCGGTTTTACAAATGTCCGCTATCCTTCCGTCAATAATGACACTGGTATCTAAAATTTTATGTTCTTCCATCACCTGTTCTTCCGCAGCGGGGCCTTGACTAGAACGTATCTTGGAAAATAGAGAGGCGAACTCTTCAGTCTGCGAACTCCCCCAACGAAACCCGCCGATTCCCAGCAACAATGTGACTGCGATCGGCAGAACGCTTCCTCCACCGGCGGTCATTCGATTCAGGGCAGGGAACAGCAGAACGGCAATGATCAACCCGACGATCATTCCGGCAATGCCGGTTAACAGCTCGGTAAGGGGCATTTGCTGAGATTCACCCTCTCGCTGAAGAAGCCTCCTTCCCCCCCATCTAAGCAGTACGGCCAAGACATAACCGGCCGCTGCCCCCAAGCCAACCAACCAATACACCTGACCTTTAAGCTGTGCTTGACCCGTCAGGGACTCCAACCATGGAAGCGAGCCTTCACCCAAGTACAGATTCCATTGGAATCCCATAATACCACCGATGATTGCCGCCACAATTCCTATCCATAATTTCATTACTGCTTCACCTCCGAATATAATGAATTCTCTTTCTAGTAGTAATTATGTTCCAATTCATTCCACCCTAAACCTTTGGTTTTCGAGTTCTCTCACCCTTATTCTCAAATTGAAAACCAATCCTCCAATAAGCTATAATGATTTCCAAACACTAAACTTGATTGAGGTGGATGGAATGAACTCGCTCGATTTGAAGCAGTTCCAGGAACAAGTCTCCGAATTGTTGCTCCGACACCGAAGTTTGCTTGATGTTTTATCTAAATGCCAGCAATCTAACGCCGCAGTGCACCGCTCCGTCGTGAAAGCCGTAACCGAATGCGGGTGCATTGAGGTCAATGCCAAGAAACAGCAATACTCGGCCGAGATGTCTCTGAAGGACGCCAGTCAAACTCTGGATACTCACATTGCAGGACAGCTATGCGAAAATTGTCTGGAGGTTATTAGCGCAGAACTGGGGAAGAATTTGTTTTACACGGCTTCCCTGTGCAATTTGCTTCAAATCGATTTGCAGGAAATCGTCTCAGACGAATCCAAGAAATGCTCGACTCTCGGTTTTTTTAATCTATCGTAATATTTCCACTTATCGATCGGAATTTTCGAAGAGAAATAAAAAAAGCATTTATTTCCTGAGTTTCAGAAAATAAATGCTTTTTATTTTCGATATTTACTTGTCGCCGCCAGCTAGCGTCTTTTCCTGAAGCTTTGAAGCGTCCCATATAAAGCGTACAGTACAAGCGGGACGAATATAAGCTTGGATAACGGTCCGGGATAAGCAAAGGCTATTGCCGTAGCGGCAATAACGATCAAGGGTGCTAACCAAATGATCGGCTTCGGAACATTCACTTTCTTAAAGCTGGGGTATTTGATATTGCTGACCATTAAATAGGACAGAAGTACCGTACAAGCTACCAAAATATAAGGGTGAATTTCCTGATGGAACAAAGCCAGTGTACACAGAATTCCTCCGGCCGCAGGAATCGGCAGGCCGATGAAGTACCCCGGAATTCCCTCCACCACATTGAATCGGGCCAACCTCAATGCTCCGCAAATAGGGAACAGCGCTGTTGTGATCCAGGCAGTAGGAGGATTCAAGCCGGAGAAAGCAACCACATACATAATAAAAGCGGGAGCTACCCCGAATGAAATGACATCTGATAACGAATCTAGTTCTTTGCCGAATTCGCTCTGAGCATTTAATGCCCTGGCGACTCTGCCGTCCAAACCATCCATAAGCATAGCAATAATAACCATAACAGCCGCGAGGCTTGGCTTATCGGTATAAACTAGAATAATGGCGATAATTCCCAGGAAAAGGTTCAACACCGTAAAGACACTGGGAAGGGATTTTTTAATCATTCCTTGACCACCTTTAGAATAGTCACCTAATCTTAAACATTTTACGGGAATTAAATATGTCTGTCAACAAACAACTGGCCTTGAATTCGTTTCAGACCTTCCTTGATCGCCCGGGCTCTCACTTCTCCAATTCCGTCTACTTCATCTAATTGCTCCGTCGTCGCGGTCAAAATGTGGGAAAAACTTTCGAACTGTTCTACCAAATTGGTAATAATGGGGGAAGGAAGTCTAGGAATTTTATGAAGCACCCGGAACCCTCGGGGCTGCACCTGTTCTTCCAATGTCGTGTTAGTAATGCTGTAGCCGAGAATGCGGGCAAGATGCTGGTGATCGAGCAATTCTTCGCTGGTCAGCTTACGCAGAGCCGTGCGGATGTCTCTTACCTTCTCTTCGCTCAAATCTTTGCAATAATCCCTGATCAGAAGCGTCGATTCCTGTTCGGTATAAGCTACCAGTTCCTCGAGCTGCATGCGAATCAGCCGCCCCTCCGTTCCCAGCTCGTTGATATATTTCTTGATTTCTTCTTTGACCTTGAGTACCATCCCCACTCTTTGAAATACGTTGGTCACGTCATAAAGTGTCACCATTTCCTCAAATTCGGATGCTCCCAAGTTTATAATCGCCTGATCCAGCACCGCTTTGTACTTCTCCAACGTTTGAATAGCCTGGTTGGCCTTCGTCAGGATCACGCCGATATCTTTAAGCGAATATCGCATATTCCCTTGGTAGAGTGTGATGACACGCCTGCGCTGGGAGATGGAAACGACCAGTTTGCCGGTTTGCTTGGCTACCCTTTCTGCCGTCCGATGCCTGATCCCCGTCTCCGTCGATGGAATGGAGGAATCGGGAATCAACTGCGTGTTGGCATATAAAATTCTTTTTAAATCTTCACTGAGAATAATAGCCCCATCCATCTTGGCCAGTTCATAAAGAAAATTCGGGGAGAAATCGCAATTGATCGAAAAGCCTCCGTCTACAATTTCCATAACCTCGGGACTATATCCAACAACAATTAATGCTCCTGTATTGGCACGCAGCACATTCTCCAATCCATCGCGAAAAGAGGTGCCGGGCGCCACCAATTGCAGAAGCTGATTCATCACATCCCGGTTTGTATCATCCTTACCCATGTTAGCCCCCCTAGTCACTATTGATCCTTCTATCGCATAGCCGCTGCCAAAGCTTCCGAGACGGTCGTTACTCCAACGATATCCATTTGACTTGGAGGTGTCCAGCCCTTCAGACTTTTTTCCGGCATGATGACTCTCTTAAATCCAAGCTTCTGAGCTTCCTTCACCCGTTGATCGATGCGTGAAACCCCTCTGACCTCTCCGGTCAGGCCGATCTCCCCGAACACGACTACGTCCGGTTCCACGGGATAATCGCGGAAGCTCGAGGCAATGCTGACGGCCGCCGCCAGATCGACAGCCGGCTCATCCAGCTTTACGCCTCCCGCTACATTCAAATAAACGTCCTGACTCTGCAGAACCAGTCCTATTCTCTTCTCCAATACCGCAATAATGAGCGATAGCCGGTTATGGTCAAAGCCGGCCGACATTCTTCGAGGCGACGGAAAATTGGTAGAGGCAACGAGCGCCTGAAGCTCCACAAGCACGGGACGGGTCCCCTCCATGCTTGCCGCAACGGCAGAGCCGGAAGCCCCCACCGGCCGCTCGGACAGAAATAACTCTGATGGATTATTCACTTCCGTTAATCCGCCTTCAGACATCTCGAAGATGCCGATTTCGTTGGTCGAACCGAACCGGTTCTTCACTGCCCTGAGAAGTCTGTACGTATGATGGCGTTCCCCTTCAAAATACAACACACAATCGACCATATGTTCGAGAAGTCGCGGTCCGGCAATCGCTCCCTCTTTGGTCACATGGCCTACAAGAACAGTCGCTATTCCTTTGACCTTAGCTATACGCATAAAGTGCGCAGTGCATTCGCGTACCTGAGCGACACTGCCAGGCGCTGAGGAAATAGCCGGGTGATAAACCGTCTGAATGGAGTCCATGACTAGAAAATCAGGCTTAACCTCATCAATGGCGGCCTGAATATGTTCGAAGTTAGTTTCGCAGAGAACGTACAGATCGGGAGAAGCGGCTGCAAGCCGGTCCGCTCTTAGCTTGGTTTGGCGGGCCGACTCCTCTCCGGATATATATAGCACGCGAAGCTTGTTGGCGGTTAAGGCGAAGGAAGTCTGAAGCAGTAAGGTAGACTTTCCTATCCCCGGGTCTCCGCCTACCAAAATAAGAGATCCCGGAACAATCCCTCCTCCAAGCACACGATTCAGTTCCCGGTTGTTGGTGTCTATCCGCGGTTCCCTTGTACTTTCTATATCTATGATTGGAACGGGCTTTTCTTTCGTCTGGAGCAGAGAAGAACCGATTCCCTGTGTTTTAATAACCGTCTCTATCTCTTCCACCATGCTGTTCCAGGCTTGGCATCCGGGGCATTTGCCCAGCCATTTGGCCGATTCGTAACCGCATTCCTGACAGCAAAATTTCGTCTTTTGTTTAGCCATTGGAGCCTTCTCCTATCTTCAAAAAAACACACATTCTATCAAAGTTTACCATGTCCTGCAATGTCCTTCAACGGTGTTCCCCTGTCCGTTGCTTATTCCTTCTTTAAATCATCGAAAAAAAGCCTCACTAACGGCTCATAGGCCGATTAGTGAGGCGTTTGGGAAAATGCAAACTTGAGCATCGCGGGTAACTCATTAGCCTATGTCGAAAGCGTCCTTATTCCGATGCCACGCCTGCAGGCTTCGATCGGGTTACGATCAGTTCCCCGTCTTTTTCATCTATAGATACGGTATCTCCCTTGGAGATGTTGCCTTTCAGCAATTCCTCCGAGAGACGATCCTCAATATGCTTCTGGATGGCACGGCGCAACGGTCTTGCTCCATAAGCCGGATCGTAGCCTTCGTTAGCCAGGAATTCTTTCGCCCCATCGGTCAGAACGAAGTCGACTTCCTGCTCCTTCAGTCGCTTCCGCAGTTCATCCGACATCAGGGTAACAATTTGCGCAATGTGCTCCTTATCCAGAGAGTGGAATACAATAATTTCGTCGATCCGGTTGAGGAATTCCGGACGGAAGCTTTTCTTCAGCTCGGACATCACTTTGTCCTTCATATTATTGTAATCCTTGTCGTTGTCCCGGCTAACGGTAAATCCGAGGGAAGTGTTTTTCTTAATCATTTCCGCACCGACGTTCGAGGTCATAATGATCAAGGTATTGCGGAAATCGACTGTCCGTCCCTTGGAATCGGTCAACCGGCCGTCTTCCAGCACCTGCAGCAGAATGTTGAATACTTCTGGATGTGCCTTTTCAATCTCATCGAGCAGTACAACGGAGTAAGGCTTACGGCGTACTTTCTCGGTGAGCTGTCCGCCTTCATCATACCCGACATATCCCGGAGGAGCTCCGACCAGACGGGAGGTCGAGTGCTTCTCCATATACTCCGACATATCGATGCGTATGACGGCATTCTCATCGCCGAATAGAGATTCGGCAAGCGCCCTTGCCAGCTCTGTCTTTCCGACCCCGGTCGGTCCCAGGAAGATGAAGGAGCCCATCGGTCTCTTCGGGTCCTTCAGCCCTGCACGGGCTCTGCGAATGGCCCGGCTGACCGCCTTGACCGCTTCGGATTGGCCGATGACACGCGAATGAAGAATGTCTTCCATTCGGAGCAGACGCTCCGTCTCTTCTTCCTTCAGTTTGCTTACCGGAATCCCTGTCCAACTGGCGACAACCTGGGCGATATCCTCCGGAGTGACTTCAGAATCGGTTCTGCCTTGCTTCTCTTTCCAGTCGTTCTTGGTAATTTCCAGCTCTTCCCGCAGCTTCTGCTCGGTATCGCGCAGCGCAGCGGCTTTCTCGAACTCTTGGCTTTGAACCGCGGAGTCCTTCTCCTTGCGGATATTCTCCAGCTTGCTCTCCAGCTCCTTCAGATTCGGCGGTACCGTATAAGAGCGGAGCCTTACTTTAGAACCGGCTTCATCAATGAGATCGATCGCCTTATCCGGCAGGAAACGATCCGTGATGTACCGGTCAGACAATTTCACCGCGGCTTCAATGGATTCATTGGGGATCTTCACGCGATGATGCGCCTCGTACCGGTCTCTCAACCCGTGTAAAATTTGAATCGCTTCTTCAGGAGAAGGCTGATCCACCGTAATAGGTTGGAAACGTCTTTCCAATGCGGCGTCTTTCTCGATATATTTGCGGTATTCATCTAGCGTCGTCGCCCCGATGCATTGCAATTCACCCCGGGCCAGAGACGGCTTTAGAATATTCGAAGCATCGATGGCTCCCTCGGCTCCTCCCGCACCAATTAAAGTGTGGAGCTCGTCAATAAACAGAATGATGTTGCCGGCTTGACGGATTTCGTCCATTATTTTCTTAAGACGATCCTCAAATTCTCCCCGGTATTTCGTCCCTGCCACGACCGATCCCATATCCAGGGTCATCACTCTTTTGTCACGCAGTGTCTCCGGAATTTCGTTGTTGATTATTTTCTGTGCCAGACCTTCGGCGATGGCGGTCTTACCAACCCCCGGTTCCCCGATCAGAACGGGATTGTTCTTGGTCCGGCGGCTCAGCACCTGGATGACGCGCTCAATTTCTTTATTCCGGCCGATAACAGGGTCCAGATTACCTTCTTTGGCAATAGCAGTCAGATCTCTGGCCAGACTATCCAACGTTGGCGTGTTGACATTTGCCGGAGTACCATGATTGGACGAAACCACCTCGCTGCTCCCCAGAAGCTGCAGAACTTGCTGACGGGCTTTATTCAGAGAGATTCCCAGGTTGTTAAGAACTCTGGCGGCTACCCCTTCTCCTTCACGGATTAATCCAAGCAGAATATGCTCTGTGCCCACATAAGTATGTCCCAGCTTGCGAGCCTCGTCCATGGACAGCTCGATCACTTTCTTCGCCCGCGGTGTATAAGCGAAATTAGTAGGCTGCTCCTGCCCGCGTCCAATTAACGATTCCACCTCATCCTGAATTTTCTCCAGGCCCAGACCCAGGGCTACAAGGGCTTTGGCAGCTATGCCTTCCCCTTCACGAATAAGCCCCAACAGAATGTGCTCCGTGCCGATATTGTTGTGCCCCAGCCGGACGGCTTCTTCTTGCGCCAAGGCCAGAACCTTCTGTGCACGTTCCGTAAATCTGCCAAACATCATATCCTACACCTCCAGATAATTTCTAATGCTATTGAAGAAACAGTTGAACATCACGCTTGGTTAAAACGCTCTCTGATCAATTGGGCTCTGCGGATATCCCTTTCCTCCGGCGAAAGCTTCTGTCCGGCATATTGCTGCAGAAATCCGGGTTGAGTCATGACCATCAGCTCGTTTAATACCCGGGCCGACAGTTGTTTAATGATCCCCAGATCAATGCCCAACCGGACATCGGACAAGCGTTGTGCAGCTTCTTTGGAATCCATGATGATGGCGTGGGACAAGATGCCATAGGAGCGGTTCACCCTGTCGCTTAAACGGTGTCTGGATTCCTCCATCAACCTTACTCTGGCAGCCCGCTCATGCTCGATAATCTGCCGAACCACACTGTACAAATTATCTATAATTTCCTCTTCGCTCTGTCCCAATGTTATTTGATTCGAGATTTGAAACAGATTTCCTGTTGCCTCGCTGCCTTCTCCATATAGCCCTCTTACAGCCAACCCTACCTGGGTAATCGCCGACAGAATGCGGTTGATCTGCTGAGTAAGGACGAGGG
Organism: Paenibacillus sp. 32O-W; assembly: GCF_007679495.1. GTDB lineage: Bacteria > Bacillota > Bacilli > Paenibacillales > NBRC-103111 > Paenibacillus_L > Paenibacillus_L residui. The sequence goes on along the minus strand of NZ_VEGP01000026.1, from coordinate 2,087 downwards.
CAGGCAGATGAATCATAACGGACGCTCTGATCCCCGTTCCGACATTGGTAGGGCAGCTGGTTAAATATCCTCTCTTCTCATCATAGGCGTAATCCAGCTGGCTTTCGAAAATATCGTCCAATTGATTGGCCAGGTCCCAAGCCTCTTTAATCTGAAATCCGGAACAAAGAACCTGGATGCGCAGGTGATCCTCTTCGTTGACCATTATGCTGATCGACTCATTTTTACTCAGAATTACGGCACCGTTACGCGATTCATTCGCCAAGCTCGGACTGATTAGATGCTTTTCGACCAGAACCCTCTTTTCCAAATCGTTCAGGTCAGCCAGATGCATCGTATCCAGTTCACTAATTTCGGTCAGCCCTTCATTGGACAGAACTGCCGTTATTTTCTCCATGACTTCTCTGGATTGTTGGTTGGTGGCCAGCATCGGAAAAGGAAACGAGCGCAAATTGCGGGCAATCCGGATACGGCTGCTAATCACGATATCGGAATCCGGTCCGTTGTCTTTCATCCATTCGCTTAAAGCTTCGCTTGTGTAACGCCCAGGCATGCGATTTCCTCCTCGTTTCTTAAAATTCAGCCATTCGTCTTTCCAAATCCCGAATTTTATCCCGGATTCTGGCCGCTTGCTCGAATTCTTCAAACTCAATCTTCTTGGACAGCTCTTGCTTCAAATTTTCAATTTCCCGCTTATACTTAATAATTCCTCCCGATCTTTTGGGAACTTTACCCACGTGCGAAGTGTTGCCATGCACTCTTTTGAACAAAGGATCGAGGCGTTCCGAAAAATACCGGTAGCAGGAACTGCAGCCAAATCTCCCGAGCTTGCTGAACTGGGAATAGGTTAACCCGCATTCCTCGCAGCGTATGGATTGCGGTTTATTGCCTAGCGAGCTGTGGGAGGACGGATCGAAATCAAGCAGACCGGAAAGCAGGTTATGGATGGAAAAGCCGTTAGGTGTTCCGGGAATCATCTCCCCTTTTTCCCTGGCGCAGGCTTCACAAAGATGAAATTCTGTTTTTTCCGCGTTGACAATTTTGGTAAAATGAAGTGTCGCCGGTCTTTTACCGCATTCTTGGCAATTCATAGCTCAACCCTCCTGTACGCTTCCCTGATTAAATGTATATGAGAAGCAAGTGAAGTATAGCGACTTATCTTTGCTTCGCAGCTCATGGACAGCCAAACGCATTTATTTGCTTAACAAGGCTAACAGCATAGACCTCAATATTTTAGCCCGTATTTCATCCCTCAATGGCAGTTTAACCATTAATACATCTCGTGAAATGGCCGCTTTTATTAATTTGGCTTCCCTGCGGGAAATATATCCCCCTTCTTCCAACTGGTAAACAAGACCTTCGGAAGTGGTCTGGTCAATGGAATCAATAACGGTTCGCAAAATATGGTCCAAAACCGGGCCTTGCGTTCCTAACGGCACCTTCTGAATACGAATGTATCCCCCTCCGCCGCGTTTGCTCTGGACAATATATCCTTTCTCCAACGTAAATCGTGTACTGATTACATAATTAATTTGCGAAGGGACACAATCAAATCGTTCAGCGAGTTCGTTTCGCTGGATTTCAATGACGCCGTTCGGACTTTGCATCATGATTTGCTTTAGATACTGTTCGATGATTTCCGAGGCGTTGCGCATTGCTTCCATCCCTCACTTCTGACATAATAAGCATTCTTAAATATATTTTGTTAAGCTTCATACAGGTCAAACTGACTTTGACTATCTTTGACCTTAAACTTATTATAGCATGTTTTTATCATTTGCCAATAGTTTTTGTGCAAATCATTCAGTAGATGTTATTTATTTTTGGCTTGTGATGTTCGTTTTATTCAAAACTTTGGCAGTTTGAGCCAGTTTGTAGTGTCAATTCTTCGGTTAAGCGGCGGTGAAAAGCAAAATAAAAAAAGCCCTGCCGGCAATATACCCGCAAGGCTTGGCTCTCATAAAAAATTCCGCATACTCTCCTTCGGGAGAGATTACGTTAAATTCAGGCAAAAAAAGCCGCTTGGCAACGTCCTTCCGCACCGGCTGAGACTGCTTCTCGATTCACTTCGAGGTCGGCATCGGAAT
>NZ_VEGP01000025.1:56619-70842 GCF_007679495.1 Paenibacillus sp. 32O-W | reverse complement strand
ACACGTTTACATCGATAATTTTAACTCAAGCACCCCAAATTGAGCCTCAATCGCCCGGTTTATTCCGAGATCCTATGCATTCTTCTGAAATCGGTTTATTGCTACAAGCTCGCAGCTTATCATTTTTCAAGGAAGATTTCTTTCTAAATTTCCCGGCAAGAAGTCTCCATCAAAACAACCAATCACGAAGGATGAGCACCCAGCCGAAAATGGACATCCACAGCGGGATACTGAACAGCACGCCCCAGAACAAACCGGTGAGTCCCGTCTCTCTATCTTCCATTCTGCATCGCCCCTTTGCCGTAGTATATGCTCCGGCGGCACAGAAGGGTGAGCCCCCGACAAGGGAGACAGGCTTTTAGCTGCACAGCCGATAGTATCCATTGTTTACCGGCTAAGAGCCTTTTAATCACAGCCAGCTTCTATAGGGACGGGACCTCTGTTCTTTTGAGGGAACCTGTCAAGCAACCTATCCTCCAATCAAAAACATAAAAAACCGTCCGATATCCTCGAACGGTTCCTTTTGCAATCCTTCACATCGACTCGAATCGTCAGCTCGGTTCCAGCTTTTTTCGCATCGATCAGATACGCCATCCGCCTGCTTACTGCTCCTGGTAGCGCTTATAAGCGGCTTCGTAAATGGCCATATACCGGTCGAGCCCCATCTTTTCCATGTTCTTGACGTAATCGTCCCATTGCGAGAACGGTGCGGCGCCGGAAATGAATTTATCCCTCATTTCGTCAATAAACACGTGAAGATCGGATTGAATGGTAGTCAGCTCATCCTGCTCCTCCGACGTAAAGTTAAAAGCAGGCCAGATTTCCTCGTCTTTAAGCGTATAAGGCATGGCTTTCTGCGTATTTTCTATCGAGGACGGGCGTCCTTCCGCCCCTTTGAAAAACTTCTGCTTAATAATACCGGGATAATAGCCCCCCGGCCAGATCAAATACTGGCTGACCGCCTGGTCCAGATTAAGCCCTTTCGGATTGTTGATAATTTCGTCTGTATATTCGACCTCTCCGTTCGGCATTTCTTTATAGGTGATATCCTTGAAGCCCATGAAGAACATCTTCGCTCCCTCGTCGCTGTAGAAGAAATCAAGCCAGCGAACTGCGGCCTCCGGGTTCTGGTTTTTGTCGGTGATGATGAACTGGCCCAGGTTACCCAGCGGTGAGCCGATGGCCGTATTTTTCTGATCCCCGTGTGGCCCTTTGAGCACAGGCATTCCGATATAGCCCTTCTGGTTGAAAATGGACTCCGGATTCACGTTCGAAACGAACCCGTAAACCCCTTCCGATGCCCGGGCCGTGAACTCCGCCGTTTTTATCGAAAAGATTTCCTTATCTATCAATCCTTCGCCGTACAGCTTGTTGGCGAACTCCAGAATTTCCTTATAACGGGGATGCGCCGGGATAAAACGCAGCTTCTTCGTCTCCGGGTCTTCATCCACATGCCCGTTCGCGGTTCCATGAGTGTTCAGCCCGTACGAACCTTTCAGAAAGTCCAATAGCTGGGTAATACCTACGGCCCCATAAGGAATTTCATCCGCCTGGCCATTTCCGTTCGGGTCTCCCTCCTTGATCTGTTTCAGAACATGATAAAATTCATCCGGAGTCGTCGGCTCCTGAAGCCCCAACTTATCCAGCCACTCCTTCTTCATCCAGGGCGTACGGGTCCGCACGGACATAAATTCCGGATCGCGAATGGTGGGGAAAGAGTAAATATTCCCGTCCGGCATCGTAATCCCTTTCTTGACGACGGGGTAATCGTCCATCAGCTTCTTGAAATTGGGGGCATACTTCTCAATCAGGTCGTTAAGCGGAATGAACACCCCTTCCCCGCCATACCGGATCAAATCCGCCTTACCTACCGCCGTAGCGTACAATATCTCCGGGTAATCCCCTCCGGCCAACAGAAGATTGCGCTTCTCCGCCAACGTATCGACCTGCACAGTCTCCCATTCCATGTGGATGTTCGTCATTTTTTCGTATTCCTGCCACAGCATCAGATTGCTCCAATCCGCAGAGGCGAAGAATTTGCCGGCGAACCCCTTCATCGTTATCTTTTCCTTAACTATGGGCATTCCGGAGGGATTCAAATTCTCCAGCACGCTTTCGTCTCTATCCGCCCCTCCCCCTCCTCCGCACCCCGCAAGCAAAGTGCCCGTGAGGACAACCATCCCGGTGCTCTTCATCAATCTTCTTTTTCTAACCATATACGCCTCCCTTTGGAATCGTCGATTCAGCTTAGCAGGCTTCTTCCTGATACGGACTTTCCTCGCAGACTTCATCATCTTCAGGACAGCGGGCTGAACAGGTTCCTATTTTTCGACATAAAGTAAGCGATTACATAATTACCTGAAAAATATTCGTCTTTCGACAAGCGTAAAGAGTCACGCATCCCCCCTAGCTTCTTTAATTTCATGGCAACAAAGGCGTTATTTTATGATTCAATATTCTGAATATTGCGCAAATAAATTGTAGGCAATAACCGCTCGGTCGTCAAGAGGCACTGGAACCATCTCCCGGGCGATTTACAATCCGCCGTTTGGTACTGTGATTATAGGCATCAAACATGCGGATTGCAGCTAAAGGATAAACGGCTATCGCCATCCTTTGGAAGGCGCGTTTATACTTTGCGGGGAGCCCCGGTTTTACAAATAAAAGGCCCCGGGCGCTGAGCCCCAAGGCCTCTAACTCTATAAGTTTATATCTCTGAATCCAATGGATATATTGGACGCTGCAGATATTGATAGGTAAAGTGCCGCAGATTAAAGCCGCAGCAGCCCGGGGTATCCACCTGCACGGTTCCGGCTGCGTACGAGCCGAAGGCTGTCTGCCAGGCGACGGCGGATTTCACGGCGATCAAGTCGAAATCCGCCGGATTCAGACCGATCGAAGCAACATGGCCCGGATCCCAAGGGGCGACTCTTTGCTCCGTCAAGACAAGAGTGACATTCCTTGTTTCGATCACTGCCGTGCGTCCCATGTCAGCCCATTGCCCGGTCATATAGGAGCCGATATGACGGTATTTGCCGTCAAACAACAGCCGGACTTTGCCTCGGACCGGAACCGGATCGCCATGGAATGAATCACTCTTTCCGCCGACCGCCGCTTCGAAGGAACCGCCGACTCCCGCTCGCAGGGCCAGACCGACCGCTTCCGCGTCGCAGATAACCATCAGGCTCTTCGCCGGTGTATCGAGCAGATGCCGCAGCAGATGAGTCGCGTCTCCCGGTGCCCCGCCGCCCACATTGTCCGAGCCTTCAATCAGGATGACCGGGCCCTTGGCCTCTAGCCGGATGGCTTGCCGAATGCTTTCCTCCGCAGGATAGCCTTCCACGGCGAATTCCTCTCGCCGCTCCTGCGCCAGCCGGCAGAGCTTCTCCGCGCACTGCCCGGCCCAGGCCGGGTCGTTGTCTGTCGTGACAACGAAGGTCAGTCCGGCGTCCTCGACATCGCTGTACGGAAACCCGCCGGCCACCGTCACATTGAGCACCCGTCGGTCCTTCTCCAGTTCGAAAGCCGCCTCCATAAGCTCCTTCATGAACCCCTCATGAGTCACCATCGCCTGGGGCGCGACCAACAGACGGGAATGCTTATATGCATGAACAGGCCGAATTTCCGACCGGATCATCCGTCCGAGCAGCCGGGTCGCCTCTACCGCCCGCTCATAAGCATCCACATGCGGGTAGGTATCGTAGCCGATGAGAATATCGGCATGCTCGACCATCTGCGGACTGATGTTGGCATGCAGATCCAGCGTGATGGCGATCGGAAGCTCCCGCCCCACTCTGTCCCGGACCCGTCTCAGCAGCTCTCCTTCTACGTCCCGACAGGCTTCGGAGACCATCGCGCCGTGCAGTATAACAATAAGGCCATCCACACCCTCCGGAATCGACCGGAGCACTTCCCCCGCCAGCTCCTCGAAGCACTCCGCCGTAACCATGCCGCTTGGGGTGGCCGCGACGTAAGCACCGGCGATCAGCTCCGCCTGCAGCTCCTTCGCTCCATCGATCACTCCCCCCATGGACGTGCGGGTATTCTCGTAGCGCTCCCGATAAGACTGTGTTCCCGCCACCCACTCGTTCAGAAAGTGATGCCGCTCCGTCCGGCCCGGCGCGAAGGAATTTGTTTCGTGAAACATGCCTATGACCCCGATTTTCACATGACATCCTCCTTTTTTTCCTGCCTCCGTCGGCTTTGCATAATCATCGGTCTCTCCATAATAATAAGAGCCCGGTATATTTCCGGTTTCTCCGGCCATCAGGAAGCGTCTGTTTTCTTCAACTCCCGTCTCTTCCCGGCGCGTATGCGGCACTCCATGGCGGTCGTCAGAACCCACGCCTCACTTCCAAAGCCGAACTATATTGCGGGCGGCATTGAACAGCAATTCTTCAGCATGGGTCATGGCCTGCTCCAGCGTCATCGGACGGTTGACAATCGAATGCATACTGTCAAAAGCGGAGTACAGCTCATCCAGATGATCGCCCAGGCTGCCCGACAGCAGCACCGTCTTCACTCCATACCGTTTGGCCAGTGAGGCCAGATAGAACGGTGCCTTGCCATGCAGCGTCTGCTCATCCGTCCGCCCCTCTCCAACGAACAGCCAATCGGCATCGGCCAGTAATGCCTCGATTTGGGCCGTCTCAGCAATTAATTGGGCCCCGGATTGCATCTTTCCGCCAAGGGCCAACAGAGCAAACCCTAAGCCGCCGGCTGCGCCGGCACCGGCAGCATTCTGCAGCCCGGGCCGTCCCAAGCTTTCTTCCACGGCCTGCGCATAGACTCGCATCCCCCGGTCCAGCTCCTCCACTTGTGCCGGAGCGGCTCCCTTCTGCGGACCGAACACGGCTGAGGCTCCGTCCGGACCGCATAGCGGATTGTCCACGTCGCAGGCTATGCGAAACTCCGCCTCCGCCAGCAGCGGGTGCAGGCCGCTGAAATCGACGGTGCTGACCTGATTCAGGTTGGCCGCTATAGGCGGGATCGGCTGGTCTGCCGCATCCAGACATTTTACCCCAAGGGCGCGAAGCATCCCTATTCCGCCATCGTTCGTAGCACTCCCTCCCAGCCCGATAATAAACCGGCGAACACCGCCTTCGAGCGCATGCAGGATACATTCACCTACGCCGTAGGATGTCGATTGGAGCGGATTCCTTCTATCCGCCGGAACGAAAGGCAGGCCGACCACGGCGGCAACCTCGATGACGGCCGTCTGCCCGTCTCCTATTCTTCCGTAAAAAGCGGAGACAGGCTCCCCGTAAGGCCCCCGCAACTGAAGCTCGATCCGCTCGCCACCGGTGCTGTGAAGCAAGGCTTCGACGGTACCTTCCCCGCCATCCGCGATAGGAATCACGTGAACCGCCGCATCGGGCATCTCCCGGAGAATCGCCCTGCGGATGGTGTCTCCGGCTTCCAGCGAGCTCATACTGCCTTTGAACGAATCCGGGGCAACGATAAATCGCATGCGGTAACTCCCTTTCCGTTATATAACACGTGAATGTAAAGCCTGCCAGAACGTGCAGAAGTGCAGGTCTTTGAAAGCATCTGCCCGAACGATCTAACGCTGCGGGCTACTGGCTACGCCGCGCGAGCTGCGGGGCCGCGGCCACGGAAGCACCGCGCTACCCCCACATGCCCCAGCACCTTCCCGGTGTCTCCACCGTGAAGGTCTGGATGTTGCCGGTGTCCGCGACGGTAACGTAGCACTGCCGACCATCCGGCCCGCCGAAGGTCAAATTGGTGCAATCGGTGCCCGCCAGCTTCACCTCGAGCAGCAATTCGCCTGCCGGGCTCAGCTTGGCTACGGTTCCTTTGCCATGGCGGGTGACATATAGATTGCCGTCCATATCGCAGCGCATTCCGTCCAGCCCGTAATCGGGGAACTGGAAGAACAGCCTTTTGCCGCTGACCTCCCCGGCTTCATTCAGATCATACGCCCATACGGTCCTCTGCACGGACTCGTTCACATACAGCACCCGCTCGTCGGGGCTGACCTCGATTCCATTCGTCGTCCCCATGCCTGCCTCCAGCAGCACGACGCTCCCGTCCGGGTCGATCCGCCACAACTGGCCCGTCTGCTCCGGCCAATTCGGATCGCTGGCGAAGAGGATGCCGCTCCGGGAAATCGCTATGTCGTTGGGCTGATTCATCCGGGGCTCCTGAGCATGGACCGTCAGCTTTTTCGTCGTCATATCGACTTTGAAAATATGGTGATGGACATAATCAGCAATGTACATCGTTCCTTCACGGTCAAACCGGATCCCGTTCCCGATACTGCCGCCCGGCAGCTCAAGGAAAACCTCTCCTTCACCATTAGGCTTCACCCGGCCAATCGTATGCTGCCGCTCATAATTAACGGCATAAATCCGGCCTTCGCGATCGCAAGCCGGACCCTCAATCCCGCTGGTAAAGGAATGGCGGGCGGTTAGCTCCTTGCTGATATAAAGCTCCATCTCTTAGCTCCTTTTCGAAGGGGCGTATGCGATAACATCCATTTCGATTAAATATTTCCCGATACCGCTGACCACCGTCGTACGGGTAGGGTACGGAGCCTGGAACATCTGTGCATATACTTCATTAAATGCAGGAATCAGATTCCCATCGCTCAGATGCACATTCGCTTTGATCACGTGGTCCAGCGTCAGCCCGGCCTCCTGCAAAATCAGCTCCACATTGCGAATGCAGCGGGCGGTCTGCTCTTCAATCGTCTCCCCCGCCAATTCCAGCGTTTCCGGGTCTACCCCTACCTGTCCGGATACATACACGAAGTCCCCCGCTTTAACCGCATGGGAGAAAGGAAGCGGAAACTGGGGAGCTTTAGAGACATGAATTGTTTTCGACATAAATGATCACTCCTGTTAAGTAATTTTGCCGCGGGCGTCGATCGTCAGAATCGATTCGACCCTGCCGTTCCGCAGGCCGTACACCCGGTCATGCATATTGGTCGTGGTGCAGCAATGGTTCGGGATGAAGAAAAGGCGCTGCCCGATTTCATAAACGGCTTCATCCGGGACCCGCACATTGCCGTGCTCCTCGCTTAATCTTTCGAGATAAACGCCGGGATTCCCCTTAACGATTCCATATCCCGGGCGGTGCGGATTGGTATCGCCGCTGAAGGTTTTGGAGCCTCCGTCGACGATGACCGTTCCGGGACGAGGCGCGCTGACGACCGTCGTCATGACACTCATGGCGCAGCCGGATTCATCGATAATTCCGGTCGACAGCTGAGTGCCGTCTCCGAATACATAGGAGCCGGGGCGTATTTCCGTCACGCCGGTTTGTTCCCCGACATAGACCGAAGTTGGCGTGGAGCCGACGCTGATTTCCGGGACATCGATGCCTTCCTGCGCGAGCCACTCCTTGGTCTGCACCAGCAGCTCCGCCTCCTGTCTTGCGGCAGCGCGCAAGTCCTCTGCGGTGGTTTTGCTGTAGGAATAGCCCCCGTGCGTCATGAGCGCTCTTACCTCGACCCCGGGAAGCTGGGCAATTTGCTTCACCAGCTCGCCGGTTTCCTCACCGGGCTCCAATCCGCAGCGATTCAAGCCGGTATTCACATCAACATACAGCGGAATTCTCCGCTTCATCGCTTCCCCCAATTCGGAAAGCCCCCGGGCTACATCGATATGGTCGACGCTCACCTTAATATCCGCGGTCTCCAGCAGCTTCGCCAGCCTCTGGAGCTTCTTCTTGCCGACGATCGGAAAGGCGATCAGGATGTCGCGGATTCCTCCCTCGACCATCACCTCGGCTTCGCCTAATTTGGCTACCGTAATCCCGCAAGCGCCGTACTTGATCTGCTGCTGGGCAATCCAGACCGACTTGTGCGTCTTCGTATGCGGCCGCAGCTTGACTCCGGCCTCTGCAGCTAACCGCGCCTTGTCCCGCAAATTCCGGTCCAGCACATCCAGATCAACCAGCACGGCGGGCGTCTCGATTTCCTCTAACGGAATAGGATGGAAATCTGTCATGTTATCGTCCCCTTTCCAATGCTCTGCCGGCGAACACTCCGGTGACCTGCTCTCCGCGAACGGCTACCTCGCCATTGACCAATACATAAGGAATGCCAACCGGGCCGCTGCGCGACTGCTGGTAAGTCGCCGTATCCGTCACCCTCCGCTCGTCGAAAATAACAAGATCGGCCGCATAGCCTTCCTTTAATACTCCGCGGTCGGCCAGGCCGAAACGGTCTGCGGGCACCTTCGTCATCCGGTTGACGAGCGTTTCCAGCCTGAAATCATACTCCCGGCAGAACCTTAACAGGCGCGGGAAGGTTCCGAATGCCCTCGGATGCGGGTTCTTCCCGAGCGGAATTCCGTCCGAGCCTACCATATAATAGGGCCGCGACAGCAGCTCCAGGCAATCCCGGTTGAAGCGGTCCCAAGCTTCCTGGCTGGCCTCCTCGAACATCCATTCCGGAGAATCGTGATAGCCTACCTGAAGCTTCTCCGCCAGCAGCAGGTCGCACAGCATGTCGGGGACCGATTGCCCCCTCTCCTCGGCGACTTCGCGGAAGCTTCGCCCGACATATTGCGGATGGTTAGGCAGATTCGTGAAGTATCCGCGCAGCGGAATCGTATTCTGCTCCATCCCTTCTATAAAACGCGGACGAAGCTTCGGGTCCGCCAGCCGCTCGAGAATGGCGTCGAAGCCTCCTTCGAAGCACCACAGCGGCAGCCAAATCACCACATATCCGCTTCCGGACGGATAAGGATACAGCTCCAGCGTCAGATCGACTCCCCGCTCATACGCAGCATCGATCGCCGCCATTACTTGCTGCACTTGGCCCGCCTTCTCCAGGTTCGTCCGGTAATGGGAGAAGTGCAGCTTCACCCCCGAACGCTCGGCAATCTCAATCGATTCCAGCACCGGGTCTATCGGCTCGCCGCGGAATACCGTCCGATAGTGGGTTACATAGACACTGTCGTTCGCCGCCGCTACCTTGCATAATTCCACCATTTCTTCCGTGTCGGAATATGAACATGGATAATAGCTCAAACCGGTGGAGAAGGCGACCGCTCCTTCCTTCAACCCTTGATCGAGAAGCTGCTTGGCCTTGGCCAGATGCTGGCCGGTCAGCGGCAAATCGCGCATTCCCAAGGTCTCCAGCCGCAGGGCGCCATGGGGAACCTGATACGCCGTGTTGATGGCAACCGTTCGGTCGAACTTCATCCGGTATTCCCGCACCGAAGACCAATCAAGCGGAATATCGGGCGCCCCGTTCAAGCCCGCCAGGAACTTGTAATTCATCAGCAAATTCTCCCTGCTGAGCGGAGCATACGACAACCCGTCCTGCCCCAACACCTCCGTAGTTATGCCCTGTGCCAAACCGGATGCATGCTGGCGGTCCCACAGCAGCATAAGGTCGGAATGCACATGAGTATCGATGAAGCCCGGCGCCGCGATCATTCCTTGGGCGTCAATCACTTCCCGGGCCGATTCCACCCCTTCCAGCCCGAGCCCGCTAACATCTGAGCTTCCCGGGCCGTTCGCGGCTCTGGCGCCCTCCCAAGCCTCCCGACTGTCTGCTGCTGATTCCTCTAGGTTCGACTGCCGGCTAATTCGGGCCAGCTTCCCATCCTTAATCGCAATCGATCCGCGAAACCGGTCGCCGCCGGTTCCGTCCACAATCGTTGCATTTTTAATGACAATATCCGCCTCCATACATAACCCCTCTCCTAGGCAGTAAATTCCGGACGTTTTGCGAAAACGTTCTCAACCGCCTTTAAAGTCTCTTCTGCTTCTTTATCCCCGTGTACGGCAGATACATACCATAACCCGTTCGGGCGGAGCAGGATTCCCTCATCCAGCATCAGCTCGGCAAAAAGACCGTATTTCGCCGCATCCCGGCGGCCGAACTGATCGAAATGCGCCACTTCCTGCTGATCGGTAAACATCATATGAAACACAGGCCCCGGCTGATTAACGACGCCGTTTACATTATATTTCTTCATCAGGGAGCGAATTCCCTCCGCCAGTTGTCCGGCGATCCGCTCCATTTGCCGATAGGCCGCCCCGTTGTCGCGCCCGAGCTCATCCAGAACCGCCATGGCCGCAGCGGTCGATACCGTATTGCCGTTTAAAGTTCCGAGATGGTCCACCCGGCCTTCGGCGACGAGGTTCATAATCTCGTTCTTGCCGGCCACCGCACTCAGCGCAATTCCGCCTGCCAGCGCCTTCCCCATCGTCATCAAATCCGGAGTGATGCCGAATCGTTCATGGGCTCCTCCCAGACCGAGGCGGAAGCCGGTAATGACCTCGTCGAAGATCAGAACGATGCCGTATTGTTCCGTCAGCTCCCGCATCGCTTCCAGATAGCCCTCCCTGGGAGAAATGCAGCCGGAATTGCACATGATCGGTTCGGTGATCACGGCGGCAATCTCCTCCCGCCGTTCCGTCAGCGTGCGTTCCAGCACATCGGGCTCGTTCCACGGCAGCAGAATGACGTCCTCCAGACTGTTGACGCTCTGCCCTCCCGTTCCCGGAACCGCCTCCCCGGCTGCGGACCCGGCCGCCTGGCTCTTCATATCCGCGCTCGGGAAGGAGGTAAAGATCGTATCGGACCAGCCATGGTAATGCCCGTGGAATCGGACCACCTTCTGCCGGCCCGTATAGGCTCTCGCCAGCCTGAGCGCCATCATTACCGCTTCGGTTCCCGAGCCGCTGAACACGACTTTATCCGCGCAGGGGAGAATCTCCGTAAGCCGCTTGGCCAAGGCGATCTCGCCTTCATGCTGGAGCCCGAAGGTATAGCCCTTCTGCATGGCTTGATATACTTTCTCATTCAGCAAAGGATGCGAATGCCCGAGAATCAGTGGACCATACGCCAGCAAATAATCGATGTACTCGTTGCCGTCTACATCGTATACACGCGCTCCCTTGCCGCCGGCTGCATAGAGCGGGGTCGGCTTCATGGCCGCCCTCAGGGAGCTGGCCACCCCTCCGGCCAAATATTGGTTTGCTTCTGCCAGCATCTGTCTGGATCTATCGGTTTTCATACGATTGAACCTCCTTAAGTGAATACGATTTTCTCACCCTTATTTGGGGATGTTATCCATTTAAGCTCATCGTATCACGGAGGCCATTTTCTATCAAGAAAATTATTTTATATCAAGAAAACTAAGGATCATCAAATCCTATACCCGCCATCTACTGTATAAAGCGAACCTGTTACGTAGGAGGCGGCATCCGACAGCAGGAATGCCCCCACCTCGTTAATTTCCTCCGGTCGCCCGGTTCTGCGCAGCAAAGTATTATCCCGGATAAATTGCCGGGTTACCTCCGGCATTGCCTGCCACGCCTGCTCGGTATTAAAATCACCCGGCACAAGAGCATTGGCGCGAATTCCATCCTTCGCATAGTCGACGGCGATCACCCGGGTCATCTGGCTGACCCCCGCTTTGGCTGCGCCATAAGCCAGGCACGTCTTCTGGGGAAGGTGGCCCAGAATCGAGGAAGTATTCACGATGGACCCTCCCCCGCTTCGGATCATAAGGGGCAGCGAGTACTTGTTGACGAGGAATGTGCTTGTCAGCGTCCCGCGAATCGTCGCTTCCCATTCATCCAGGGCGAGCTCTAATGCCGGCTTGCGTACATGCGTGTAGCAGTTGTGATAAACCCCATCCAATCTGCCGAAATGCGCCTCTATTCGCGTAATGGCCTCCTGCACCTCATTTTCGCTGCAGGCATCCGATTGCATGAACAGGAAGCTATCAGCACCATAACTTTCAGCGGTTTGCTTCAGTTCCGGACAGCCTTCCAGGGGCAAGAGATCCGTTGCGGCCACCTTCGCTCCTCTCTCGAGAAACAGGGTGACAGCGGATTGCCCCAGCATCCCCAGAGCCCCCGTGATCCAAATTACTTTGCCTTCCAATTGTCTCTGCTTCATCCTACGCCCTCCCATCACAGATCCATAGATACGGTATAGAGAAATCTTCATTGCCGCCGGTACAAGTACCTGCGCCTTATTCGATACAGTTTCTCACCTAACTCGACTTTCGCAGAGCGAAAATCGGCTTAAATGCATGATACAACTGAAAAAGCAGCGGATTAAATACAAAAGTTGAAAAATAGAAAAACACCACTTCGTTTGGTAAAGTGAGAGTGTCAAGCAATCACTACCATAAAGAAGAGGTGTCCTCTATATGATAGAGCAAATCGTACAGCCGAATCAACTTCCAAATGAAATTAAACCGGCTTTCAAAGAACTGAAAGTGCTGCAACACTTGAAAACAGCAAGGGGATACCCGTCACCATCTTCTTTGAACGCGATCGTTCATCCGGGCCGGTGAAGACATCACAAAGACGAGCAAAAATACATTAAAATCGTGCCTTTTTCCAAAAAGAAGGCGAAAGACGCTCAAATGTGCAGGTCTTTTTCACAAAATGGGGCCATTTCGCAAAAAATCGCTCCAAAGACGTGTATTATTGATCTAGAATCAGGTATGTGGCGACTTTTCTCCAAAAAGACGTGCACTATTGCTCTAGAATCAGGTACATCAAGGCTTATCTACCGAAATTAAGCTGCAAAAGTTGAGTAACCAAGCGCGAACAGGCTCCGTGTAAGGCCCACGCATATTGTCCATCCGGTCAGTGGTTTCGCGCCCCCCGACATGGTCCTACTGCTGAAACTGCAGCTTCGTGCTCAGCTCCCTAGACGCTTGGCGGACCCATTCTGTCAGCGGTTCCGCGCCCCCCGACATGGTCCTACTGCTGAAACTGCAGCTTCGTGCTCAGCTCCCTGGACGCTTGGCGGACCCATTCTGTCATTGGTTCCGCGCCCCCGACATGGTTCTACTGCTGGAACTGCAGCTTCGTGCTCAGCTCCCTGGACGCTTGGCGGACCCATTCGACTGCCCGGCTCCACAGCTCATCGTCCATCCGGTCAGCGGTTTCGCGCCCCCGACATGGTTCTACTGCTGGAACTGCAGCTTCGTGCTCAGCTCCCTCGACGCTTGGCGGACCCATTCGATCGCCCGGCTCCACAGCTCATCGTCCATCCGGGCGGATGGAATCGAGATGCTTAAGGAAGCTACCAGCTGCTTCGAGGAATCATAGATTGGTCCTGCTACGCAACGCACCCCCTCAACGGCTTCTCCCTGGCTGAAGGACAGCCCGGCGGAACGGATTTCCTCCAGCTGGCTGAGCAGATCCCGGTAGCTGTGTATCGTGCTGCTTGTCAGGGCTCCCAGCTCTTCATCGGGATACAGCTTGCGGATTTCTTCCTGATCCAATGAGCTCAGGAACATCTTCCCCATGGCGGTTGCGTGCAGGGGCAGCTTCATTCCCAGGTGCGAAACGAACCGGACGGCGTGGGAGCTTTGCTTCTCCGCTATGTACAGAATGTTTCCCCCATCGCGAATCGCCAGGAAGACGGATTCATTCAAGTCGTCGACGATCTTCTGGGCCACCTGATGGAACTCGGCGGACAGGCTGGTGTTCTGCAAATACTTGGAGCCGATTTCAAACAGTTTGTAGCCCAAATAGAAGGCTCTCTCCTGCTTGTCGGTTTCCAAGTAGCCTCTTGCCTGCAAATTTTGCAAAATTTTGTAGGTGCTGCTCGCGGGCATCCCCAGCTTGCGCGAAATATCCATCAAGCTCATCGGCTCCTTCTCTTCCGCAAATAACTCGAAGATATCGAGGACCCGGTCGGCCGACTTGACGACGACTGGCTTTTCTTCTTTTTTCACAACATTTCCCCATTTCGAAAATCATTTTCCATACAAGAAATATTGTAATCCGTTTTCCGGCTGAACTCAATGTCCTTTGCGGCAAAACATAACCGCACAAAGTGACATATGGCCTTCCAAGTTAGGCACCCTAACTGGGTGGAGTCTACTTTTCCTCTAGGCGTCATTCTGTCTGTCCGCGATCACCTGAGTTTCACAGCGTTAACCCTTGGCGGCTTTGGATTTGTAGCCTGTCTTAGATTTATCCAGTACTATGCGGGGCCCGGTAATTAAAAGCTGCAAATCTGCAGCCTTTTGTCCATATTGTTCCATATCCATATGCAAAGCCTGAAAAAATACATCTTTTTCTCGTTTTAAGGGTGATCAGACCGTTGAATACGAAAATTAGTGCACTTTCGCCGCCTTTTCTCCGGAGTGGTCCGAATCGAGCCAAAATTGATGTATTATCGCAGGAATTTTGCCCGTTTTAATGCATCTAAGCCTAATCAAGATCACCCCCGCCTGGACCAGCGTCTAAACCAACGCCAAAAGC
>NZ_VEGP01000025.1:30474-56520 GCF_007679495.1 Paenibacillus sp. 32O-W | reverse complement strand
CGATCTTCCCTTCCTGCCCCTCCTTCAAAAATACGTTACTTTGCCGTGAACCCCTCGCAACTCCACAACGTGACGGGTGGCCTTCGAAGTTTATTCTGTCCGCACCTGCCCGGACCCGCGTCTAAACCAACGCCAAAAGCGATCTTCCCTTCCTGCCCCTCCTTCAAAAATACGTTACTTTGCCGTGAACCCCTCGCAACTCCACAACGTGACGGGCGGGCTTCGATGGAGCCCCGGGAAATCCCCCACAATAGTGACGCATGCCTTAGCTTACTCCAAATACTTCGCAGAGTGCCCCAATGCCAAAAAAGGACAGCCGTCAATCACAGCTGTCCCTCGTGCTCACCCTGCTCCGGATTCGTTATGACTAATTTTAACATATGCGTCCGTCCATGAATGTCGAATTTTGTCAGCGATCCTCAGTAATTATTGGGGCAGCGATAGCCGGCCGGCCTGGATCAGATTCCGGTACTGAATGGGAGTCACTCCTTCGAGCTTTTTGAACTTGCGGATAAAATTGGTCGGATCAATATAACCGACCCGCTCTATAATCTCCCCCAAATTCATATCGGTCGTCCTCAGCAGCTCCTTCGCCTTCTCCATCCGGATTTGGTCGATATAGCGCATCAAGGAATCCCCGGTTTGGTTTTTGAAGAAGCGGGTCAGATAGGATGGGGAAAATCCGAATTCCCCAGCAATCTGCTCCAGGTTGATGGTATTATCATGATAATGCCGGTCCACATAGGCGACCAATTGATCTAACAAGGCTATATTTTTGCTTTCCTTATGCCGCTCCACATACTCGCATACCCGGTCGCAGAATTCGATCATTTTATGCTCCAGCGCCTCTACCGTTTCAAACCGGGACACGAAAAAACGCTCCATCGCCAGATCCGCTGCCTCGATTTTCATATCCATTTCCAGCAAAGTTTTCATGACCGTGTTGATCATATCGAAGCCTATAAATTCGACCTTCTCTATCGATATAGGCTGGTTGACCATGCTGCTCATCATATCCCGGATGACGGTCCGGACCTCATCGCTATTCCCTTGCTTAATCGCTTTGACCAGAAGCTTCTCCGATTCCAACGGATACCAGATGATGCTTTCCTTCGACTTCTCGACTTCGCTATAGCAGATGACCTGGTTGCCTCCCTTGACCAGCCGGCATCGGGCCGCATGGTCCGCCTGCGTCAAAGATTGCGGAAGCTTGGTGATATTATTGAACATCCCGCCGATTCCAACCGTGACGCCAACCTGGTAGTGCTGATTGGCAAACAGCCTTACCTTCGTCCCCAGGTCGGCCAAATCGTTAAGCTCGTCCAAGCCTTCGCGGATATTGAGCAGGATGACGATGCCCCGCCCTTCCTTGTATTCCGCCCCCCATCCGGCGCCCAGCCTTTGGGACAAATTCTCGGCCATCTGGATCAAGCTGTACTTGATTATATCCTGCATAGGCTTTGTATTCTCTCCGACAAACCGGTCGTAATTATCAATCAGCAGCAGCATAACGGCATAATGAGGGTACTCCGCAGGCCAATCCAGAGCTTCCCGGATTTCATCCCATTCTTCGGTGCTTTTCACCTTGCCCTCTACAAGTGACAGAACATAACTCGCCTTTAACAAACTGGCTTGGCTGTTCAGCTTCTCCAGCAGCCCTTGGTTCTCCCGGGTCACCTCGCCGATCGCTTTCGAAATCAGGCTGATTTCATCGGTTTTCCTCGGCCATTCCTTGATGATTCGTCTGTCGGCCAGCCCGCCGGCCAGCTTGAGAAGAGGCCGGTAATTCCGGATCGAGAAAGCAAGGGCCAGCAGCAAGCCCAGCAACAGGACAGCGACCACCGTGTAGTGAAAAATAGTGCGGGTTTCATTCACCTTCCCCAAAAATTGATCCGTCGGCATAACCGTAATATAGGACCAGCCATTGGTTTCGGATTTCAGTTGAACCATGGAGTAATCCGTTCGATTGACGGATACCGACTGGATGGCCTCACCGGATTCCGAAGGCGGGAACGCTTCGAGAATGCTGCCCGCCTGCTCTTCCGAAATGTTGGACAGCACTTTCGTTACGGGTCTGCCGTTCTCGTCCAGTATGAATGTAAATCCGCTGTAATCCTTGAGAACCTTGCTGATCATCGAATTCAATTCGTCTTCTTTGATGATAAACAGAACAACCCCATACCCTCGGCTGGCATCGACCGACAACGGATGCAGATAAAGCACATAACCGGAGGAAGGCGCCCCTCCGGCGGCCGCTTGCTCCACGGAACGGATCACGGGCTTCTCCAGGGAAGACAAGGTGGAGACGAACTCCTCCTTGCCCCACTGGCTAAACGGGTAGGCGAATCTAAAGAAATAATCGATGCTGTGAATGCCGCTTGCCGCATACATCGTGGAGGCCTGCCCATCTCCATAGTACAGAACGACTTCATGAACAAAGTCATTGGCCGACCGGTATTTTTTCAAATCCTGAACCGCCTGATAAGTTCCGTAACCGCCTTCGGCAACCATGAATGGGGTCAGCAGGGGATTGGCGGCAATTTGCAGAGCCATCCGGTTCATTTCACTCGTTCTTGTGTCCATTGCCTCTTTAATTTGGGTCAAGGTCGCAATGACCGAGCCCTCGACTTCCTCCCGCAGCACCGAAATAAAGGAACCGTATATGACGCTGCCGACGATAACCAGCAGCATCACGATCAGTAATATATAAGAAAACAAATACTGATAGAAGCGTCCGGACCATGAGGGCACGCGAAATATCCGTTTCAGAACCGCTCGCATCATGAGCGCTTTCCCCCTTTTTGCAGCCTGATATTGGTCTTCTGTTGACTAAGGTTATAGATGAGAGCAGGGATGGCCTAAAAACTTTTTACCAGATTATGTAAGCGTATACACATGTAAAAACACGGGCTACAACAGGTATAATACACCACGAATTTGTAACCCATGTCAATTTTATGTTTAGATTTCGTTAAGATTAGCCTTTTAGTGATCCTATGAAAATCCCTTTGACGAAATATCGCTGCAGGAACGGGTACAGCACAAGCACCGGCAGATTGGCGGCAATCACGACGGCATACTTGATCGATTCGGCTTCCATCAGCTTCTTGGCCATGCCCTCCTGTGCACCGATATCCATCATTTGCGCGGTCTGGCCCTGGATGAGAATTTCCCGCAGAATGATTTGCAGAGGGAACTTGTCTCTTTCCGTCAAATAAACCAGCGCGTTGAAGAAGGCGTTCCAATGCCCGACTGCGTAGAACAAGACCATGACGGCCAGAATCGGGGTCGAAAGGGGCAGTACGATTTTAAATAATATTTTGATGTTGGAGCAGCCGTCGATCTGGGCGGCCTCCTGAATTTCGTGAGGCAGGCTCTGCTGAAAGAACGTCCGCATAATGATGATATTCCATACGGACACCGCATTGGGAATCACCATGGCCCAGATCGTATTGATCATCCCCAGGTCTTTCACCAGCAAGTAGGTTGGAATCATTCCCCCGCTAAAAAACATCGTAAACACCAGAAACGCCATCACGCTGTTGCGGCCATACAAATCTCTTCTGGATAACGGGTAAGCGGCCAGCACAGTCATCACCAGGTTGATCGCCGTTCCCAGAACCGTGTAGAGAAGCGTATTTCCGTATCCTTGCAAAATATCTTTATTCGCGAACACTTTCTCATATCCGACGAGTGTCAGGCCTTGCGGCCATAACCATACCTTGCCGTTTAAAACGGCCATCGGGTCGCTGATCGAAGCCATGGCCACGAACCATAACGGGTACAGCACGACAATGAGTACCACTGCCAGCATGAACCCGTTGATGAGCCCGAACAGCCTGTCTCCCCATGATTCTCTGTCCAATACTGCTCTTCCCTCCTTACCACAAGCTCGTTTCACTCACTCTTCTGGACAGGTAATTGACCGAAACCAGCAGAATGAAATTGACTATCGCATTGAACAGGTCTACCGCTGCGGAGAAGCTGTACTGCGCCTCCAATATCCCGCTCCGATAAACATAAGTCGATAGCACGTCCGAAGCTTCCATATTCAAATCGTTCTGCATCAGAAGCACCTTCTCGAACCCGACTCCCATCAAATTTCCCACGTTCAGAATAAGCAGGATGACGATGGTCGGCATAATGCCCGGAAGGTTGATATGCCAAATTCTCTGCAGCCGGCTGGCCCCATCCACCTTGGCGGCTTCATGCAGCTGAGGATCGATGCCGGTCAGAGCGGCCAGATAAATAATAGAGCTCCAGCCCATATTCTGCCATACGCCCGATAACACAAAAATTGATTTAAACCACCCTGGCTCGGTCATGAACGAAACCGGTTCCAATCCGAACAGTTTGATTAACTGATTGATCAGTCCGCTGCCCGGAGACAGGAAAATAAATACCATCCCCACCATGACGACGGTAGACAGAAAATGCGGCGCGTAGGTAACAGTCTGTACCGTCTTGCGGAACCATGCAGCCCTTACTTCATTAATCATCAAGGCGAGAATAATGGGAACCGGAAAGCCTACCACCAGCTCGTAAATTCCGATGCCAAGCGTATTCTTGATGAGACGCCAGAAGTAATAGCTGTTGAATAATCTTTCGAAATGATCCCACCCGACCCAGGGGCTGTCCCAAATCCCTTTGGCCGCCATAAAATCTTTAAAAGCAATTTGCACGCCATACATAGGAACATATTTAAAAATGACGAAGTAGGCGATCACCGGAAGGAGCAGCAAATAAAGCTCCCAATTTCTCCAGACCGACCGGATCGCAGGATGCCGGCGGTGTTTCCGCGGAGGCATGGAGTTAGCCGTCTTGCGGATATTCGAATGCGTATAGGCCAATGACTCGTTCTCCTCCTATATATTTTCGTAGAAAACTATCCCCAAAGGTTTCAGGTTTCCACCCTTGCCCCCTAACCCGGTTCCCTTGACCATACGGACATCAAAGGAACCGATAAGTAGTTATAGGGGCCGCCCGGTGCTTGTCCATTGGCACTTAGCGTCCGGACAGGGCGGCCGGAAAGTCTTGGTTCAGGTCAGGATTAGCCGTTCTTGTATCTCTCATAGGCCGACTGATAAATTTTCATATACTCCTCTAGCCCCATCTTCTTGATGGTCTGTACATATTCATCCCATTCGGACAGAGGCTTGGCTCCGGTAATGAACTTGGCCCGCATCTCCGTCACATAAGTCCCGATATCCGAGCTCAAGCCCGCCATTCGGCTGTTTTCCTCCGAGGTGAAGGAGAAGGGCGGCCATACTTCGCTGCCGGCATAGGGCTCCAGCAGCTTGGCTGTCTCCATGGAGGTCGGCAGGCTCTCTCCCCCTTTGAAATACTGCTCGGAGATGATTCCCGGGGTTCCGCCTCCCGGCCAAATCAAATATTGCGAGACCGCCTCGTCCAGCGACAAGCCTCCCGGATGATTGGAGATTTCGTCCAGATATTCCGCCTTGCCGTCCGCCCCTTCTTTGTAGGTCACTCCCTCGAAGCCCATGAAGAACATCTTGCTGCCTTCCTCCCCGAAGAAGTGGTCGATCCAACGCATCGTCGCTTCAGGATGCTCATTCTTGTTCGTGATAACGAAGGTTCCCAGCGTAACCAGAGAGGAATTTTTGACGACCGTCTTATCGCCATGCGGTCCCTCCAGCGCCGGCGCTCCTTCAAATTGCTTGAGGTTCGCCCAGCCTACGGGGTCCCAGCCGATATAGGATCCGTACCGGCCCGACTGCATTCTCGCCAGAAACTCCGCGGAATTCATCGTGAAGATATCCGGGTCAATCAGCTTCTCCTGATATAATTTTTGAACATATTCCAGCATCTCTCTATAGTTGTCGTCGATGGGGAAGAAGCGCAATTCGTCCGTCTGCGGATTCACGTCCACATAAGAATGGCGCGACCCTCTGTTCTGCAAGCCCCAAGGGCCGTAAAACCATTTGATCAAATAATTGATGCTCTCGGACCCGAGCGGAATCTCGTCGTCCTCCCCGTTTCCGTTCAAATCCTGCCCCTTCATGGCTTTGAGAAATGAATACAGCTCCTCGGTCGTTTCGGGCTTCTGCAATCCCAGCTTGTCCGTCCACTCTCGATTAATCCAAGACTTCGGGTTAATCAGTACCGAGGTGAAGCCCGGATCATACACTCTCGGGATCGAGTAGATATTGCCGTCAGGCATCGTCAGCCCCTTCTTGATGTCCGGATTTTCGTCCAGCAGCTTTTTGATATTGGGGGCATATTCCTCTATCAGCTCGTTAAGCTTGATAAAGACACCCTGCTCTCCATATTTCATTACATCTTTATCCGACAACAGCGCCGCGTAGAAAGCATCGGGGAGGTCTCCCCCTGCCAGAATCAGATTCCGCTTCTCGCTTAAAATCTCTTTATTAATCATCTGCCATTCGACATCGATGCCGGTCATCTTCTCATATTCGTTAAACAGCATAATGTCATTCCAGTCCGGACCGTTCGCCGTAGCCTTGCCCGCTACGATATTGAGCTTGATCGGCTCGTTCACGATTGGAAACCCGGTCTTGTTAACAGCGGCACCTGTGCTTTCCTGTTCCGAAGGGCCCTCCCCCTTCTTCTGGCCGGCTGCTCCGCCACCGCTTTGACATGCAGACGTTAATAACAGGACCGCCGCCATGGACAGCGACATCCAGCCTGCTCTTTTCCCCCTCATTCCTATCCTCTCCTTCTCAAAATTCATCCGGCCGGCCGTTGGCCAGCCCGTTAGCTTCGTTACGTAATTCACTGTGTTTTTCTTCCGCAATCCGGCTTTATCCGCGGCTCTTTATACTTGCTGCCGCCCACGCGCCCAGACCCTTATTCACCAGCATTCACAACGGATTCCTGCACTTTACCCGGTTCATAACGGACACGGATCTCTGCCGCCGAAGCCACCCCGCCGCTCCCCTCGGTCGCTTCCAAGCGAAGATATCGGGTGCCCGGAGCGAAGAATTCGATCTTCTTCAGATAGTAATCACGATCCCATACTCCGGAAGCGACCTCGGCAAATTGGGCTCCATCAGCGCTGGCAAGCACCCGGTAACCCGTAATGATGCCATCCGGCTTGAAATCCGCGCGAGTCTGGTAGTCCAGGCCGGTAACATCGTAAACTCCTCCGAGGTCGAGAGTAATCGATTGCGGCAGAGGGTCTTTCGGAGCCCACTCTGAATGCCACATCGTCTTCAGATTCCCGTCTATCGCTTTGGAGGCTTCGTAGCCTACATGCTCGCTGGTGGAGTAGGCCGTCATTTGACTATGCGGCACATAGGACGGCTGCGGCTCCGGCGGATCGGGAAGAGTATTCGAATTCCGAATGATCAGATCGGTGATGACCGCGGCATGATCGGAATAGAAGAGGCGATCCGTCCCATGCTCCGGCAGCCGCTGATCCCGGGTATGCGAGCCGAGGATCCTCATCTCCTGCCCGTAGGCCCATATGTAATCAATGCGTCCCGGAGCCATGCCATACCCGTGGTAAGG
The DNA here is from genome assembly GCF_007679495.1 of Paenibacillus sp. 32O-W. Classification (GTDB taxonomy): domain Bacteria; phylum Bacillota; class Bacilli; order Paenibacillales; family NBRC-103111; genus Paenibacillus_L; species Paenibacillus_L residui. The sequence goes on along the minus strand of NZ_VEGP01000025.1, from coordinate 49,029 downwards.
GCTCCAGGTGCTTCCGGGATAACGGGCCGCATCCGGGTTCGCCCAGCGGTACGAGTCGATAAATCCGGCTTCCTCCATCAGCGAAGTGACCGGCCACTGCAGCACAAGCCCGGCATGGCCCGGCGCATCGGCAAACCTCTCGCTCCAGTCTGTACTGGACAGAGTGTTGAAGTCTCCGGCCAGCAGAATCGGCGAAGTATCGCCCTGCAGAAGAGTGGGAAGATTGACCGTAAGAATCTTGCGGATATGCTCTATCCGGCGGACCAAGTCCGTAGCCACAATCTCCGCATTGGTGTAAGTACGCGGAAGTCCGTACGTAATTTCGCCCACTGTGCGGTTCACATAATCCCAGGCCCAGCCCTCATGGTAGATCCAAGTATTGAATACGTTCACCTCTTGCCCGTCGGGAAGCTGTACCTTGATTCCGCCGAAATGGAAGCTGTTCATCAGTCCCGGATGCTTCATAACGGGATACTGCTTGACCACCGGAAAACGGCTGAAAATCCACAGGTTATCATTATCCGGCTGATGCACCGGCTCATTCGTTACCTGGACCGCCGTATATTGCTGATCTTCAGGCAAGCCTTCATTTAGCCCCGCCAATATTTTCTCCCCGGACCGGTAGGTCTCTACGGTAAACAGAATGTCCGGATTCTCATGGCGCATCACATCAATGATCTGCTGAACGTTCTCTTCCCCGCCGGCGGACCGGCCTCCTCCCCACAAATTCCAAACCATGGCGCGCACCGGAGTGCCCAACGGTCCCTCGGTGAATTCATGAGATACTTCTACGGTTAATTCCCCATGCGGAACATGGAAGTCGGTCGAAACAGCCTGCTGCCCATCCGGATAGACTACACGCCGGGCGAGAACATCCTCGTCTTGTCGAATCGTAAAGACAACTTCATTCCCCAGCACAGCGCCTCCATCGGTAGAAGCCTGGACAGTACAGAGCTGCCCTGCGGCATGATGCGGCAGATTGACCGGAGCCTTGCTCTGGGAGTTCAATACCGCCAAGGCTTCTGTTCTGCCGTTACACACCAGCTCCAGCTTGAAGCGGGGATTGCGGGGAACCGAGTCGCCGTTTAGTTCGACGGAGAAATTGACGGTGTCCTTGCCCGGGGCTGCCCCTGCTGCCGCCAGCCCTATGGCAGAATCCGTCGCCAGCATGCTGATCATCAGGATGAACGCAAGAATGGGCATAATTATGAAATTCATTCTGTTCTTACACATTGTTCTTCCTCCTAATCCATGGATAGGTCCATTCCAATCAGTTCGGTCACCTATTCCCTCCACTATCCATCGAAGGCATGATGCTATATTTGCTCTCCTCTTTATTTCTCTTTATCATTTCATCTTTGAGATTTCTTCTTTGAGATTTCTTCTTCGACTTTTGTTCCCTAAGAACTCCGCTCCCCCTTTCATGTTTCCACCACTGTACCTTGCATCGCGTTTTTTTGTCCATCGGCAGCACGGACGCCGATATGCAATTCTTTACAATGCCCGTCATTCCTGGCATTTCGCATCTTTTTTGCGGAGCCCGCCGCTTCGATGTTTCTTTCCTCCGTTCCTCCTTGAGGCGGCGAGGGAGCATTAATATCGGAGGTGGATTTTCATCAGAGAACAGACTATGAATTGCACATATTGATTCTCTGGACCAGTCTCTCCATCACATTACCTATCGCATCAGGCAAAATAGACAAAAAAATACCGGGAACCTGAATGGCCCCCGATTCAACAATCTTTGAGCATCTTCGAACGGCTGCGAAGAAGCGATCATATAATAATCCAATAATGCACGTTAATCAGCCCTTTTACTTATAAGCGGATTTTCTCTTAAAAATTGGAAGGAACGGCCAGAAAAAAAGCAGATTAAAGTGCACCAATCGTCAAAGTATGGACATACACCTCGAGTTGCGCGAAGCTCATTTTTGCCGACGGTTTTTCTCAGTTTCCCTGGTCTTTCTCGTTTTTTTTCGGTGCCCTTTGGTTTTTCCTTGTTTTTCCCAGTTTTTCTCAAATTACACCGGAATCCCTGATTTTCCCCGGTTTATCCCCGCTTTATTACTGGTTCTCCGCTAACCTCACCCGGCCGGAATCACGCCGTTAGCCTTCCGCACTACTCTATGAAATCTTCCACTTCATCAAGTTTATAAGTGTATACCTTCTTCTCATCCACATGATAGATGGTCAATAAGCGGCTGCTTTCATCGTAATTTAGTATCCGACACGGAATCCGTCCTCTCGCTTCGCTGTTCCGGTTGACTACCAGCCAAATTAGCCGGCCGCTGGCCATCCAACCGCGAATCCGTTCCTTATTCCGGTCCTCCTCATGATGCTGTTTAGATGCCTCGGCATTCTCCGCTCCTTCAGAGATGCCGTCGGGACGGTCCGGGATAATCTCCACATCTCTTACGCCCGCATGACGAAAGAGAACATGGAGATAATCTATCGCCTGCTGTTCATCCATGTTCTCGATCGATACATGAATGTTAAATTTATGAAACTTTCCGTTCGAACCACTGCTCTTTGTCATCTGATCCCGTGATGCCTGCCCTTCTCTGGATGAATTAATAATATTTGCGGTATAGCTCTTGCTTGGCCATTCCACGGGAATTCTCCCCTTTCCGTTGCCAGCCTCATTAACCCCCATTGTTTTCCTTATTGGGGAATTTTCCCCTCTATACACAAGATCAAAGCAAACCGGATTTGTCCGCAATAGCATCCGTCCGCCTGCTCTCAGCTTAGTAGTCCCATAGACTCAACATTACCCTTAAGGCCTATTATCCATCTTCTTCCCTACTTTAGCAAGACAACATTTTCCTGTCCTTCTTTGTCGAAAAAGGTCGATTTATAATCAATTATCAAAAAAATTCAAACTCTAACTGACCAAAATAAGTGATAAAATAACATTTTTTTGCTTTCATTACAAAAGTCCTAGAAATAAATAGTTCTCAATGACTGTCACATTCTGGTATATTTTCCCCGATAATAGAATCTAGTGTTCATTCATAAATTCTAGGTATAGAAAGGACAACGGTCTATGGCAATGGAAAGGGCATAGGACAACGGACCTGCGCCCGGTTTTTTTTTGCAAATTGGAAAACATATCAGTGGAGGGTTTAACCAGAAAATGAAGATCATTCGAAGCACACGTATTTTTTTACACCTTATTATGCTTACCTTGGTAACGACATTATGGCCGGCTGCCGCATTCGCCGAGACAAGCAGCAATGATATCGCGGCAAAGCTTTCAGCTCTGAATTGGGTGGAAGGCAGCGGGCAAACAATAGAAATGGGCGATGGCCTCGCCGAACTGAAATTGAACGAAGGTTTCCTGTTTTTGAACAGCACCGATGCCAGAAGCTATCAGACAATCACCGGCGGCATGCCGTCCAACAAAGAGATCGGGGTTGTCTTCCCGGAAGATGAGAATCAGCTATGGGCAGTGTACTTCGAGTATGAAGAAACCGGCCATATCAGTGAGAAGGAAAAAGACAAGATCGACGCTAAAAAGCTTCTAAAAAGCTATCAAGATGGCACAGAAGAGAGCAACAAGTCATTATCCGAAGAAAACCGCTTATATGTAGATGGCTGGGATACTCCCCCCTTCTATGACGAGAAAACGCACAACCTATCGTGGTCCTTGCTGGCGCGCGACGGCATGGGGAATAAGCTGATCAACTACAATTCCCGTATCCTGACTCGCGTAGGCGTAGTTTCTGTCATCCTCGTATCGGATCCCGACAATTTGGAAGCCGATCGCAAAGTGATGGAAGAGCAGGTGCTTTCCGCATTCTCGCTGAAGGAAGGACACAGATATGACGACTTCGATCCAAGTACGGACAAAAAAGCAGAGTACGGATTGAGCGGACTCATTCTTGGAGGGGCCGGAGTTATGGCTGCCAAGAAATTAGGTCTGCTGTCAGCCCTGCTGCTGTTCCTGAAAAAATTCTGGATTGTCGTTATCGCAGGAATCGGCGCACTCTGGGGACTGTTCAAGAGATTCCTGGGCAAGAAGGAGACAGCGGAAGAAGCAGGAGGTTCATCTTCTGCAGATGCTTCCCTCGACCCTAATTCCGATCAGCGCGAAGATCGGCCATTATAAGGTAAGACAGGGGGTCCCGGCTAAGGGATCCCCTTATTGTTTCTTGCTAATAAAGCATCGGCCTCCATTGTCCCCGCCGGAAAGCCCGGCGCCTACCAGTAAAGCTTCCAATCCTTAAGCACGCGTACGAGTGCCTCGAAATAATAGTAATCCCCCCAGATGCAGCACTCATCCACCCCGTTGTTTAACGGTTTGCCGTAAACGGCATGGAGGAGGATTCCGTTCGAATGGGGAGTGCTCTCCGTCGTGTAGCGCTCTGTCAGCGATTTTAAAATATGAAGAGAAGCATTCTCATACAGGCGCCTGTTCTCGTTAATAACGGGAAGATGTCCGGCAAGCTCCAGCATCCCGCATACGGCTATGGCCGCAGCCGAGCTGTCCCTCTCCTCTTCTCCCTCGGTAAAAATCAGATCCCAATAGCAAACGTAATCTTCCGGAAGCCGGTTCAGGAAATAATGAGTCACTTTCTGCCCTAGATCGATGAGCGACGTATCCCCCGTATAACGGTAGCTCAGAGGAAAGCCGTAGACCGCCCAGGCCTGCCCTCGTGACCAGCACGAATCGTCGGAGTAGCCCTGCGCCGTTCTGCCGTATTTCGGCTCGCCCGTATCGACGTCCATATAGAAAGTATGATAGCTGGAGGAATCGTTCCGGATCAAATACCGGGCCGACTGCCGGACATGCCTCTCAGCCGCGCGATGATAAGCCGGACGTCCCGTTTCTTCGGAAGCCCAATAGAGCAGCGGCAGGTTCATGCAGCAATCGATAATCATCCGCCCGCGCTGCTGCGGATTATTCAGATTTCCCCATGCTTGAATGATACCGGCGGTTTCGAAATAACGCTCCATCAGCAGATCGGCCGCTTTAAGCGCGGTTTCCTTGGCCTGCCCGTTGCCTGTAAGCTTATAGGCGGCAACACAGGACAGCGAATAAATAAACCCCAGATCGTGGGTTTCGGTGCCGATCCTTTCATCGACCCGTCTGCGATACGTTTCCAGTTGGATTTCCGCTGTTCTGCGGTATTTGTCGTCCCCTGTCACCTCATAGGCAAGCCACAGCATACCCGTCCAGAATCCGGGAGTCCACTCGATATTTTCCCACGGCTCGTAGACGTTTCCCTTGCTGGCCGGGGACGGAAACCTGTCCGTAAACACGTCCAGATTGCGGTCTATTTGCGCAAGAACATAGTGGATCGCCCTTTCGACTGATGCCTGAGTCCATACGGGAGGCTCCGCATATTTGCTTCTGTCCAAAATCCCCTCATCCGCCACATGAGTTGTCAATGTCCTAATCCCCTCCATTATTTATGCCATAGAAACTTCCGCGACCCTTACGACATAATTGACTCCATAGGGATAACCGGTAGCATAGAAACGGAGCGTTCCGGCTTCCTCGTCTTGGGTGAATGACAGCTCTTCCCCGTTGTCCAGCCAACGAATGGACGCGACTTTCCGCTTCAGGCCTGTGAATGTTTTCTCCCCGGCCCCGCCCCCGTTAACGGTTACATTTGCGTGGCCGCTGATTTTAAGATGGTAAATGAACAGGTAGAGCTTCCCGTCGGGGGTCTCCAATACGAAATGATCGCCTTCCCCCTGTACATCGCTGGGCTTGCCTTCATAAATCGGCTTGCCGAATACGTTCAGCCAGTCTCCGATCATCTCGAGCATCGCTTGTTGAATCGGAAGAATGGCCCCCTCGGCGGTCGGGCCGACATTGAGTAAATAATTCGCTCCCACTTTGCGGCATGCGCACAGGTTCTCGATAAGTGCCGGCACCGACTTGTACATGAAATCGGCTCGGCCGATTCCCCAATGATCGTTGATCGTCTCGCACATTTCGGCAGCCACATACTTGCTCATTCCTCTGCGGTCCATCGGCTTCGGGCGCCCCTGCTCATAGGTGACGCTGTCGATCTCGGGATGCCCTACCTCGCCCCTATGCTCCAGTCCCGTGTTGTTGATGATCATCGCTTCCGGCTGCAGCCTGCGAATCATTCCGTACAGCCGGTCCAGCTTCCAGTCCGCATCGGGTCTGTCCCAATTCCCGTCAAACCAGAGGCCGCCTATGGGCCCGTAATGGGTACACAGAACTTCCACCGACCGGTACAGATAATCCAAATAAGCGTCAAAATCGGACTTATAGCTCTCCTGATGCCAATCGAGCGTCGTATGGTAGAAGACCGGCAGCAGCCCCTCTTCCCGGCAGGCGTGGACGAATTCGGCAATCAGATCGCGCTTGGTGGCGCTGTGGGGAGCATCATACTCGCTCAGCCCCCGGGTATCATACAGAGAGAAGCCGTCGTGATGCCGGGTCGTGATCGTAATATAATTCATCCCGGCCCGTTTGGCCATTCGTGCAATCTCCCGCGCATCAAATTCGGAGGCAGTAAAGCTCTCCTTCAGTTTCGCATATTCCGCTCCGGGAATGCCGCCGATCTTTTGAATCCATTCGCCCTGCCCGAGCTGGGAATACAATCCCCAGTGAATGAACATGCCGAAGCCCAGCTTCTCGAATCGCTCCACTCTCGGCTCCGGTACCGGAACCGCTTTCGCGCCCATTCCATCCATTCAAGCTCATTCCTTTCCTTGGATTTCCCCCTATTCTAGCATAAGCATCCGTACAAGCCATTGATGATTCCCTGCGGATAAAAAGATACCCGGATTTAACCCGTTTAAATCCCCTTATATCCGAACAAGCATGACCGAGCGCAGCTTCACCGGATCCGCCTGCCATATCTCGGTGAATTTCGAATGGCGCTCTTTGATCAAGGCCGATTTCAGCGTTAACGAATAGTGGCCCGGCCGAGGAATCTCCACTTCACCCATTATGGAATGGACCTCCGAATAAGGGTGCTGGCAAGCCGGAGAATCCGTGATGATCCGGTCCTCCTTCGGAATGCCGACGAACGGCCGATCGTTCATGACAAGCTCCACCCCAGCCTTGAATCCTTCCTCCAGCACGGCATCTGTCCGCCTGAAGCTGACCAGCGACAGCCGATAGGTTCCCGGCTGCGGAACCATAACGCTCCATTCAGCATTCCTCACCGGACCACCGCCTTCGAAACCTGCTATTACATACCCTTCCGTCAGGCGGCCGGACGGGATATCCATTTTGAGACTTCCGGAAGGCAGTACCGTAAATCCGCTGTCGATGTCGTTCTCTCCCTCCAGCTCAAGAACGACAACGGAAACATACGAATCCGGCGCTTGCGCGGGAAGGCCGATCGCAAGCGTATGAAGCTGCAGGCCATCGTCGAAGGTCTGCTCCGTCTCCAAGGCCCGCTTACCGGGGTCGGCCAGCAGATACGCATGGCTCACCCGGTTGCGCACGCCTCTTAGCACGAGCTTGCCTGTCTTCGGCCACTTGTCATTGTGGATGTGCAGATACAGCTTCCCAGGCTTGGCCGTAATCGCTCCCCAATCGAATTCATACGGAAACGGACTGGCCGATGCCGCATAGATCGCCTCCGCATTCCGGCGGGTCCATTCTCCCAGCTCCTTCAGCCGCTCCACCGACTCTCCGGGAATCGTCCCCTCCGGAGACGGCCCCACGTTGAGAAGCAGGTTGCCTCCCTTGCTAACGATATGGACCAACTTGCGAACAAGCGACTCCGTCGTCTTCCACACCTGGTCCTTCGGGCTGAACCCCCAGGTCCGGTTCAGAGTCATCGGCGTTTCCCACGGCCGCTCATCCTCGCCATACATCGGAGTCTCATTATCTCCCTTGGACTGGTAATCGCCCATTCCCTTGAAATGGCTCACCCGGCTGTTAACCAGACATTCCGGCTGCAGGCTGCGCACATGAGCGACCATGTCTTCGCTGTCCTCCTTGGACAAACCGCCCGCCGTATCGAACCAGAGGAGTCCGACGGGTCCATACTGCGTCAGCAGCTCCCGGATTTGCGGCTTCGCCAGACTGTTCCAATATATGGGGAAATCCTTCTCTTCCATCCGGTAATCCCAAGTATTGTTCGCCGCGTTATGCACCGAATGCGGATGATGCCAATCGATGACATGCGAGTAGTAGAAGCACAACCGAATGCCTTCCTCAAGGCAAGCCTCGGCCAGCTCTTTCATCGGATCCCGCTTGAACGGAGTGGCATCGACGATATTGAACGGCTCGACAGAGGAAGAATACATTGCAAAACCGTCGTGATGCTTGGCCGTTATGACGATATACTTCATTCCCGCTTCCTTGGCGATCCGCACCCATTCCCGTGCATCAAACCGTACCGGGTTGAACTGCCCGGCAAGCTTCTCGTACTCTTTCACGGGTATTTTCTCGCTGTACATCTGCCACTCGCCTTGTCCGGGGATGGCGTATAACCCCCAATGAACGAACATTCCGAATTTCGCTTCCGTCCACCACTTCATACGCTGTGCTTGCTTAACCTCCGTTGAGTTCGACAATGGCCTCCGTCCTTTCTCCCTTAACTATCTTTCGGGTAATCAACTGTTAAACGTTCCGTTCACATCGAGGGTTCGGGCGGTCGCCCCCGCCTTCATCCGGCTGCCCGCAATCTTCTCCTGCAGCTTCTCGTAATACAAGTCTTCGTCTATCGGGAATTCCACCCAGTCGTCCATCCATGTGGACAAATGCATCGCTTTGGACAAAGACAGTCCTTTGATCCCTTCTTCTCCCGGAGCCAGCAGCGGAGTACCGCTGCGAACCGCGTCCACAAAGTTCTGAAAAATAACGATATGCCCGTCCTTGGCCGGTTGGCGCACCGGGATTTCGCATTTCCAGCATTCCGGCTGGCCGAATCCTCCGGTAAAGGTCCGATTGAACTCCGGCTCGGGAACCGTCAGCCGCCAGAACGTCATCGTTCCGTTCTCGATGACGATTTTCCCCCGGTCTCCGGTCACTTCATAGCGATTCGTTCCGGGGGCCTCCCCCGTCGTCGTCACGAACAAGCCGGTGGCGCCGTTCTCGTACTCGACATAGGCGGTCACATCGTCCTCCACTTCAATGTCGCGATATTTCTCGAAGTGGCAGAACGCTCTCATTCGCTTCGGCATCATATCGACGGTCCACTGCCACAAGTCCAGTTGATGCGGGTCCTGATTAATCAGGACTCCGCCCCCCTCTCCGGCCCAGGTCGCTCTCCACGTTCCCGAATCGTAATAGCTCTGGGGCCGGTACCAGTTCGTAATGATCCAGTTGGTCCGGCGGATATTCCCAAGCTCGCCGGCCTGGACCAGCTCCCTCAGCTTCTGATAGATTGGAAGGGAACGCTGGTTGTACATCATGCCGAACACTTTCCCGGATGCGGCGGCCGCCTCGTTCATTTCCCTGACCTGCTTCGTATACACCCCGGCAGGCTTCTCGGTCAGCACATGCAGTCCCCGCGCGAACGCCCGGATAGCTATCGGCGGGTGATCGTAATGCGGAGTGGCAATATAGACCGCGTCCACGCAGTCCGCCTCCAGCAGAGCATCCGCACTATTGAACAAGCGCACGCTCTGTCCCAGATGCTCCTTCGCCCAGGATAATCTCGCCGGATCGATATCGCAAGCGGCCGTCAGCCGTGCTCCCGCCACCTCATTTTTCAATAAATAATTGGCGGTCATCGAGCCCATATTCCCCAATCCAATGATTCCGATTCTCACTTCATCCATCATTGCTCACCCTTGTCAGACAAATTTGACTTCCAAATCAATGGCTTCCAAATCGAATAGCCGGGAATCGTTCGTGGTGCAAACCTATCCAGCTTCGCCCGGTCTTCCCCGTCGGCGTCCGCGAGGAGAAACCTGTTCTAATTACCGTGTGCCCTTTCTTTAAAAAGACGGAAGTCCAGCGGCCCATCTCCCTGGCGGCAAGGCCGGAATACCGTCACAAATTCAGCATGTCTGACCCCGGATCGTCTGCGGATCAGAGCGCTCCTCCGTCCGATTTCCGGCATAGCCGGCGATTCGGCCAAATAAAGGAGAGAGACTTCCCCATCCCAGCCGTATACCTGCATGCGTTCGTCCGCTCCTTCGCCCTCGTCCCATTTCCATTCCAGCATCCATTCGTTTCCGGTTCTGTCGATCCGGACGATTTCCTTAAGGAAAGGATATCCGTCCTCGAAGGACAGCTCGGACGCTTCCACCGGACACAAACGATGCGAAGAGTTAGGGACGGGCACCCCCGGAGTATGCACGACCCAATCGATAACCTGCTCACGGTCGCAGGCTACGGTGCAAATATCGATCAGTATCCCCTCAGCCAGCGTCACTCTCCGCTCGATTCTCGCCCCTTCGTAAGCGTCCGCGACTTCTGCGGTAAGCCGGATGACGCCGTTATCCTCCTCGGCGATCAGCAATGCCCCGTTCGAAGCGTTCTGCGAACGCCCCCCGATGACGATCGTGTTATGGGCGATCGTCTGCCGGAACCAGGCGTCATGCAGCGGATTGTTGTACGGCAGCATCCCGGCATCGGTCAGCCAGCTCCGTCCCCGCGCATAATACATGAGATGAAGCTTGTCGTAATGACCGTGCCAATCGCCATGCCCGCCGTAATCGAGATACACCGATTGCGCAGCCGGGCTGTCACCGGTCCGGGCCACCGCCATTCCCGGCTTGCGCAGCAGGCAGACCGATGACCTGCCTGCAGGACGGCTTGCGCCATCGCCGGCGGACACGCCGAGCTCCTTGCCCTCTCTGGATGCGAGCGGCCGCCCGAACAGCAGGCTGTACAGCGATGTGCGCTCCGACCTCTGCAGCAGCTCCTTCCCGATTCCATACTGCGCGAATGCGAATTCGAAGAGATGGGCGTGATCCCGCAAAGCAATTTCAACGGAATCGTGAATAGCCGGGAATGTATAATCCGGCCAACAGGCTTGGAGAGGAATGCGGAACATGGCCGCAAATCGGTCATGCTCATACAGCCTCTCTCCCAGGCCAAGGGCGGACCAGACGATCTGCAGCTGCGCCTCCAAAGTGTAAAAATGATAGCTCCAGGCCCCCTCGAACCAGAACCCATCGGTCCCGACGCTGCGCTCCATCTGAAACAGAAAACCGTTATCCGGGTCATGAATGGCGCGGTGCAGCAGCGGCCTGTCCTGTACGGCTTCGGCCACTGCAGACATGGCGAAATTATGATAAGCCTGCCAGTTCGACTCACGGCGCGGATTCCGGTTAATGACATCGATCGCCGGATAGAACAGCTTCCCCGCTATTCTCTCCTGCTTCTCCTCCGTAAGCCGGCCATTCAAGCGAAGCACGGTAAACGCCTGGGCCAACGGCCCGAGCCAGGCCGCCTCGGACAGCGTCTGATTCTGCACCCTCGCGCCGTACTTCCCCGCCTCTTCCCCTTGCTTGCCGAAGATATCGTGCAGGACAAAGGAAGAATACCGCTCAGCGTAGAAGAGCAGCACCTGTTTCGCCCAATCCGCCCACTTCTCTTCCCCGGTCACCGCATGGAGGATGGCGGCCAGCCGTGTGCGACGGCTGTACGAGCTGTGCTCCTGTTCAACGGCTGCTTCATCCCAGGGCGAACCGCTCCATACCTTCGAACAGAGGCGGCAGAGATGATGATGGCGATCTATTCGCTGAAGCCGGGCGCCATCCTCCGGACAGAAGTAATTATGAACGAAGCCGCTCGGCATTAGCGGAATATCGAGAGGAAGCTCCAGGACCGGCTCCATCTCTTCCTTCAGCAGGGCCAATGCTCTCCCGGCCCAGTCATAATTGGACACCCGCCATCTCAGGTCGTTCTTCCATTCCGCTGTTCCCAATGGGTACATCAAGGTCCCCTCCATCTGCAAGCCTGGCTGTCGGAGCCTTATGATTTCCCCGACAGCCGATCGGCCAGTTTGTTTATGCTGTCCGAGGAAAGCCGCAGGCTGTCCATCGGATTGCCCGTTTAGGCACGGTCATCCATAGTGCGGAAAACTTTGCTAGTGCTGCACATCTCGGCCCTGTTTTATGTATGCCGTCCTTGGGACGGCTTTTTCCCTGGGAGATCACTATCCTCTCGCACGGGAAGAAGTCTAAGTCATCGTCTTATTGCGTTAGCCGGACGGGCTCACCAGCGCAATAACCGGAAGACCGGAAGTTGGATGTCCCCACTTCCGGCTTCTCGTGCGAATCTCCCTTATTTCTTGCTTGCGTTATATTCATCCATATATTCCTTCAGAATTTGGGCGCCGATTCCGTTGCTCCAGGCGTCAATTTCCGCCTGAACGGCATCCCATTCCCCTTTGCCCAGCACATAATTGGTCGATGCTTCGGTCAGCTTTTTCGTATGGTCCGGGTTTTTGCCTAATGTCGGGGACAGAATGGACAGGAACGGATTTTCCACTCCCGCTTGTTCAAATTCGTCCAGCACCGCTCTCTGCGCTTGGCGGACTTCCGGAATCAGGGAGGAGGCATAGTAGTATTTGTCATATTCGTTCTGCAGAATGAGAATGGCCGGCTTCTCCTTATCGTAGAGCTTCTTCTGCTCTTCCGTCCGGTCTATCTCCCCGGAAGCGAGATCATACTTGTTGTAATGAACCCCTTCGATTCCCGCCTTGGAGATGATGGTGGCTTCCTCGGAGGCGCTCCAGTTCAGGAATTCGACGATTTTCTCCGCCTTGTCCTTGGGCACGTTGGACGGAATGACCCAAATGCCGAAATATCCTTCGATCATCTGCACTCCCTTATGACCCTTCGGACCCTCAAGAATCGGAATGCCGACCAATTCCGCATTCGGATCGGCCTTCTTCATGACGGACGTGTTGCTGTCGTCCAGCATCCCTACATTGTCCACCATGGCTCCGACCATCCCGGACTTGAATTTGTCCTTGGATTGGACGGTTTTCGTCACCGGCGCATCCTTGTCGATCAGGCCGCTCGTATATGCCATTCGGATCCAGTCCAGATACTCTTTATATTCCGGGGTTTGGAAATAGGCGACCGGCTTACCGTCCTCCACTTTGTACACATACGGCAGCCCGAAGGAGAATCCGATCGGGTTCAACGAACCGAACCACGGAGAGTTGAACGGCCCGGCCACCATAGGAATCGTATTGCCTCCGTCGGCAGGATCGTTCTCCTTGAACACCTTCAGAGCGTTCGTAAATTCATCCAGCGTCTTCGGAACGGGCAAATTATACTTGTCCAGCCAGTCCTTGCGGATGAAGATGTTGGAGTTTCCTCCACCGTATATCCCCCTCGGTCTCGGAATGCCGAATACTTTGCCTTCCACCATCGTATTGTTCCAGGTGTATTCGGGAATCTTCTGCAGATTCTCGTTCTTCTTGACCAGCTCGGTCAAATCATGGAAGGCTCCTTGCTTGGCCAGCTTCACATACTTGTCGTCCTTGCCGTCCGTCAGCAGGATGAGATCGTATTGGTTTCCGGCCGCAATCGCAATATTGACCTTATCGCTGTAGACGTCTCCGGGAACGACTTCCAGCTTCAGCTTGATGTTCGCCCGCTTCTCGATTTCCTCCAGCGTCTTATTGTTCTCCAGAACGGGCGGCTCTCCCGAAGCGAGGATGGTCAATGCTTTAATCTCCGTCGGCTGGCCTTCACCTCCCCCGTCCTTCACGGAAGCTCCCTGTCCCTCCTTGCCGCCGGAAGCGCATCCGGCCACGGTGCCCATCGTCAAAGTAAGCGCCAGGGAAATCCCTGCCCATTTCTTCATGTTCATATCGATTAACTCCCCTCTTTAAATATTGAAACCTAGCAGTTCTGCAAGCGAAGCATACCGGAAATCCTGTGCCTACTCTTTAATCGACCCGAGCATCGCCCCCTTCGCGAAGTGCTTCTGCAGAAACGGATATACAAGCACAATGGGAATCATAGCAACGATAATCGCCGCCATTTTCACGTTATCGCCGACCTGGCTGGCCAGCTCGAAATCGAGATTCGCCTCATTGGCGAAGTTGGAATTGCCGACGACAACCATTTGCCGCAGCAGCACCTGGATCGGCCATTTTTCCGGATTGCTCAAATAAATAATGGCGGAGAAGAAATCATTCCAGTAAGAGACCATGAAAAACAATGAGAAAGTCGCAATGATCGGCATGGACAGCGGAATAACGACCGACCACAGAATCCTCATCTCCCCCGCTCCATCGATCCGGGCCGCTTCATCCAGGCTTTCCGGCAAATTTTGGAAGAAGGTCTTCATCACCAGTATGGTGAAAGCATTCGTCGCTGCGGGCAAAATTAGAGCCCAATAGCTGTCCAGCAAGCCCAAGCTTTTGACAAGCAAGTATTTCGGAATCATGCCGCCGCTGAAGACCATCGTAAACAGCATCAGGAGCAGCATGATTTTGCGTCCCGGAAGGGTTTTCCTGGAGATGGCATAGGCCAATGTAATGGAAACGATCAGATTGACGACCGTTCCAAGCGCCGTTAAATAGATCGAATTTCCGAGGCTGTTGACGAACTGGTTCGTCGAGAACAAGTAGCGGTACGCTTCCAGCGTGAACTCCTTCGGAAACAGATAGAATCTGCCGCCGACCGATTCGCTGACCGGGCTGAGGGAAACGGCAAGCATATACCAGAAGGGTATGATGACCAGCAAACAAAGCCCAAGCAGGAACAGAACATTCACGCCGTCAAATATCGATAGTTTCCGTAGCTTCATGGTTGGTCCTCCCTAGAATATTCCCTCTTCGTTGAACAGCTTGGCCATGAAATTGGCGATCAGCATCAGAATCAGGCCGACTACCGAATTAAACAAGCCTATCGCTATACTGTAGCTGAATTCGAATCGCTGTAATCCGACTTTGTACACATAGAGATCGAATACGTTCGAGACGTTCTCGTTGAAGTTGTTCCACATCAGGAACACCTGCTGGAAGTTGGAGTCCATGACCGATCCGAGGCGGAGAATGAGTAGAATGATGATCGTGCTTCTTATACAAGGAAGAGTGATGTGCCAGATGTTGTGCCACCGGTTGGCCCCATCGACCTTGGCCGCTTCATACAGCTCCGGATTGACTCCGGCCAGCGCCGCCAGGAAAATGATCGTCCCCCACCCTGCATCCTTCCAGATTTGCTGGAACAGCACGACCGGACGAAACCATTCGTTGCTCATCAGGAACGGAAGATTGTTCTGAATCCAGATTTCCAGATAGTGATTGATCACTCCGGACGGGCCCAGGAAGATGAACGTAATTCCGACGATGATGACCCATGACACGAAGTGGGGAAGATACAGCACCGTCTGCACGAAACGTTTGTACAGGCTGGAACGGACCTCATTAAGCAAGAGCGACAGAATAATGGTAAGAGGAAAGTAAAACAGAAGATTATATAAGCTCAGCAGCAAAGTATTCCTCAGCAGCTCCAGGAAGGTGGTTTCACTGAAAAATCTCTGAAAATGCTCCAGCCCCACCCATTCGCTCTTCAAAAATCCAAGGTAGGGACTGTATTCCTGGAACGCGAGCAGCACTCCCCACATCGGTCCGTAATGAAAGATCAGAAAATATAAGATGCCCGGCGCCGCCAACAAATAAAACCATAGATGCTTGCGGAGGGTATGCTTTCTTAATGAACCTTTCCCCGTATGCCGCGTATTTTTGTTCAAGGAAATCTCAGCCATGATTCAACCTCCACTCTGTCTAGTACCGGCAGAACCGACTATACATGAAAGCGCTATATTCGCTCAACATGAAAGATTTGTAAGGACTGCATTTTTTCGCTGTACAAAAAACTGCACTTCCTCCAAAAATATGCACTTGACCCGTTTTCCCTTATGCCGCAAGGGGTTGGGCGATTTCCGTCATGCTTATAGTCCGCTTGCGGTGAAATTAAAAAAAGCTCCTAACGGAGCCTCTTCGAAGACGAATAACCCGGTTTTAAAGGTAACTTTTTATGCCAATTAGAAAGTTGTTCCATTTTAATGCTTTAATGAACTTAAACTTTCTAATGTGGTAAGAACAGGTATAGATGAAAACTTATACTTTCTTATATTTTAAAAAAGGCCCGTTAACGCAGGTAGATGCGTCACGGACCTTCTCTGTACATTTCCCGGTATTTCGTCGGCGTAATGCCTTCATGCTTCTTAAATACCCGATAATAATAGGAAGGCTGGTAACCGACACGGTAAGCAATGTCGTTCACTTTGTCATTCGTCGTAAGCAGCAGCTCCTTCGATTTGTCCAACCGCAGCCGGGTCAAGTAATCGATGAAGTTGATGCCCGTCACTTCCTTGAATCCCGAGCTGAGCTTGTATATGCTGACACCGAACCGGTCGGAATACGATTCCAGTGAAATATCCTGTGCGTATTCTTGTTCCATAAGAGCGATGACCTTATCCACCGTCTCCTGCATCCATTGGTCCTGCACCTGGCTCATCGTTTCGTTCAGGGCATTCATGTACAGGACGAGCTTCTCCTTGAACCAGGCGGACATTTCTTCCGGTTCGCGCAATTTGTTCAGATCGTTGTACAGATCCGGGGAGTTATAGAGCCCCTGCGGGCTGAAGCCGGACAGAATGATTTGCTGCAGCAGAACGCCCAGCAGTTGGTTCATCCCCTGGCGGATGATCATTTCCTTCCCTCCGCTTGTAGTCAGCTCCTCCACGAAACGGTCCAACTTATGAAGAGCTTCCGTACGTTCTCCCGAGCGGACGCTGCGGATCAGTTCCTTCTCCAGGGCGAACGGATACAAGCTCTCCTGCGAATGCAGCCCCGCTTGCTCCAGATCGAGAATCTGGTTGCTCTCCTGCACATTCCGGAACCGGAACAGCAGATTAACCTCCCTGTGCGCTTCCGGCAGATCGGAGACGGCGGACGACTGTCCGGCCAGGCTTGAGAATGTTCATTTTGAGCACCGAGGACAGCGACTGAATCAGGTTCTCTCCGAACTCATAAAGCTGCCGCTTGGCCTCCTCATGCCCGGTATCCTCCGGCATAAGCACGAGGACACTGACCGCCAGCTCCTGTTCGTTCACCACTTCCGCCTGATCGAATCGGCCTGCCGCAAGCTCGGCAATGACATTGGAGGCGGCGAACGTCACCAGCTGCTCGTCGCCTTCGCCGAACCGGTCCAGCAGCTTGGAGAATCCGAGCAGGCGGACCACCATCAGATAATAGGTTCTTCCTTCGGTTTCCCAGCCATACTGCTCCATTCGTCTAAGCAGATCATCCTCGGGCAAATGGCTCAGATGATCATGCAGAAGCTGGAACAGGAAAATTTCCCGCAGAGTGGCCAGGTTCTGCTCCATCCGCTCATGCAGCAGTTGGCTTTCGCTGTTCAGGAACTGCCACTGCCGTTCAATAAACTCGATCTCGTCCTTAGGGAGATCCCCCGTTTCGTTCCTGGACGAGCGGAACAGCTTCATAAGCCGGACGATCGGCTGATACAGCTGGAGTGAAGCGAACCAGGAGAGGAGAACGGCGACAGCGATTCCAAGCCCGCCCGCTGCCAGCAGAATCCGGGACGTATATACCACCGGCTGTGTCAGGTTGGACAGAGACGTGGCAGACACATAGATCCAGCCGGTCCGTGGAATCGTGCCAAAGGATACGGTATACTTCTCTCCGTTCCACTTCGTATAGAAGGAGCCGCTTGCCTGATTCTGCTCATTCACCTGCCTGCGCAGCATATATTCGAAAGGACGATAATCCGCCTCTTTGCTGTATTGCGGATCCAGCCAATCCCCGTTGGCCCTGAGCATGAAAGCGGTCGACTGGGAATCGTGCTCCGTCTGAATCAGTTTATTCATGGCGGTCTCGTCTATCATCGTCAAGAAGTAGCCGTATGGCGCTTCGTCCGGAACGAGCCGCACGAGTGATAAATAGCCTTGGGCCACCGTCCAGTACTGGGGCATGTCTTTAATATACAGCGAGCGAAAAAACTCCAGCTCCTCCGGATTGTCGATCGGCACGGCCACGTTGGCTTTGAGCGGAGAAATATAGAGGCCGGAGTCGGGCAGAAACAACCGGACTTCGCGGATTAGCGGATTGGAGTCCCCCATAATCAGCAGCATTTTGGCCAAATCGTGGGTAAAAACAATCTCTTTCTTGAACGATTCGACCGTCATTTGTCCCAGGTTTCCTTGAAGAATCGGAAAAAAGGTCCACATCGTCGACATTTTCTCCAGCTGCAGAAGCTGTTCCTCAAGCTTGCCCGCCATCGTCTCCAAGCGGAACTCATGGGCACGGTGAACCTCCTGCTCGATCTGCTTCGTGCCTACATAATAGGTTGCAAGGGCGAGCAAGGCCGTGGGAATACTGGTAACCAGCAGCAGGATGATAAGGCTCTTGCGGTAAAATCCGCTTTGCCTTGTTCTGAACAGATTCGGCAGCAGCTTGTTTTTAAATTGGATGAACATGTGGCCTCCTGATGTCCATGGCTTCGAAGTCTCTTACCATATCCGGTGGATACATAAACTGGAAATGTAGATGGTCTTTTGGAGATTCCCGGCGCGCTTTGCCAGCCCTGCCTCCCAAAGTAGAACAAAAGTGCAGGTCTTTTTGCGGATATTCGGCAAATCTCCGGAAAGACGGACAAATCTGCATG
>NZ_VEGP01000025.1:0-30375 GCF_007679495.1 Paenibacillus sp. 32O-W | reverse complement strand
AAATCTCCGGAAAGACGGACAAATCTGCATGTCTTTTTCCGGAAATAGCAGAAAATCGACGAAATCGCCAAATTCACGTGCACTTTTGCTGGTCTTTTGCTGATTTCAGCTAAAATCGGTCCAAAGACATGCACTTTTGCTGGTCTTTTCGGATACCCGGCGTGCTTTACCACTCCTACCTCCCAAAGTAGAACAAAAGTGCAGGTCTTTTTGCGGATATTCGGCAAATCTCCGGAAAGACGGACAAATCTGCATGTCTTTTTCCGGAAAATGCAGAAAATCGACGAAATCGCCAAATTCACATGCACTTTTGCTGGTCTTTTGCTGATTTCAGCTAAAATCGGTCCAAAGACATGCACTTTTGCTGGTCTTTTCGGATACCCGGCGTGCTTTACCAGTCCTGCCTCCCAAAGAAGAACAAAAGTGCATGTCTTTTTGCGGGTCTTCATTCTTTGAGCCGTGGGATTTCAAAAAGTCCGACAAACTCGGATCTTCATTCTTTTGGCCGCAGGCCTTCTAAATGTCCGACAAACAAAAGAACGAAGCAATGTGTTTGCTTACGGCTAAGTTTGTCCCCTGCCTATATTTACTTTATTACATTAACATGTATGCGCTTACTTTTCAATCTAAGTGAAGACATATGCTCCGGGGTCCGCTCGGTTTCCTGCTCTGATCCTTCGGTGACTGGAAATCAAAAGCATGGGACGATGCTCCCGATTATGATTGAAGGTTAGCGGTTGCGCGACCGGGTTATCGACTCTTTGGCGGGATTTGAGGAAATGAGGGTGCATCGCAAATCACTATTTGGCGTCAATTGGGTAGAATGGGTTGCTTTGGTGACACCCATTTAGCGGAAACTGGAGGAATGGGGGTGCATCGCAAATCACTATTTGGCTCCAATTGGGTGGAATGGGTTACATTGGTAATCCCTTTTTGCGAGGATTGGAAGAAACGAGGCTGCATCGCGAATCACTCTTTGGCGGGATTTGAGGAATGAGGGTGCATTGCAAATCACTATTTGGCTCCAATTGGGTGGGATGGGTTACATTGGTAATCCTTTTTTCACGGGATTGAGGGAAAACGGGCTTGCATCGCGAATCCCTTTTCCCGGGATTGGGGAAATGGAGGTGCATCGCGAACCCTTTTTGGCGTGTATTAGGGAAATGGGGTTCGTTGCGAATCACTATTTGGTGGGAATCAGGGAAAATAGGTTGCATTGGGAATCGCTATTGGGCGCGAATTCGATTAAATGGGTTACATTGGTAATCCTTTTTTCACGGGATTGAGGGAAAACGGGCTTGCATCGCAAATCACTATTTGGATCTAATTGGGTTTAATGGGTTAAATTGGTAACCCCTTTTTCACGGGATGTGGAGGAATCGGGGTTGCATCGCGAATCTTACAACGCGAATTCTGCGAGTATTTTATTCTTGCGGATGGCGGGGGAAACAGAGACGAATGGGAGGATCTTATGCTTATGCTCATGCTCCAAGGACTTATGATCCTCCAATTCTACGGCTGCCCGGACTCCCGTCCTCCCCGCAACGCGCTCTCTCTTCGGCTTGCCCGAAACCGGTGATAAACCAGGCTAACCAGCAGCAAGCCGATCAGCCCGCCGGACAAATCGATGAACACATCCTGAACGGCACCGGTCCTCTCGGCGCGATGCAGTTGATTCCATTCGTCGAGAATGGCGGTCATTGCGACTGCTGCGAGGATGAAGCAGCCCTTCACCATGAGGGGCATCCGGTAAGGAAGCAGGGCGATAGAAGCCAGCACCGCCAGCATGGCGTACATAAAGAGATGCGCCCCTTTGCGAAATACAAATTCGATGAAATGAACGGGGTCCTTCTTCGCAGAAATAATACTCTCGCGATACGGGAAGGACACATCCGGGAGCACTTCCTGCAATTTATCCTGCGAGAACTGCTGGTTCAGTAGAGGCTTCAGGCTTTGCGCCTGATACGGCTGGGACGACAGAATGAAAATGAGCCCCAGCCAAAGCAAAACAGGAATGCCATAGAGAAGCTTTCGTTTGATCGGTTTACCCTCCAGAAAATATGTTTTCTATTAAGTATATCCATTCTACTATTCCGGCAGACTGAAGCAGACTGATAACTACTATCGGATAAAAACATGTCATTATGAGCTATAAGCACAAGGTCAAGGTTTATTTGTTCAACCGGAAATTTGACTGGATCTTAATTCTAAACGTGGATAAGGTATAAGCTCCTGCCGAGTAAATAATTAAAATAAAAGGGAGTTTTTTTCTGAACATATCATCTCCCCCGGATAAAAACTCATACCCCATGTCTCTATACATAAGGTTGCTATGGCCAACAAGCGTCAATACGCAAGCGTAGATCAGCAATGTCAGCCCGAATAAGCAATAGGTGGATCGAGTGTCTCTGTTTAAACAGAAATTGATAACAGAAAACAGCAGGATGAGAGCGGTAAAAAATGATTCGATCGTCGGAAGAAAGAAATTACTCCAGTTTTCCATCGACAACGGATTAGGACTGATCAATATTCTGGCCGACATCGGAAACGCGTTGATGACGCCGAGGATACCGGCGGTTTTAAGCGTCCACGCGAGGGATAACAGGGTTGCCGCTAGCGCCGTTTTATATTTCCGCTTTATAAACACCCAGTAGCAAAAAATATAAGCAACGGCATACGGTCTTAAAGCAATAGCCAACGCAGCAAACAGCAAACATCTCACATATTTCTTTCTTATCATAAAGTAGCAGGCACAACCACCTAGCATTAAACTTAGCGAGTCTTTCAAGAAAGTCGAGGACCAATAAGATAAAGAAGAACTGAAAAACAAAAGAGGCACGACCATTTTGGCATACTTAGAATTATCCGGCATGAATTCCGATCCTAATTTGCCCCATAAATAAATGACCATGATAATAAAAGCGCCATTAAGGATGGCTATGGCCTGCGGCGACTCTGCATTTAATAGGCTGTAAAAAGGCATGTACACTAATCCATACTGAGAATAAGAGGTGGCATTGAAGAAACCATTCCGTTGAATATCATTCACGACGGCAGTGAAGAAACTATCTAAATCCCCGAATCGGAAAGTTTGTGCATAGTACCTTGTGGCATCAGGGCCTGTAATAGGATCCAAAGTTAAAAAGAACAAGATTTTAATTAACCCGAAATAACATATGGAAATCATTAAAAAGTGTGATCGGGATTCCCAGTTTAATAACATGGATGCGATTGTCATTAGAAGGATTGAAAGCAAAAACCCCAGCGATTCATCCACCCTAAAAATGACAACGCAAGTAATGGCGGAAGAGATTAGAAAGTAAAGTAAAACAGACGGAAAAACTTTGCATGTCGTTATTCTTGCGGCTGGTGATATATTCAAAAAAAGACACCTCCTTTCTCATCAAATATACCGGATAGTTAGCCCGTTACTTTGACCGTACGGTTCAAGCATGCTTTAAGCAGATTAATGACCCGCATCTGATCCTCCGTTGTCAGGCTGGAGCCGGAAGGCAAGCAGATCCCTCTCTCAAATAATTGATCGGACACACTGAATCCCGGTTCATGGGGATAGAATGCGCAGCCCTCGAACAATGGCTGCAGGTGCAGCGGCTTCCACACGGGCCTGGTTTCTATATTCCTATCCGCCAGAACATTAATCAGCTCCCCGGCAGATATCCCGCATCTCCTCTTGTCCACGGTCAGGGCAGTAAGCCAGCGGGTGGAACGGCCAAAATCCATCTCCGGCATAAACTGCACCCCGTCTATTCGGGACAGTGCCTCGAAGTACCTCTTAAAGATGTCTCTTCGCAGCTGTATCCGATTTTCAAGCACTTTCAATTGCCCTCTTCCCACACCTGCCAGAATGTTGCTTAAACGATAGTTATAGCCCATTTCACTATGCTGGTAATGCCGTGCCCGGTCTCTTGCCTGGGTTGCCCAGAAACGGGCTTTCTCCAAAGCGGCCAGATCGTCGGAGACCAGCATGCCGCCTCCGGATGTTGTAATGATTTTATTGCCGTTGAAGGAGAAGATCCCAAACTTGCCTAGTGTTCCGCTCATCTTGCTGTAGTAAGTCGCCCCCAGCGATTCCGCCGCATCTTCAACGATAGGCACCCCATATTCATTGCAAATGCGGAGTAATGGTTTGAAATCCGCGCTTTGACCGTACAAATTGACGATGACAACCGCCTTCGGAAGCTTTCCCTGGGCCGCATGATCTTCAAATGCTCTACGCAACGCCTCCGGAGACATATTCCAGGTGTTCGGCTCCGAATCGATAAAGACCGGTTTGGCCCCTTGATATACAATTGGATTGGCACTGGCTACGAAGGTGAGGGAAGAGCAGAACACCAGATCGCCTTCCCCAACTCCGAGCAAACGGAGAGCCAGATGAATGGCGGCGGTCCCCGAGCTGAGCGCTACCGCCCCCCGGCTGCCCACATAGGCGGCCATTTCCTGCTCGAATGCATCGACATTAGGACCTAGAGGAGCAATCCAGTTCGTGTCGAACGCTTCCCCGACAAATTGACGCTCGAACCCTCCCATGTGAGGAGGAGATAGAAGAATACGTGTATTCATGAATTATCGCCCCTTATAGAGTTACTGATTTTGTTTATCGGCTTAGCGGGGGAGCCTATTACCGTAGCTCCCTGTTCTACATCCTTTAACACAACGCTGCCTGCCCCGATTATGGCATCCTTGCCGATCCGGACCGAGGGCAGAACTGCTGCATTGGTGCCGATAACTGCACGGCTCTCAATCTTGACATAGCCGGAAATGTTATTCCCCGGATAAATAGTAGAGTAATCTTCCATTACGACATCATGACCGATGGTCGAATTGAAGTGAATAAGATTAAAGCTTCCGATCTGAATATTCGCGGAGAAGACGACCCCCTCCGTCACGATATTTCCTTGTCCCATCGCAACGAATTCATTTAGCTCAACTCGTGGATGAACGATATTGGGAAAACTCAAATAGGGGTTGAGCTTCAACTTGCGGATGAGTCTCTCCTTCACCGCCGGATTCGCGATCGCCAGAACTACATCGGACGGCTTCTCCACCGTCAGCAAACGGTCTGTCGTTCCCTTTACGGACAAATGGTTGACCTTCCGGCCGACCGTCCCGGTGTTGTCATCAATAAAGCCTTCAATGATCCACCTCGGATCCGACGCATTGATCGATTTCAACAGCTCCGCTATCCCTCTGCCCAATCCCCCTGTCCCAACAATATAGAGAGAGCGCAAATTCATCAGCCTACACCTCTTTGCTTCCCGTAAATCTCTGCACAATGACTTCATTGCTTTGATTTACGCCATCGGATTTAATCACTTTGACAAAAGTAAGTATGATTATTTTCAGATCCAGCCATAGAGACTGGTGGTTAACGTACCATACGTCAAGAGCAAACTTCTCCTCCCACGTAAGGGTATTCCTTCCGTTCACCTGAGCCCAGCCTGTCAGACCCGGCTTGACCTCCAATCTTCTCGCCTGCTCCCCGTTGTACAGCGGTACATAATCCATCAGGAGCGGACGGGGACCGACGATACTGATATCACCTTTAATAATGTTAAAAAGCTGCGGCAGTTCATCCAGACTGTATTTGCGCAAGATTTTCCCCAGCTTGGTGACCCGTTCTTCGTTGGTGAGCTTCACCCCGTCTTTCGTCATTTCATTCCTCATCGTTCGGAATTTAATGATCTTGAACGGCTGGCCTCCTTGCCCGGCCCTAATTTGAGTATAAAAAATTGGCCTACCCATTCTGATGTAAATGCACAGAGCGATAAAGATCATCAGAACGGACAGCGCCAGGAGAGCCGCAATCGATATGGCCAAATCCAAAGTCCTCTTGATAAACATTCGTATCACCGCTATTCCTTATTATCACTATCGATAGTGAAACTATAAATTCCAATAAGAAATATGAGCAGGAGCCTGTGAAGCATCCAAAGCCGATTTGACGTCCACGAATACCCCGGATTCGCCGTAGAGGCATTTTTTCAACCCGTCCCATCCCAAATCTTTGTACTCTTGGTGAGGCACCGCCAGAATGACCGCATTCGCTTTGCGCAGCTGTTCGAAGGGAACCAGCTCTATTCCATAAATCCGGTAAGCGTCTTCCGCCTCGGCGCGGGCATCGGATACTTGAACATCTACCCCGAACTGCTGCAGCTCCCGGATTATATCGATAACCTTCGAATTCCGCAAATCCGGCACATTTTCTTTGAAGGTAAGGCCGAGCACCGTTACACGCGATCCCTGGATCGGATTTCCTTTCAGGATCATCTGCTTCACCAGGGAGGTGGCAATGAATTGGCCCATTCCGTCATTAATTCTTCGTCCGGCCAGAATCACCTGCGGATGATAGCCTACGGCATCGGCTTTATGCGTCAAATAATACGGATCGACCCCGATGCAATGTCCGCCCACCAGTCCCGGGGTAAACTTCAGAAAGTTCCATTTCGTCCCGGCGGCCTGAAGAACCTCCGACGTGTTGATCCCCAGTCTATCGAAAATAATGGATAATTCATTCATAAGTGCGATATTCAAATCGCGTTGAGTATTTTCTATCACCTTGGCCGCTTCCGCCACTTTAATGGTGGAAGCCTTGAAGACTCCGGCCTCCACTACCGATCCGTAAACATCGGCAATGATATTCGAGGCTTCCTCATTCTGACCGGATACTACCTTGGTAATTTTCTTAAAGGTATGCTCCTTGTCTCCCGGATTGATCCTCTCCGGAGAATAGCCCACATAGAAATCCTTACCCGCGGTTAAACCCGAATGCTTCTCCAGGACAGGGATGCATATTTCTTCCGTTGCCCCCGGATAAACCGTGGATTCATAGACGACGATCGTATTCGGCTGCATATTCCGGCCAACCAGCTCCGATGCGCTGATTAACGGGCGGAAATCAGGCTGCTTCGAATCATCAATAGGTGTAGGAACCGCCACGATAATAAAATCGCACTCTCTTAATTTCGTCTCATCCGCGGTAAATTGAATTTTGCTGTTCTTAAGCTCTTCCGAGGAAACCTCCCCGGTATAGTCATTATGCGATTGTAAAGCGGCGATTCTTCCTTCATTAATATCGAATCCGATCGTTGGATAAGATTCTCCGAAAGCTACTGCAACAGGCAAACCAACATAACCTAGTCCTACAACTCCAATAGTCCTATCCATTCTTCTCTCTCCCTAATTTAGAAATATTGACTTGATTTTGATTTAAGCCGGCCAACATGGATTGATAGAGCTGATCCAGCCCTTCCCAGATGATCTCTGACCGGAAGCAGGTCTTAACCCTCTCATATCCGGCTTCCCCCATTCTTTGGCGGGTTTCCGGCTCATCAGCCAATCGATGAATGGCCATGGCCAGCTCATCGGCATTCCGCACAGGAACGATGATTCCTGTCTCGTTATCCGCCACCGTATCTCTTGCACCGGTGGCGTTAGTCGTTATTACCGGCCTTCGGCATGCGGCGGCTTCGAGCGAAACATTCCCGAATCCTTCGCGATAAGTGGGAAAAATAAAAACATCCATCAAATAATAGTAAGGCGCGGGATTATTGACGCGGCCTACATAGATGATGGATGGCTCCTGTTCGATCGCTTTGACTGTCTTCTCCGGCAGAGCTGCGGCATTATCATACGTTCCTGCCAATAATAGTCTTGCTTCGGGCCGGGATTTATGAACCTGGAGAAAGGCATCTATGAGCTCAACTATCCCCTTATCCCGCGTAATTCGGCCTATGTAACCTAACACGAAGCAATCTTTCAGGCCGTACTTCCGTCTCAGATTATCCGCTTCTTCGCTGTGCCGGCATGCTTCGAATTTGCTGACTTGAATCCCGTTGCTGCTGCCATGCCCCAGAACTATCGTTTTGGCCCGGGGCGCAAGCTTTAATTCTATCGCACGTTCTTTCAAGCTCTCACTTATGCAGATGACCCTATGTGCGCATAGACAAGCTATTTTCTCCATGAATAGGAGTACTTTTCTTTTAAAGCCGCTTGTCGTTTCCAGCCGAAGCCCTCTCAACGTATAGATCCGGCACGGAACCCTGGTCAAGAAAGCGGCCATTCCCGCCAGCAAGCCGGCTTTCGGGGTGCCGACATTAGAGATGGCCGGTTTATAGCGCCGATAAAATCGGATTAACCGCAGCAGCGAGAGGATGTCCCGGCGAAGCGAAATCTCCCTCTCCATAGGCACTTCATAAGTAAGCGTCCCTTCTTGGGCCGCCGCTTCCAGTTCTTCTCCGGGCGAAGATACCAAAGTCATTTCATAGCCCCGCTCTTTTAAATAACCGATTTGGCTCTTCATTAAATTCAGGCTTTGTGAGATGGTCACTGCATGGACCACTTTAATTTTCATCGTGTCACCCCCTTGTCTCCCCTGGCGCCAATACATCAGGAGCTTATTTGGTAATATTGCTTATACCAATCTACAAACCTGCCGATTCCGTCTTCGATACTCGTTCCCGGTTTAAAACCGACATCCCGCATCAGGTCGTCCACATCGGCAAACGTTGCCGGAACATCTCCGTCCTGCAGGGGCAGGAACTCTTTCTTGGCCGTGAGCCCGATCTTCTCCTCGAGCACTGCTATAAATCTGAGCAGCTCTACAGGCTGATTGTTCCCGATATTGTATAACCTGTACGGAGCATAGCTTGTACCGGGGTCTGGATGATCCCCTGACCAAGCGGAGTTCGGTTCCGGCTGTCTCCGGGTCAGTCTGAATATTCCTTCCACGATATCATCGATATAAGTGAAATCCCTTCTCATTTTTCCATGGTTGAATATTTTAATAGGTTCTCCGGCTATAATCGCTTTCGTAAACAAAAAGAGCGCCATATCCGGGCGCCCCCAAGGACCGTACACGGTAAAAAATCTTAAACCGGTGGTCGGTAATCCATAGAGATGGCTATAGGTATGGGCCATTAATTCATTGGCCTTCTTGGTAGCCGCATATAAGCTTAGCGGGTGGTCCACATTCTGGTGAACCGAGAAGGGCATCTTCGTATTGGCTCCGTAGACGGAGCTGGAGGAGGCATAGATCAGATGCTTTACGTTATTGTGGCGACAGGCTTCCAGTATATTCATGAAGCCTGCAATATTGGAATCGATATAGGCATAAGGGTTCGTTAGACTGTAGCGCACTCCCGCCTGGGCGGCAAGATTGACGACCAATTCCGGTTGATGCCGTTCGAAAACAGCTTGAATCGCTTCCCGATTCTCCAACGATTCCTGATGGAAGATAAACGAGCTGCTCTTCTCCAACTGTTCCAGACGGTCTCTCTTTAGCTGAACATCATAATAGTCATTGAGATTGTCGACTCCGATAACCTGATCGTTGTTTTGCAGTAGCTTCTTGGACAAATGAAAGCCTATGAAACCGGCTGCTCCCGTTACCATTATTTTTTTGCTCATCCTTACAGCACCTCGAATTCATCCATTTTTGATATTGTCTCTACTCTATCTCTCCCGGTTCTGACCGCTGCCGCAAATTCATGCCAGAATTCATCCCTGATTTTGTTCAAATAAGGGGAGGAATATTGGGAGGCGTGGGCGAAATTTCTTCGGGCAGCTTCCGCCATGGAAGTTTGATCCTTCAACAAATGAAGTAGTTTGCCCGCCAACTGTCTGTAATCCCCAGCCGGATGAAGATGCTCCGGAGGCAGCAATTCGGGAATCCCCCCTACACTGGAAGCCACGGATGGACAGCCTCTGCTCATAGCCTCCACTAAGGATCTGGGCAGCCCCTCGGTCTTGCTGGGCTGAATATAGAGGTCTATTTCATCCAACCATCTCAGTACGGGGCCTCCCCCCGGCAGCGACCCATCAAAAAAAACTTTATCCTCCAGATAAAGTTCTTTGGCCAATTTTATATAACGGGCAGGATCGCCATTCCCTAACACTCTCAATTCCGCGTTATGCCCGGATTGACGGATGATATCCAGAGCTCGGATGGCCGTATCGATTCCTTTATATTTCGACGCATAGGAGCCGATGAGACCGATTCGAATTTTCTTGCCGGCCGTAGTAGCGTTAATTCTCTCCAATCTCTGCAGAAGAACTGCCTCATCGACACTTGGGATCTCTACATTAGAACAGCCGACTTGCCTTCCTGTTGTATTGGGGTAGATTTCCTGCAGCTGCTTCTGGGTGACGTATAGCACGAAGGGGGCTTGCTTCACTATTTTTTTGTTCTTCAGCATACTGATCGGGGCCAACAGCTTTCCGAAAATATGCCCATGATTCCATAACGAGTTGAAAACGTCCCCCACCAGCTCTACCCCGTACATCTTCTTGTTCCTGGCTGCAATTCGAATGGCGATCTCGGAATACTCGCTCGGCATTCTGGCGATGACCGCATCCACTTCACTGATTATTTCCTCCATACGATTAACTACAATTGCCTTGTTGCGAATTCTCCGCTTGATGTCCGTCAAAGAAGGCAGGAAAATATGCTTAACGCGATGACCGCTGGATACGTTCGCTTCCTTTAATATTTTATTGTCTTTGATTTTCCTCCCCCTTCCCACAACGACAAGCTCGTCGAAATGGTTAAGGTATCTTCGCCAGACCTCATAGGGCAATTTGCCGTCGGAATAAACGACACCCTCATCATCATATTGGAAAGTATGCGAATGAACAAAAAGCACCTTTATGTTAACCACCCTCTTATGACACATTTATCCGATCATAAATTTACCGGCAGCAAGATCATTTCATGGCCTTATCCATTAGTTGAACATATTGCTCAGCGGCTTTGTCGATGGTAAAGGGAGTATTCCGAAACTCTTCATAAGCATGATCTTTGAAAGACATTCTCTCGCTTTCTCCTATTAACCCGACCGCTTCGGAAGCCCACAGCTCGTCATTTGCCTCTAAAGGCAGATACTTAAGAACTTTAAAGTAGGAGGCCAATTCCACTATAGGATCAATGCTACTGCCCAATACCGGAACCCCGCAAGCCAACGCTTCGAGAACCGCACCGGGAAGCCCTTCACGGATTGAAGGGTAAATCATCAGATCGGCTTGCTGCAATAATTCGTATACATTACTCTGAACTCCCAGAAAGAAGACTCTGTCCCGGATCGCATACTCTTCTATTTTCTCCCTTATCAGACCGGCTGTCGGTTCATTTTCCTTGCCAACCAAGAATAAATAATAATCCCCCTTTCGCAACATTTCTTTGAATACTTTAATTAATTTAATGTGGTTTTTCGCTTCCACCAATCTCCCGATATGAATAACGATTTTACTGTCTTCCCCTAGGCGGTACTTACTTCTCAACGATTTTTCCTCATCCACCGGCCCATTAATTTTGTTCAAGTCGATGCCATTATAGATAACCTCTGTCCGCTTGTCGTTTACTATATCCTTGCCCATGCTGGATACTATAGAGGACCTGCTCACGCCCAGGATTATCGTCGCATAGCGATTGATCAAGGACTTCATCAGATTGTACTTGTACCGCTGCAGCCTGCCTCCCTTTTTGCCGCTATCCGTCGTTCTGAAATGAGCGATTCTTACTTTAATTCCGGCGATTTTCGCCAACATTAATATTAATCCGGAGAAATAGTACATGTTGGAATGGACGACATGAATGCGATGTTGTTTCAACAGTTTGATAAACCTGTAAGGAAAAGTGATGCTTCTAAATTTACAGTAGGTCATTTGTCCGCCCATGCCGGCAATGAGATCATCCAGCTCGCCGCGTTGACCGCTTAAGGCGCAAAAATAAAAGGAGTAAGCATCAAGGTCGATTTTATCCAGCAGATCGATCGTCCTCAGCTCGGCTCCTCCCCGGTTCATTTTACTGAAAATATGAAGAATGTTTATTTGGTTGTTTGCCACATTATCACGCCTTATATTGGATACTCTTCCCTATTCGATAGGTTTTCTCATAAATTTTGGCCTTCAAT
The DNA here is from genome assembly GCF_007679495.1 of Paenibacillus sp. 32O-W. Lineage (GTDB taxonomy): Bacteria > Bacillota > Bacilli > Paenibacillales > NBRC-103111 > Paenibacillus_L > Paenibacillus_L residui. Next base: position 18,448 of record NZ_VEGP01000025.1, on the reverse strand, counting down.
TTGGGAATATCGATTATACTCCTCTTCACCCGCTGGCTGCGGCTCTGAAGTCCGTAATGGTTGACGAACAACGATAAGACCGTAATCCAGCTAAGACGGTCGCCCAGCTTGGAATGGATGGCCGCGGGTTCTTTTCTCCATTCCTTGTACATAAAAGCCAACTGCTTCATATCAAATAAGTTTAATTTGTGCATTTGTTGATTAAACAGATGTTCTTCCATGAAATCCGAGCAATGCTTTCTCAACCATAACCCGTAATCATGATGCTTCTTGGACAAGGTGTCCCCCTCGCCATCTCCCCCGTATTTATTTCCCGTACGGGCCCAGGCAAGATCTAACAGTTTGGGCTCGATCATTTGCAGCAGCTCGAAATATATTTGGTCATTACGCACGGTGTGTCTATATTTCCACATTAAAGTAAAAACTTCTTTGGCGGTAAAAGCTTGATAGAAATGGGTCCAATTCATGATCAGGTTGGCCGCATTGCCCAGCATTCTTCGCAAATAATGTGCCTGCATCTCGTATTCGTTAAGCTGCTCGTAAGAAGCTTCCTTATATCTTGCTCTAAATTGGGCCAGCTCTTTCTTAAGCTCTGCATCGACGTCATTAAGAAGCTCCGTATTCAGCAGACTGTATCTTTCTCTGGGGCAATGCGGCTTCAGCCTTGAAGCGTGAACCGATGAATACTCGGCTCTCCCGATACTGTCTCCATAACTGCCGGCCAGAACAATGCTGTCCTTCCCCAATCGCTCGAACCAATTAAAACGATGCAAATGGGCAGGGCTGATTTCCGCGCCAAGCTTCACAGCGGCCAATTCAAAATTGGAAAGGAGATAGCTTTCGTTCAATTCCGCATAATGCCACTCCCATTGGAACAGCTCGCTAATTTTTTGCGCATACACAACATCCCGGCTATTGTTCTTCCCCCAAGTCACCGCATGAATGCGGCCCTGAATTTCCCCGTTTTTCTCCAATTGCCTAAGAATTGCGGCTACAACACGGCTATCCATCCCGCCGCTTAATAAGAGATAGATATGATCATAATTTTGGCACTGCTCCCTAATTTCCTTAGATAAAGCTGCGATTAATTGTTTGGCGATTTCCTTCGGCGGACTTTCTTCCAGATTATACGGCTCTACGCTGTGATGAACCAGCTCTCCGGAGGAGTGAAATTCGGTTAGCCAAGGCAAGCGAAACAAGTTCCGGATCAAGGTACGATCGCCGCAAATATACCCATAACATAGCATAGAGTAGACCGATGCCTCGTCTATTACTCTTTCTTCTTCCGATAGTAGGCTGACGGCAGACTGGCATTGATCCGAGTAATAGATCCCATCCTCTTTCTTAAACATATATGGGTACAATCCGCCCACATTATTCTGCATTAAAATTTGCCCATCCATCAGTTTTTTCATATTCCTACCTCAACTTGTCGGATATTTTTCAAGCCTTTATGAATCAACGTGGTGTAAAAGACCATGGAAACAAAAGCGGCAACAGCCAAAGTCCATGCAGCTCCATTCAATCCGTAATCTTTGATCAGCCATACGGAGCAAATAATCGTGACAACCAGCTTCGTAATGTGAATGGGGACCTGTGAAGTAAAAATCCTCATAGACGTGGCCCCGACTCCCAACGCGCTTCCCAGAAAAGAAAATAGAGAAATAAGCATTACCCATACAAATAAATCCGAATATACCGCATAGCTTTCCGTATAGACTAGTGTCAATATAGGTTCGCCAAACAGAACTGCGGCGGCAAGCCCAACCATTCCCAGAGCACCATTGACCAGCAGCACGAGCGCCAATAGTTTGACGAAAGCTCCCTTATTCCCGCTTGCGTAATATTTGGCTAAACGCGGACTTACCGTCTGGGAGATCGCTGTCGTAAACCTCGATGCCCCAACCAAAATGTAGGAAATCGCCCCGAATATCCCCAATTGTTCTATGCTTAAATAATTCTCAATAAAATATCTTGGAATATTCGTGCTCAACGCTCCCATCATCATGATGGCTCCCAAAGGCAGGGCCAGAAGAAACAGCCGCCATAGCTTGTTGTAATTAAACGTCAAATAGGGTTTGTCGATATACTTCATGGCATTAGGAAAATCATAAAACAGCATGACGAGAAGCCAACCCAGGACAAAACCTAGAATCGCCAGATAAAAATTGCGAGTAGCCCAGTAAAAGAGAACGAACAATAATAAACTTATCGCCCCTCTGGAAATCATGGACACGGCCACTTTATTCATCACTTCGTGTCTTTGCAGCAAACCATAGATGACATCGCTGATTCCTTCGATCATCTTGCTTATGGCAATTAGAAATATAATGATTTTCGCTTCGAAGGAATAATCGCTTAAGAATGAAACCGCTATGCAGACAAGCAGAGCCAGGAAAACTCCGATAACTCTTAAGGAAAAATAGTCTCTGAATTGGTAATCATCTCTGGCATCTGTAGCTTGAATCCCCCGTAATTGAAAGCTGAAAAACAGCATAATGGGAGTGGTGGCCGCAAGAGCTAATGTATAGTAGCCGACAAGCTCTTCGTTACCCAGCTTCGCCATGATGATCAGCATCAGCCACTGCAAAAAAGCGTATAGGAGATTTGCCGCAAACATCCATTTGAAATTTCTCTTCAATGATATTTTTTTGCCCATTTCTTATCCCTTTTCGTCAATTATTTTGTATAGATGATAAAACCTGAAGCTGTCTTTTGTTGTGTGAGAATTAACGTTAAAAGCAGAACCAAAACCGTTTGATGCTGTTTTTAACGTTAATTGGTTCATGCTGACATAGGGCATTCAACCCTTCCTCACATCATACCCTCGACGATTTACGTCTAAGGCGCCGGGCGCCCACAGCATGACCGAGTGCCTGCAGTGATAGAGGTGCAGCAGACTTTACCTGTTTCCTTGGCCTTCGCAGTTGGAAACCGCGAAATCGCCTTTATGTCGAAACGGTTATTTTTTATTAAAAAATTATTATTAAAAATATGTGAATACTTGGTATTGGGCGGACAGCAGGCCTCATTCCAACTGGTTCAGCTACTCTTCGGCCCCGTAGTAGTAATAATAGCTGTCCTCACTGCGGCGCTGATCGACGTTGTTCAGGACGACTCCCAGCATTCTGGCCTGCACCAGCTCAAGACTCGCCTTGGCTTTCAGTGCGGACTCCCTCTTAACCTTCCCCGAATCGATGACCATCAGGACCCCGTCGCTTTTGGCGGCAATCAGTTGGGCGTCCGTCACCACCAATACGGGAGGAGTATCCATCAGAATGACATCGTATTGGGTGCGAAGCTCCTCGAGAAGTGCGCTCAATCTCTTGGAGGAGAGCATCTCCGACGGATTGGGCGGAACCGGCCCGGAGGTGAGCAGATCCAGATTGTCTATATGCGTTTTCGCAATCACTTTGGCGAACGGGGACTGCCCGGCCAATACGCTCGTTAATCCCCATCGATTGGTCTTGACGAAGGTCTGGTGCATCGTCGGCTTGCGTAAATCCGCATCGATGACCAATACTTTCTTCTCAGCCTGTGCATACACTGTGGCCAGATTGGCCGTCGTCGTCGATTTTCCTTCTCCTGGCCCAGGCGAGGTAACCATAATGACTTGTATTTGATGATCGATCGACGAAAAATCGATATTCGTCCGCAGCGTCCGATAAGCTTCAGAAATCGGTGACTTCTTGTTGATATCGGCTATAATCGGTCTATTCTTGCTGTCCAAGCGTGACATGCGGCTCACCTGCCTGTTTGGGAATGGCGGAAGAAGCCACATTAATAACATCTTCCGGTTTCATTTTATTAATGATAGACAGTACCGGCAGACCCAGATGATGGTGAACATCTTTTTCTGTCCGGATCCGGTCATCGAGGTATTCAAGAAGGAATATCAGCCCTAGGGCCGCCATTAGCGAAACGACGAAGCTGATGGCAATATTCATTTTCACGTTAGGCTTGATAGGAGACGGATGACTCTGCGGCTTGGCTTCACTCAGAATGGAAACATTGTCTACGGACATAAGATTCACAATTTCCCTTTCGAAGACGTGAGAAATCGCATTCACCAGTTGAACCGCTCTTTCGTGGGAACCGTCTGTAATCGATACAGTCATCACCTGGGTGTTGTTGACCGAGCTGACCTTCACTCTGCGGATCAACTCCCCAGCCGTCACTCCAAGCTGTTCCTGTTCCTTCGCGACTATCTCCATAATATAGGGAGATTTAATAATTTCTTTGTAGGTATCGATAATCTTGATATGGAAATTGATTTCGCTTAGTCCCAATTGCTCCAAGGAAGCGGATGAATTCGTTTTATTCACAATTATTTTGGTGGAAGCCTGATACACCGGCTTCAGAAAGAAGTAGCTGACCACTCCGGTAATGATCGTAGCCAACAAGACTATCCCGACAAGCCACCAGATTCGTTTGCCAATTACCCGAATGTAATCGCGGATCTCTAGTTCCATGTTGCTCCTTTCCCTTACACCACAATTAGTTTCTTGGTTTGCTTTCGATTGGCCAACTGCAGCAGCCTATCCTGAATCACCAGCCGGTCCCACTTCTCATAATGCTGCAGAATCTCGGTAATCTCCGCCATCTCATCGCTCAAAGTAGCTTTGCCGATATAGATCTTGGGATGGACCTGCTCCTCATGAACTTCATTCTCGTTAAGAAGCTCTTCAAACAGCTTCTCCCCCGGGCGCATCCCGCTGAACTGGATGCCGATCTCGTCCAGATCATAGCCCGACAGCTTGATCAGATTCGTTGCGAGGTCGACGATTTTCACCGGTTTCCCCATGTCCAGGACGAAAATCTCCCCTCCCCGGGCGAGTGCTCCGGCCTGCAGGACGAGACGGCTGGCTTCGGGAATGGTCATAAAGTACCGGACCATATCGGGATGAGTAACGGTTACAGGACCTCCCTTGCGAATTTGTTCCTTGAAGAGGGGAATGACGCTCCCGCGGCTTCCCAGCACATTGCCGAAACGGACCGCCACGAACCGGGTACGGCTGCGGCCATCCAGCTCTTGAATGATCATTTCGGCAATCCGTTTGGACGCTCCCATGACGCTGGTCGGATTGACGGCTTTATCCGTGGAGATCATGACGAAGGTTTCCACCCCTGCCTCATGACTGGCCTCCGCCGTGTTTTTCGTGCCTATAATATTGTTCTTGATCGATTCTTCGGGATTCCGTTCCATTAACGGAACATGCTTATGCGCCGCCGCATGGAACACAACCCTGGGCTTATGCATCCTCATGATTCTGAACATCTTGGCCCGATCCTGAATGTCGGCAATTTCGGTAATTAACTCTATCGAATCTCCCACAATGGAGCGCAGCTCCATCTCAATCGTATAGATGCTGTTCTCGCCGTGTCCGAGCAGAATCAGCTTTCTTGGAGAGAAAACCGCAAGCTGTCGGCAAATCTCGGAGCCGATTGAGCCCCCGGCCCCGGTAACCAGAACCGTGCTGCCCGTAATATATTTGCGGATCGATTCCGTATCCAGCTCTACCGGATCCCTGCCCAGCAAATCCTCGACTTGAACATCGCGCATCTCATTGACGGATACCTTGCCCTCTACCAAATCCTCGAACATAGGAATAATCTGTACCTTGGCGCCAGTCCGGCTGCATTCCTGAACGATTTCGTTCAATTCTCTCTTCTTCAATGACGGTATGGCGATAACGATATTCGTAATGGAGAGCTTGTCCACCGTTTCCCTGATTTTGTCCCGCCCGCCAAGCACCGGCAAGCCTGCAATCTCGAACCGATGCTTCGTCTCATCGTCATCGATGAATGCCAGCGGATAGAGCTCCACATCCGGGTTCTGCATCAGCTGTCTGGCTACCAGCGTCCCGGCGGAACCGGCTCCGACAATCAAGGTTCGCTTGCGGTTGCCTATTCTATGGACAAATTTGTCGCGGTACATCCTCCAGGAGAAGCGAAGTCCGCCGATCAGGATCATGTGCATCATCCAGGTAATGAGCATGATCTTCCAGTAAATTTGTCCGGCCAGCAGTCCCTGAACCAGCATCGTGATCGCTGCAGAGAAAGTAACCGCTTTGAAAATCGAGAGCAGCTCCATGACGCTTGCGTATCTCCACACCTTTTTGTACAGCTTGTACCTATAGGCAAACAAATGATGGCATGTAAACAAAGTTGCTGCGCTAACCGCCAGTGTGTAGGAGAATGGGCTGAAGGAAGATGACGCGACATAATTGCTTACGTAAATCGCGAAGATGACGATGACAGAATCGATACCCATCAGCAGTATCAATCTTTTTGAATAACTCAATCCCTAATCCCTCCTTAGGAGCTTTTTCATAAAGAAGATCCTGCAGTGTTGTTATTAACCAAAACCGACAACAAGAAACAGACATGCCGCAAAATTCGTCTTAATCTCCTAAAGTTGATTCTTAGGACCCTATTAGTGTCCCGAATGAAATCCTTCATTCCGCAACCATTCTCCCGGTTCATACTACTAACCGGCAGTCGTCGGACATGCCGCTCGTCACCACCGCAGACGGATCGAAGTTGTGTTCCAACAAGAGATTCCGTAGGTATCCTTTCAAAGATGCTGTCGAATCCATGCCATTTCATAACAATCTCTTCCGGCGTTCATGCCCGAGGGACTTTCTGAAGGAGCTTACTCACAGACTGCTTCCTGGCCAGACCGTTAATTCTCTACAAAGAGATTAACCGGAATGGCCTCCCTGCCTTGTTGTCTCTTGTCAACAGATGTCGGCTTGTCCGGGACCATGCTATCCGGTTCGACCTAATTAGCTCGACCGGAGAGCTAACAACCGCTTTATTTCCAAGATTATACATAGGGAATAAAAAGCTCACAAGCTACAAACAGACTATAGTAGCTCCGATAGAAATTAGTTCCGCTGGCATAAACTAGGATGTGTTCCCATCAATAATTAATCGAAAAATCCATAAATCGTAGAGCGTTAGTCACGTTTTTTGTTGAAAACCTGTGACTGCGTTGTCTTAAATCCATGTAGAAAATTGTTGAGTAATCTTATTAAATTAATAAGAACTTTACATAAGTCTTCTCAAAGACGTCTTCGCAGCCAACATAATCCCACAAAATGGAGCCCAATTGTTAGATTCCTATCCCGGATGCTATTCGGGGACCAGACATTCAGCAGCGTTTCCAAACAAAAAAACATGCCTCTAAGGCATGTTTCGATAAAGCAATTTCCGAAAATTGATTTTATTGCTGTCTCCTGATTTAAGCAGGTCTCTGTTCCTGGCCCAGATTTGGTAATGGGAAGCGCATAGACCTCTGGCCCGATGTTTTTTGCCGCAGTTCTCGACCGTACATATACGGATAACTTCACGCACATGATTCGGATCGCCATGCTTTCTCCATCTGGCATAATGTACAGAACAATAGCCTTTGCATTTGGCCGGCTCCCCGCAGTCCTTCACTTTGCAAATCTTCATGATTTGCTGTTTCAGCACTAACGGATCGCCATTTCTCCACCATCTCTGGTGATGCATAGAGCATAGCCCTCTCGCCTTCAACGGCTTGTCACACCCCGGGATGGTACACTTTCTATTCATCATCTCACCTTCTGTTCCTTTTGTCCTTTTACTGCGGATGAAGCTATGCCTGCCTGCTTGATTTCACAACCCGTTGCCCTGTCTGCCGGTCTCGCTCTAAATTTTCTGCCCTATGTACAGCCGGGATAAGCGATCCGCTCTCTTTATAGAGAACGGCAGCAGCCTAAGGGATCGGTTCATTCTTGATTAAGCAGCGGCTAATTAATACTTCACGCCAGGTTCGGACGTCCCATCTTAAGTTAATCCTCAGATTCCTTATACAATTTATGAATGAATTACCACAGGAGTTGAAATCCGATGATAAAGGCGTTCCAAACCTTCTACTTAATTCCTTTCCCCATGCTTCAAGGACATACGAACTAAAGCTTGTTTGCCCCTTTGAAACAAAAAACCATCTTTCGTCATGATATATGACAAAAGATGGTCGGTTGCACTACTAGCTCCATCTATTCCAAGTGCCCAGATACAGAATAGACTTCAAAACTCCCAATCAGGTAAAGGATATTAAGTTATACATTATTTTAACAGTTGTCTCCATTATATAGCAAATCGGAAACAATTTTTGTCGAATTATGAGGAATTTAATTAAAAATTTTAACTTTTTTTGCGTGACATACTCTTCTATCAAGCTGTCATATACTTAGGATGGTCAAGGCATTATCATTACAGAGATGGAGCGGTGATCCAAAGTGAAGAGATATGTATTGCAAAAGCTAACAGTGGGCCATACCAACCGTGGAATGTGGATCACGATGATGGAAAGCAATCACAAAAAGGCGCTTCTCAACTTCCTGGGCTGGAATTACCGGGTTGTGGACCGAATCACCAGGGAGGAAGTGGCCAGCTCCGATACGTATCAGCATTCTTCCGACCAAGCAGTCATCTGATCCGGCTCCTTATATAGGACCAGACGACTGCATCTGCATTGCTTTCCTTATGGAAACTCGGCAAGGGGATGGCGCGCTCAGCGCCTTAACATCCCCTTCCGTTCCAGCTGGGCGGCCTGCAAAGGCCGGCTGATCAGAAATCCCTGGATTTCGTCACAGCCATTCCCCGCCAGCCAATTCAACTGCTCTTCGGTTTCCACACCTTCGGCTATTACCTTAAGGTTCAATTTATGGGCCATGGATATGATGCTGGTAATGATTTCAGCATTCTCAACACTTGTGTTCAGATCCCGGATGAACGACCGGTCAATCTTAAGCTTATGCACAGGCAGCTTATTAAGATAGCTGAGGGACGAATAGCCTGTCCCGAAATCATCAATGGAAAGCTGCACCCCGAGACTTCTCAGCTCCGCCAGTTTGCGCACGAAGTAGTCGGCACCCTGCACCGCCATATTTTCCGTTATTTCCAGCTCGAGGCACGCAGGATCCATACCTGTCTCCTCCAGCACCTCTTCAATCATCCCCATCAATCGTTCATCCCGGAATTGGCGGGGGGACAAATTAACGGATACCCGAACAGGCAGGTAACCGGCTTTCCGCCAGGCTACATTTTGCAAACAAGCCATTCGCAGCGCCCACTTCCCTAACGGAACAATCAGCCCGCTTTCCTCCGCGATCGGGATGAATTCAGAAGGAGAAATAATTCCTAATTCCCGATGATCCCACCGCAGAAGTGCTTCCACTCCCGTCAGTAAACCGGTGGCGACATTTACCTGCGGCTGATAGACCACCATACACGACTCGAATCCCCCTTTCTCCAATGCTTTATGCATTTCCTTCTCGAGCAGCACTCTCCTCATGTTCGTTTCGTTCATATCCGGCGTATAGAACTGATAATGATTTTTCCCCTTTTCCTTAGCGCGGTACATCGCGGTATCCGCATTTCGAATCAGCGTTTCGACATCATCCCCGTCCTCCGGGTATATGCTTATCCCTATGCTGGTTGAGACATAAAGCTCAAGACCGTCCAGCCAATAAGGCTTATCGAATACATTTAGAATGGCATTGGCAATTTGTATAGCATCCTCCCGGGTGGCATCCTTCAATATAATATTGAATTCATCCCCTCCACGCCGCGATACGGTATCCGATGGCCGCAGACACTTCTGCAGCCGTTCGGCTACAAGCTTAAGGAGCAGGTCCCCCGTAGTATGGTTGAACGTATCGTTGATCAGCTTGAACCGGTCCAGATCGAGGAACATCACCGCGAGCCGCCCCGGCTCCGAGGTGGTGATCGCTTCTGCCAACCGATTGTTATACAGCAGCCGGTTAGGCAGCCCGGTCAATGAATCATGATACGCCAGATTTATAATTTGCTCTTGGTATCTCTTGTAGTCTGTTATATCCGTTGCGATACAGAGAAGCTGCTTGCCCCCGCTGGTATGGATCGGCATCTTGGAGACCCGGACCCATTTCAAATGACCTTGCGCGTCTACAAACTTCTCCTCCAGGCCGACGGTTTCCTCCATTCCTTCCAGAAGCCGGCGGTCGCGATCCCAGATACCGAAAGAGGAAGAGCCGCTAATGGCGGACAACTCCCTCTCATTGCAGCCGATCAGTTCGTCCGGACTTTTGCCATACAAGCGGGCCATGGCCAGATTAGCCAGGGAGAAATTTCCCTGCGAATCCTTCGCATAAATATAGTTGGGATTCATATCGATCATCTTGCGCAGAAATTCCTTCTGCCCTAGTAATTCCGTATTCATATCCTGTATCGTATTTGCGTTCATCCGGTTATAGACGGCGAAGATCGTAATGGAGAATATCATCACCGCAATCCCGCTCGGATACAATCCCTTGTCCTCTGCCAGGTTAAAGACTCCTACTATTCCTGCCAGGAAGGAGACAACGCAGAAGACCAGGAAGAAAAAGCGCATATGACGATTGATTACGGAACGGCTGATAACGAGACAAAGGATCAAGCTGCACAAAAAGATTACAAGAACTACCGCGATCAGAAATTGGAACTCACCGTAGATCGGGTATAAATATTTGGCATTTTGCGGATGCTCCACATAATAAAGCTTCTCGATTCCCTTGGAACTCCAGCCCAGCAGATAGACAATAAAAGAAAACGCATAATAGATCAATATAAACCGGATGCTTACCAAATGTTCGACTAATCTGCCGAAACGGCGTTTGACAGTCTTGGGCCCTTCCAGATCATGATAAACAATGTGGGCTATATATAAGGAAGCCGGCCCCAGCATAATAAAACCAAAGCGAAAAAACCGGAACAACCTGTCGATTTGTTCCGGGGTCCACCATTCATATCCATATAGAATGGCCACATCCAACTGCCAGACGCTGATAAACAGCATAAAAATGAAGAACCCTCTGGCTAATCGGGTTTTCCTGAATGTAAATACTGTAGCCACACCGAGAAATAGCGGTACGACAGCAAAAGCGATCATTGTAATAAAAAGCATCCGCTTAATTCGCTCCTTGAGAATTAGACAGTAGAAGACATGTGTTGTTCCCGCCGTACCCATGAGTTGTTATCGCTACATGATTCACTGTTTCATACCGGACCGACTTCACGATGGGAAGGTCTTCGTAGCCATCCCCCTCTGTCTTGATCGTTGGCGGTATAAATCCGTACTCCATGGATAGAAGAGCCGATATGACTTGCAGGCTGCCGATCGAGGCGAAGGAGTGTCCGATATTTCCTTTAATAGAAGTAATCGGAACCGATGAGCCGAACAGAGCGCGATGCGTAATGGCCTCCACCTGGTCGTTAACTTTCATTCCCAGAGCTTGACTATTCACATAGGTCGGTTGAATACCTCCAACGGCTCCCTTCATCGCAGCGATCATATTCTGTCCTGTCGTATCCGACTCGAAGATGGATAGGCCATCATTGTTGCTATGAATTCCCGTCAGCACTCCGTATATTCGGGCTCCCCGCCTCTTGGCGCGGCTCTCCAGCTCCATAACCAGAACCGCCGCTGCTTCAGAGACGACAAAACCGTCGCTCCTCAGGGAGAAGGGCACTCCGGCACTGGAAATATCGGTCTCTCGTGACATAGCGCCTAATCTCATGAAACTGTATACGCTGCCAACCGTAATTGGCGCGTCCGATCCGCCGACAATGCAGATTTCGCACTGCCCGCTCTCCAGAAGCAGCTTCCCCATCATCATCGCATCGACTCCGGCGGTACAGCCAGTGCTCAGGGTGAAGGCTTGGCCCTTTATACCCAAGTGCTGGGAGATCGCAGCCGTAATGCTGTGCGGGTTGCCGGCTCCGGCGCCGGAGATCGGAAACTTCCGGTACTGCCGACTGCCGCTGATAAGCGCGTATTCCTCAATCTCCTTCAATCCCCCGACGGATGTTCCCATGATAATGCCCGCTTGCTGCTCGTCTCCCTTGAGTCCGGCCATTTCTGCAGCCTCCTCCGAGGCGGCAATGGCCATTCGGGCCACACGTGGATAATATCGATATTTGCGATCGGGAAGTGAAATCAGCTCATCATCAATTCTGCCGCAAATGATGTCAGATCCATTAGGTCCCAAGCCGGAAACGATCTGTTGTGTACAAACCCCGTTCTCTAATATATCCCTGAAATGAATTTTATTACCAATACCAGGAGCTTTTAATCCATAGCCCGTTATAACAACTCGATCCAATGCCATTAACCTCCGCGTTTAATTGAAGTGCTGCTGCGAATAAACTATTGATTATTAGGGCTTATATCCTGATATAAGAGCTGTACACCGGATTAGGCTCTTTCTCTATATACCGGAAACTTTGATTACGGAAGTAAACCTATTCAGTTAACACAATCATCGGATCAAAGCTTGCAGCGTCCATCTGGTCCGTATCGGAATCTTCCCTATTGCTCCCCGCCTGATGATTTCTGTCAGAGCATGTCAATCCGCCAGCCATTCATTGCTCGCAACCCGTTACATTGTTCCGGCGGAATTGGCTTCATAGTTCCTCCAGGCTATGTAAAGGTCTTCAAAGAAAGGAATATGGAAGCAGATCGTCAACCCCGAAGCCATACGGATTCGCATAACCGATGATGACCATCCTGATTTACTGCAGTTATTAGATAATATAGATGAAGCAGCTATTACATAATATAGAAGATATTCTACATAACTTATAATAATCCTTTTTTATCCTGCGAACATTTTGAAAAATCCAGTCGAAATTGATAGAACTCTCTAGGATATGCCCGGCTGTTAATTTTCACGGTATTGGCCGTCACCCACTCCACCTCGCCTCCGGAATCGATCAGATGATCCTTATCCCAGATAGAGACACGCTGTTTGGTTATGAGCGCCAGTACAAAATCACTATCGTTCTTAATGTACCGATTCAAAAAATCACCTTCCGAATAGTCATATTTTCAGCCTCACGGTTTTGATAGGGGCCAAAAAAAACACAAAACCACCTCTCAATTAAAATGAAAGATGGTCGGTTGCACTACTAGCTCCATCTATCCCAAGTGCCCACATAAGGAATAGACTTCAACGCTCCCCTATACAATTTTTCAGGTCGGTAATCCTTGATGATGTTAATATTTTTAATAATCTACCTCTATTATATAATGATTTCCAGTTTTGAAAACCCAAAATATTATTGCGCTTTCATAGGATTTGACAAAGTTTTTTTATCAGCGTCAAAAGTCTCTTGTTTTGGCGAAAAACGTAAATTAATCGCTTGGAAATTACGACTTAAGGCTGTCTGTTCCGGTGATGTCCGTTTAGTCCAAAAGTGGTCTTTAAGTTCTTCAGAACTAGAGTTTAGCCGCTTTTTATTTTGCTAAAATATGGCCTGTTTCCTATTTTTCGGATTTACTGCGGCCGCCCTTGCCCGAAAATATTAAAGCGGCTTACTCAGGGAAGCCGCATGAATAATGCATAGATGGCAAGCCACAACGAAACGGGCCGGGCGGCCTATATGCTTTCCGCGTTTTTCTTCTGGTCATACGAAAGCACATAGGGGAGGTGATAGACGTAAGTCCCATTCTCGGCGATCTTCAAATGGGCGAAGCCCTGCTCTCTTAAAGACTCCAAATATTGCTTCGCTTCTTCCAGCGAGAACTCGGATCCCAAGGCAATATCCGCAGGAGTGACGAGACCGTCCTGGGATACGGCAATGGCCAACACGATTTTCTCCAATTGCTGATCCTTGGAGGGATCGTAATCCGGTTCCGGCAGGTCATATTTTGTTTTCTTCAGATGACCGAGAATATAGAGGGCAACGCCGAGCGGAAGAATTCCGAACAGAAGAATCATAATGAGAAATAACCCGATTTCATCCACTCCGCCCGTCAGCATAACAATAAACCAAAGGATACTCCAAATAATCATTAATACGGCAGCAGTTTTTAATAGAGCCCGTTTTGTCTTGAACCATAATCTTCTAACCAACAGATTGCTGTCTCTGTCTTTCTTCATGACCGTAAACCTCACTGTGTTTTTATTAGCCACGCGAAACGCGGCAAATGGAAATATTTGGGCCCGCCCCAAATTAGGCCAAAATTCCTTGACTCCGTGAATGACCTACTCTCCTTTTCATTTAATCATGTTACGCCGCCAATTGGAACCATTTCTTTGTCTTTTTTCGATAAATAGACGGAGATACAGATGAAGCACCCCGGCATCCGAACTGAACGACCGAGTAAAGTCTTATCACGCGGGCCGGGCTTATAGTATGCTTGCCGTATAGAGGGAGAAGAGGGAATCAATGGTGAAATCGCCGTTTTGAAGTCCCTAGTTGAGCTTCGCTTCAATAAAGCGGACCACGTTTTCGACAGTTGACAAGGACTCCAGCAGCAGATCGTCTTCATCGAAAACGACCCGGAATTCATTCTCCAGCTCCGCAATCAGTTGAACGGCCGTCACCGAATCCAGAATCCCGCGGCCGCCCAGCAGCACAGTCTCCGGTCCGACCTCCGGCCGCCCCCATAACTTGGCTACCAAGCTGATCACTCTTCGCTCCACCTCATCGCCGTTCCTCTCTTCCACTGGTTCTGTCGCTTTGCACGGGCTGTGAACATGGATCCAATCCGGCGTCAGATAAGAAACAGGCAGCGGCAATCCGTACACGGAAAAGTCATCCTTCCTCTCTTGGAGGGTGAATCCAAGCAGCTTCAGCAGCATTAAGGCCGGGCGGTTCCGGCTTTCCGATTTATAGCCGCAGCGCACCTCCCGCAGCTCAGGATGATCGAGCTGAAGAAGTTCCAGCACGGTCCCCAGGAAGGCATTTCCAATCCCGCGCCCTTCTATCCGGCAGGAAATGCAGAACAAGCGAATTTCCGCCAGCCCCTCCTCCAGCAGATCCAGCATAGCTACCGCGACAATGCCGTGGTCACCGAATCGATCCTTGAGCTCCGCCACATATAGCCTCTTATCTCCCATTTCCATATAATTACGCACAACGTCCTGCGAGACCCTTTCGAGTCCATTGTTCCATTGATTCGTTCGTGCGGCCAATTCATAGACCCTGGCCGAATCCTGCTGGCGGGCCGGGCGTACCATCAATTCCATGGAGCAGGAACGCAGGAACTCTTCCCGCGTACCGGGAAACTGTCTCTCTGCGTCCTCCCGCTCAGCCCGGATCAGCATCAGCTCCCTTCGTCTGCCGGCTTCACCCGTTATGGCCGGAGCTTGAAACTCCGGAAGATCAGGAAGCTGCCCATAGACACCGGCTTCATACACGGCCAGCCCCGGCAAGCAGGCCTGGGCTTCCTCCCGCTCGAAGGGATTGTCATCGATGAAGGCGGCGGCATCCACCCCAATGTTCAACCGGCTCACGATTCGGCGTATTCCTTCCGCTTTGGGCGCCCATCCTATTTGCGGATAGATGAAATAATGGGCGAGCCCCAGCTCCATCAGCTTCTCCATCGCGTCCTCATGATCATTGCGGCTGGCAATGCTGAGCAGAACGCCGCGCGCATCCAAGCTCCGGAGCACTTCAATGATCCCCGGCCGCAAGGTCACCCTGCGATCCTCGGACAGAGTTCCCTCCCATAACGTATCGTCCAAATCCCAGATCAGGCATTTGATCATTCCGACATCCCCCCATCCTCCGCAGGATTGGGCGGATTATCCATTACATATTCCATCGTCAGATGAGTAGGCTCGAACCCATAATTTTTGTACAGCACCCTCATCGGAAGATTGCTTACATGGACATGCCCGACAATGCGCTTCGCCCCTTGCTCTCTGCAGAACCGCATCCCTGCATCCAACAAAGCCTCGGCACAGGCGGATCCCCGGTAAGGCTCGGCAATATAGAAGCTTTTGAACATAATATATTTCTCCTTGGTGACGAAATTAACCTTGGGGGTCATCCAGAGCCAGCCGGCCGACTGTCCCTCCATCTCTGCCACCAGCATCCCCTGCTGTTCCTGAGGAATGGCCTTGGCCAGCTTGCGGCCGTGGAATTCCAGATCCGTTACCGCCTCATTGCCGAAGGAAATCACCGAAATCTCTTTCTCGTATTCCGCTATAATCTCTAGATCGCTCTCTTGTATGGTACGTATTCTCATATTCTGTTTTTCCTCCCCGGAGTATCCAATCCGTTATATTGACTTCTTTTCCTTAAGATCGAACGTTGCATGGCTGCAGCGGGGGCAGCCTTTGTTTTTCAACTCTTCAATCGTCTTATAGCTCCCTTGAATCCCGACCAGGATCGGTTCCCCGCACTGCTTGCACCCGTAAGTGCGCATAGTCCTCCTGACCTCTCCGGTATAGATCGCATCCTCGAAACGACCGCTAATATCGGGGCGAGTATGCTCCGTTGACTTCAGAATGAACATTTGTCCGCGGTTTCCGATCATCTCGGCTCCCTCGTATTCATTAAAGGAGGGAATCGTTTCACTGACGGTCAAGCCCATCTGAATGAATTCACGCTGCATGGCCAGCATGAAGTCGGGTGACTTATGAGCGAAGGAGAAGAACACAGGCAGCCCCTTCCCCGGCTTCAATGCGCTAATTCCCCGCGAGAGAAAAAGAACCATTCCCTGCAAAGTGTAAGGCGGATCGGTGAAGAAGCAATCGTATTGCCCGTGCAGCTTCTCCGGCAGAGGCTCGCGCAAATCAGCGTGATGACAGGTGATCGGCAGATTTTCCCTCTCTGCTATATCACTAATATAACTTAAAAATCGCTCGTCAATATCAACAACATCGATCATACCCTTCGGCCCGGAGGCTGACGGAAACAGTCTTTTGAGCAAAAAGCCAAGCGACACGCTGACAAGATCGTCATCGCCTACGCATAATATTTTTTTACCTATGAGAGTATGGTTTCTCAAGCATAGAACCGCCCGGCTCAAGCTGGTCTCCAAGGTGCATTTGGATTGATCGATCTGCACATTAACCTGCGGACGGCCATGGAAGCATTCCTGCAGCATCGCCAGAAGCTCGGCCAATTCCGATTTCCAATCGAATTCCTTCTCCATGAGCCTCAGATACAGCCGCTTATCGATTCCCTCGTACTTCCGTTCCCGCTCAATATAAGCTTGGCCTGCCGGAGTACAATGAACCCCGCGCTCCTGCTGCAAGGCTCCCGCACGGATCAATTCCTTCTTGATGGCGGCCGCAACGGGAAGCGGAAGCAAAGTTTTTCTCGCCAACTCCTTCGTAGAAATTCCCGGTCTTAAATAGCATTCCAGGAAAAGCTGCTCGATCACCCGGATTCCTTCCTGCAATTGTACATGGGCACTGGCTTCATTTATATAATCCTTCATGGTTATAACCTCTCTTACTTTCAAAATAGGTAGAACTACCTGCAAAGTGACATATGGCCTCCGAAGCGTATCCGTCCGCAACCTGAAAGGGCGGCGTCTAAATCTTCCTCTAACGCGGTCGCTCTTCTTGCTTACTTTGCGGGGAGCCTCGAACATTCCCCACAAAGTGACGCTCGGCCTTCGAAGCGTATCCGTCCGACACCCTGAAAGGGTCGGCTTCTAAACCTTCCTCTAAACGCGGTCGCTCTTCTTGCTTTGCTTCGATAATGGTTTATACATTGCTTTGAGGGGAGCCCCGAAACATAAAAAAACAGAGGATGAACATAAGCGTTCACCCTCTGCCCGAATCGGCTTATCGCGAAAGAAAAGGATGGAAATCCTTACACTTCTCCCGCAAAATAAGCAACAGTAAAGCCGTGCTCAAGAAGCACGGCTCTCCGTTATCCGTTAGGTATGGTAGATGACCGTTGTTCTTAACTAATGGGTCCTCCCACGAATCCATACGGAAATAAACCACCTCAAATGCGCGAATTTCACCCGTCAAACGAACAGACAGTAAAAAGACGTCGCACAGAAATATCAGAACGGAAAAGAACCAGCCTGTCTTGCCCTGATATTGTGGTATCCCTCATGGAAATGGAAGAGACCTTATGAAATTGATTAGTTAAGAACAACCGCCGACATCAAGACATCCCCTATATTTTGAAAGTTGCTCTAATTATAGTTCAAAGAAAGCGGGAAAGCAAGCGCTGTTAACGACCTCAGCGGCGGCCCTTTGTTCCGGACTGCCATTGTTTTTGCGCTGCACCTTCTGTCCGCCTGTTCTCCCCCTGTGTAGAATATTTGTGTAAATTTAAGATTGATGTCACGTGATACGTAG
The DNA here is from genome assembly GCF_007679495.1 of Paenibacillus sp. 32O-W. Lineage (GTDB taxonomy): Bacteria > Bacillota > Bacilli > Paenibacillales > NBRC-103111 > Paenibacillus_L > Paenibacillus_L residui. The sequence goes on along the minus strand of NZ_VEGP01000025.1, from coordinate 338 downwards.
ATTTAGACATTTTCCGAATACTCAAAGACTCTTTACATGGAGTGGTTAGACGTGATAGGCTATCTTGCTTTTGTAAACTCTAGTTAACGCTTCAAAAAATAAGCTAGAAAAGCTAATATAGCGTAACAAGTAGCAAAGGAGATAAAAAGGGTCAATACAATATACTTCCAATTTAGGCGGTGATAATTACCTTTTTTTTATTTCTTTTAGTTGCCGTTCAACTTCACTTACTCTATTTTTAAGTTCATCAATCATTTTTTCGGTAGCGTCAAGAAGTTTGTGTAAGCTGGTAGGGTTATCCATCGGGACGATGGATAAGAAATATTTTTTATGTTTAA
>NZ_VEGP01000024.1 GCF_007679495.1 Paenibacillus sp. 32O-W | reverse complement strand
AATCTTTTCTGCGGCTTCGATGTTCGTCAGACTGTTCATAGGCCGCAGGCGCTTTCGGAATTCCTTTATCATCCGTTATGGACATAACTGTAGATGCTATAAGACTTGATAATAACTTTGACATTTTGAGTATTAAAGTAGAGTGGGGAACTAAGGAAACTAAACAATCGAATAACATTGCGAGATTAGCAAATTTGTTTAGAAATGAAGGAATTATTACACGTGAGCAAATGAGTTATTTACGCAGTCTACGTGACGAAATTCGCGTTATTATACGTGATGGTCAAGACGAAGTAGTCAAGGAATTGAAAGATATTAGTGCCGACAAGTTAGAGGAACTAAAAAAGACAATCCATGAAAAATATAATCAGGGTACAAATTAGTAATCTAAGATCGGTAACGGAATAGAGATTTACTCTATTCCGTTACTTGTAAGAAATTAGGTGACTTACATGGGACATATTGATGCAAACGAGATTCTAAAGCTTGGAATGAGTCACAAATATCGTAACAGAAAAACAGGATATGAGTAACTTCAATAAAGAAGACTACTTTAACTATTGGATTAAAACGTTTGAACAACGTTTATCCGATCGATACATACAGCTTAGGAAAATGATACGATATCCTTAGATTTAGATGAACCGCTTCGTTCGAAGCGGTTTTTTTGTTATGGGGGCATTACGGCAAGAAGACTTCCGATTGTTGTTAAGCAATTTGCCAATGTGCTATAATCTCAATATTACTACAAGTGTAGTTCTAACATATAAACTACACTTGTAGTAATTAAAACGAAAGAAAAGAAGGGAATAGGATGGGCCTTATTAAAAAGAAAAAAAGAAGAATCATTCCTTACGTTGTAGTGGCAATGATCATTCTAGCGGGTGTTGGAAGTATTCTTTTTTACTTATTTATGCTTAAGGATGATAGCAGGCAAGTGCGGGAAGCAGCGTACCATTTTATTAGCATATTAGAGAATAAGGACTATGAGAAATTAGGGGATGTGCTCGCTAAACAATCCTATTCATCGTTAGATTATACGTTGGAAGAAGTAATAAATAAATATGAGCGAATTTACAATGGAATCGGTATTCACGACATTCGTGCGTCCAATATCCGGATTGAAAAAATATCTAATAAGGAGCAGGAACTTTCCTATCAATTAAGCTTCACTACTCCTTTAGGCAAATTAGAGCATTTGGATTACCGGACACAGATCATAAAGGAAGATGGACTCTATATGGTGAAATGGGATCCATCCTTAATCTTTCCTGGAATGGAGGGGAAGGACAAGGTGGAATTCCATTATTGGAAAGCCGAGCGTGGAGAAATTAAAGATCACCGCGGCAATGGATTAGCCGTAAATGAAGATTTTAAAGAGGCCGGAATTGTGCCGAAAGACTTGTCTCAGGGGAATGAGAAAGAAGAAAGGATTCAAAACATAAGCCAACAATTGAATATCCCGGTTGAAGAAATCGAGCAAAAATTAAATCAAGGCTGGGTGAAGGATGATTTATTCGTCCCTATAAAAATAATTGAATCCGATAAAGCGGAAGTGATTCCCGGCATCTCCTACCGGACGATAAAACAACGTTATTATCCTTTAAAAGAAGCGGCAGCTCATTTAATCGGCTATGTCGGAAAAGTAACCAAGGAAGATTTAGATAAAAACCATGATTTAACGGAGGACGATATCATTGGCAAGGCGGGGTTAGAAAGAGCTTTTGATAAAGAGCTGCGAGGAAAAGATGGAGGAGAAATCATCATTGTCGGTGAGAACGGTGAAAGAAAGCAAGAAATTCAAAAGCAAGAAAAGGCAGATGGGGAAACGATCCAACTGACCATTGATCGATATATCCAGTTGGAAGCATTCAGGCATTTAAAGGGAAAACCCGGCGCCACCATCGTGATGAATCCTAAAGATGGAGGGCTCTATGCGGTCGTTAGTTCCCCTTCGTATGATCCGAATAAAATGGTACAAGGGATATCCCTGGAGGAATACGATGCGTATGCCGGTGATGAGAACAAGCCTTTTATATCAAGATTTGCTATAGGGTATGCGCCCGGCTCCACGTTTAAGACAATCACGTCCAGTATCGGCCTTGATGCTCAGGTGACGTATCCTGATAAGCTTAGAGAAATCAATGGCTTAAGCTGGCAAAAGGACAAGTCTTGGGGCGGATATTCAATTACTCGTGTATCTGATGTACAGAATGTGGATATGAGAAAAGCGCTCATCTACTCTGACAATATTTATTTTGCACAGGAAGCTTTGGAAATGGGGGAAGAAGTGTTTAGAGATGGGCTAAACAAGTTTATTTTCGGAGAAGAATTCGATTTGCCAATCGCCATGAAGCCGGCCAAAATTTCTAATCAGCCGGAATTTAAGTCGGAAATACTCTTGGCCGATACGGCCTATGGCCAAGGAGAATTGTTGATTTCGCCGATTCAGCAAGCGGCGATGTATTCCGTTTTTCAAAATGAAGGAACAATCGTTTATCCGAGATTGTTAGTGAATGATAAGCTAAAAGTAAAATCAGCGATAACGGCTTCCACCGCAAATGAAATGAAAAAGTGGCTGGAAGAAGTAGTAAAGGATCCGAACGGAACGGCCCATCTTTTGTACAACCCGAAATTTCAATTAGCTGCTAAAACGGGAACGGCAGAACTGAAGATGCAGCAAGGAGAACAAGGAGATGAGAACAGCTTTTTACTTGCCTTTGATACGGAACAAGCTTCCTTTCTCCTCCTTTCATTGGTAGAGCATTATACGGCGGGAAGCTCCGCAACGCAGCTGAATAAATCATTTATAGAGGATTTATATCAATATTTGGATGAATAAGCATTTACGCTTTAAGCCATGGCCCCGACTTGCTATAATAAATACTACAAGTGTAAAAGCAGGAGGGTCAAGATTGAAAGAGATCCCGCAAATATCTGAAGCAGAATATGAGGTCATGAAGGTTGTATGGAAATACGAGCCGATATCCACTCCCGAGGTGGTAGAAAAGGTATCCAAAAAAATTGACTGGAAGCCGAATACTATTCAAACCATGCTTACACGCCTGGTCAAGAAAAAAGCACTGCAAACGCGAAAGCAAGGGAGAGTGTTTGTATACACGTCCCTTATTGATGAACATGAATATGTTGAGCAGAAGAGCAAATTATTTCTCAAACAGTTTTTCGGCGGTGCATTAAATTCCATGGTTTTAAATTTTATTGAAAATGACCAGCTATCCAAGGAAGATATTTCCGAACTAAAGAAAATATTATCTGAGAGGGACACGAAAGAAGGGGAAAAATAATGGATGCCTTTATACTCCGTTTCTGGATAAGTACATTTGTGGTATCCGTCCTTGTTTTAATGATCCTCTTGACGAAAAAAATACTATATAGACATATATCTAAAAAAACACACTATAGCATTTGGTATTTTCTTTTCATCTTGCCTGTTACGGCTCTTCTTCCTTCGGATTTATTCCGGTTAGGAGAAATGTATCAGCGGATAAAAAACTCCTTCCGGGAACAGGGAGGCACTGTATTTAAGGATGGAGAATTAAGTGGATATAGTGACTTCCAGGCACCTGGCAAAACTTTACTGCAGGATTTTGCAATATCTGTGGATAAATCGACGCCGGATTTTGTTTTCTATACTTTTTTTGGTGTTTGGGTCACGGGCCTGCTCATTTGTATGGGTGTGGCGGTATATGCAATCTACCAGCTTAATCGAATGAAAAAATCAGCCGTTACCATTAAGAACCCGGAAATAAATGAATTATTGGAGAAATGCAAGGAGACGGTCGGGGTACGGAAGAAGATCATCTTACTGGAAAGCTCATGGATTACCTCTCCTATTACGCTTGGGTTATGGCAGCCATATATATTGTTACCCAAGAATATTCAGGAAGTCTTTTCATTTAACGAATTAAAATATGTGTTTTTGCACGAATTAAGCCATCAAAAAAGTAAGGACGTATTAGTGAATTATGGAATGTGGCTGCTGCAAATAATATATTGGTTTAACCCATTAATATGGTATGCCGTAAGAAGAATGCGGTTAGACCGGGAATTGGCTTGTGATGCATCTGTATTAAGATTATTGGATGAGAACGGATATATAGAATACGGACACACGATTATTCATTTTGCCGATAGAACGGCTCGGCCTTACCGTCAGTTTGCCTCGGGGATGGGGGGAACACAACAACAAATTAAACAAAGAATTCGAAGTATAGCCGATTATTCCGGGGATTCGCCGCTATTCAAATGGACAAGCAAAGGGATTTGTGTAGTTCTAGCCATTTTCGTTTTACTTCTTGCTCCGCTCACTTCTGTTATAGCCGGTTCTGATGAGGTGTATCATTTTAGCGGAAATAATACGGTTTATGAAGATTTAAGCCCTTATTTTGAAGGCTACACCGGCAGCTTTGTTTTGTATGATCCTTCTAATGAACACTATCAAATCTATAATCGGGAAATGAGCGAACGGAGAATTTCACCTAACAGCACGTATAAAATTTATTCGGCTTTGTTTGCCTTAGAGGAAAATATCATTTCTCCAAATAACGATGAGCAGGCTTGGGATGGAACCGTCTATCCCTATGAAGAATGGAATACGGATCAAGATTTATCTACGGCCATGAGTCGTTCGGTCAATTGGTATTTCCAAAGCTTTGACCAAAAAATGGGGAGGGAAAAACTACAAGCCTATATTGGCCAAATAAAATATGGAAACGAGAATCTATCAGGGCAATTGGACCGTTATTGGATGGAATCTTCATTGAAGATCTCGCCGATTGAACAAGTGGAGCTATTGAACGCATTAGAGGAAAACGCATTTGGCTTTAAAGAGGAAAGTATTCGAGCTGTAAAAAAGTCGATTTTCATTAGTGAGCAGGAAAGCGGTCGGCTGTACGGTAAGACGGGTACGGGGATGATCAATGGGAAGAATGTTAATGGCTGGTTTATTGGCTTTGTAGAGCAAGACGATCATACTTATTATTTCGCAAGTGCTATTCAAAATAAGAATGGACAAGCAAATGGAAGCAAAGCGGCGGAAATCGCCATCCGAATACTGCAGGATAAACAGATTTATTAATGCAGCCCATGAGCAGGAAGCAGTATTTTATGTAACCATGATGCCGAAAAATTCAAGGGAGGAACTAACATGGCCAAAAGTAGTGAAACCAGCAACAAGAAGGAGCTGTCACCGGAAGAACGAGAAGGATTACTCAAAACATTGAAAGCCCGTTTCGAGAAAAACATGAACCGACATGAAGGTTTGGAATGGGCTGACGTACAAGCAAAGCTCGAAGCTTCTCCTGAAAAACTGTGGTCGCTCCATGAAATGGAGACGACCGGCGGCGAACCGGATGTTGTTGGACATGATGACAGGACGGGCGAATACATTTTCTATGATTGTTCGGCGGAAAGTCCTAAAGGCCGCAGAAGTATTTGTTACGACCGTGAAGCGTTGGAGTCGAGGAAGGAACATAAACCGAAAAATAATGCCGTTGATATGGCAGCCGATATGGGCATTGAGCTTCTAACGGAAGAACAATACCGGGAGCTTCAGAAGCTTGGAAGCTTCGATACGAAAACATCGAGCTGGGTTCAAACACCTGCCAATATTAGAAAGCTCGGCGGGGCAATCTTTTGTGATCGCCGCTACGACACGGTCTTTGTATACCACAACGGAGCAGAATCCTATTATGCTGCAAGGGGATTCCGCGGCTCGCTACGGGTCTAAACAAGAACGCCAGGATATTTTCCTTTTCTGAACAATTAGAAGATACGAATAATAAAGACGGTTTTCATCGCCAGTTTTCGGGATGAGGGCCGTTTTTTTCTTTATTAAGCAGGCACCTTTAATCCGGGAAGTCGTCCCCAACTTCAAACCGCTTAAGCTTTTGCCGGCAGAAAACAAGTATTCATCCATTGTACAAGCAGAGATTACCAGAAATATATATCAAAAAAATATGTTTACACATTATATTATTTTGATATAATAAAAACGATCAAAAGAATAAGGAGGAATTATGCTATGTTCAAGAGTGGCAATGTGACGGTGATGGTAGCGGATATGAAAAAGGCGGTACAATTTTACATCGAGACTCTGGGATTGGAGCTGCAGCACGAAGGGGATGGGCATTTTGCACAGATCGCAGCACCGGGATTGACGATCGGACTCCTGCATTTGGCCGGAGAACAAGGTTCGGAGCCGGTAAAATCGGGGAGCATGTCCATTGGGCTTGAGGTAGAAGAAATGGGGTCAGCCATCGCGACACTGAAATCCCGCGGCGTAGATTTCCATGATGCTGTGGATGGCAAAGCGGCCCAAGTCGTACACTTCAGCGATCCTGACGGCAATACTCTCTACTTGGTTTGCAATCGTTAAGCCAATGAGAGAAAAAGAGACAGCGCAAGGGAGCCTCCGCCCGGCCCCGAAAACCAACGTTAACCTGGTCGTCGCCGGACTGCTGGCGGCGATGTTTATTGGCGCGTTGGACGCGACCGTCGTCGCCACCGCCACGCCGCATATGATCACGGATTTGCATGGCGAGACCCTGTTCAGTTGGGTGTTCGCGGTTTATACGTTGACCACCTGCGTGGCGACGCCCATTTTCGGCAAGTTGGCCGATTTGTTCGGGCGCAAAGCCGTGTTCGCGGCCGGCATCGGTTTATTCGTGCTCGGTTCCATATTGTGCGGGGCGGCACAGTCGATTGCGGAACTCATTTGGTTCCGGGCCTTGCAAGGATTCGGTGCCGGGGCGTTGGCCCCCGTATGCTTTACGATTATCGGCGATTTGTTCTCGGGCAAGCAGCGCGGCAAAATGATGGGGGTCTTCTCGTCCGTCTGGTCCGTGGCAGGCCTTCTCGGTCCGCTAATCGGGGGCTATTTCGTCGATCAGGTGTCGTGGCGCTGGATATTCTACATCAACGTGCCGATCGGCGCCGCCTCCCTGCTGCTGGTCATCGTATTTTTGCATCAACCGATCGAGCGCCGGGCGAAAAAAATCGATTACCTCGGTGCTCTCATCTTTACTATCTCCTTCTCCGCGCTGCTGTATGCACTGCTGAGCGGCGGGTCCGACCATTCGTGGGATTCCCCGTTGATTGTGGGGCTGTTCGCGGCGTCCGCCATATTATTCATGTTGTTCCTATGGATTGAAAAACGGGCGGAGGAGCCGATGATGCCGTTGTCGATTTTCCGCATCCGCGTATTGAACGTGATCAATTTCAGCGGTTTTCTGACGTTCAGCATCACGACGGGGCTGACGGTTTACTCGCCGATCTGGATTCAGTCCGTGCTCGGAAATTCTGCGACAAGCTCCGGCCTGATCGTTATGCCGATGTCGCTGGCCTGGCCGCTCGCTTCCAACATCGCCGGCAGGCTCATGTACCGAATCGGGGTGAAGGCATCGATTGTATTCGGTTCTTCTCTCGTAGTGGCCGGCTCCATCTGGCTTATTGCGCTTCAGATGAACTCGCCTTACGTATACTGGATTGGTATCCTTGTTCTAATCGGGCTGGGGATGGGCTTCGTTGCGACACCCTCGACCGTTGCCGTGCAATCGGTCGTCGGCTGGGAACAACGGGGGGTCGCCAACGCTTCCAGCATGCTGTTGAGGGCGATGGGCCAAACGGTCGGCATCGCGGTGTTCGGCACGATTTACAACCAGCATGTGACAACGCTTGGCTCCAAAACGGAGCTGGTTGCCGGTATGCATGCCGTTTTTCTGCTCATATGCGGTATTGCGGTTGCGAACCTGCTCGCCGTGCAGCTACTGCCGAAACACCGCAATGTGATGGTGCAGCAGACGTCGGCGTGATAGTGGAGAGAACGATAGGCCGGGATCGGCCGCAAACGACTGGACAAAGCCGCGAAAACCGCGGCTTTTCTGTTATTTCAGGCAGCCGTATGTTATACTGTTCTTTACTTAAAAGCAGTAGGAACTTATAAGGGAGGCCTTTCGCGTGTACGAATTGTTCATACTCGGCGAATTGATGAATAACCCGATGCACGGCTATTTGCTGCATCAGATTTTGAACGGAATTGTTGGACCTACGCGAAAAGTCAGCTGGGGGGCGATTTATCCGCTTATCCACGGCATGCTTGCAGACGGGCTGATCGAGCAGGTCCCCGATGAACAACCGGAGGGTGCCAGGCAGGGAAGAGGAAAGAAGATAAAGATTTATAAACTTACAGATGAAGGCAGAATACGTTTTTTTCGGTTGATGGAAGAACCGATTCCTTATTCGCCGGATTACGAGCTGCATTTTTATACTAAATTGAAGAATTTTGGTCTGGTCAGCAAGGAATTGCAGTTTTTAATTTTACACCAATACAAGGACTACCTGCGGTATGAAATCCGCCATGAGGAAGAACGGTTGGAGTATGCGAGCAAGGATGAGCGGATTCCCGACGGGGAGCAGCGATACATTCTGATCTTCTTCCGGCATCGGTTGGAGAAGCTCCGGTTTGATGAAGAGTGGGTTTTACAGTTAATCAATAGCCATCGAGTGGAAGGAACAGGGCCTGAACGGGAGTGAAGCAGTCCATGCGTGCTATGGTGGACCTTTCTTTTTTTGGGAGGAATTATGGAATTCATTAACAATCTACTTGTAGAGCTCGGAATCCAAGCAGATACAGCTGTTTACCTGTCTAATGCGATCATGATTGTTGGAATCAGTGCGCTAAGCATACTAGCAAATTTTATTACCAAAAAGATTGTTATAAAAGTCCTTAGTCATTACATTAACAACAACCGGTTCAAGTGGGACAATTATCTTCTGGAGCGGAAGGTCTTCCAGAAGCTCTCTCATGTGGTTCCCGCCCTTATTATTTATTACTTCTCTTTCACCTTCCCCGCCTATCAACAATGGATAGAGAAGGGTGTCGTCATCTACATGATCGTGGTGATGATGCTGGTACTGGACGCATTTCTTAATGCAATGAATGACATTTATACCACTTACGAAATATCCAAGGTCAGACCGATCCGGGGATACATTCAGGTCGTTAAAATTATTATTTTTATCATTGGCGGAATACTGATTATCTCCAACCTGATTGGCGAGAGCCCAGTCATTCTTCTAAGCGGGATCGGCGCATTATCAGCGGTCATTATGTTGATTTTCAAAGATTCTATATTGGGCCTGGTAGCGGGAATTCAATTGACTTCCAATGATATGGTGCGCGTCGGGGATTGGATTGAGATGCCGAAGTATGGAGCGGACGGAGATGTTATCGAGATTTCCTTGGTCACGGTTAAGGTTCAGAATTGGGACAAGACGATCACGACCATTCCGACTTATGCGCTAATCTCCGATTCCTTCAAAAACTGGAGAGGCATGCAAGCCTCCGGTGGTCGGCGGATCAAACGTGCGATTCACGTGGATACGGGCAGCATTACCTTCTGCAGCCCTGAAATGATAGAGAAATTCAAGAAAATTCATTATCTTCACGACTATATCACCAAAAGAGAGATAGAAATTGAGCAGCATAACATCGAAAATGAAATAGACCGATCCAGCAAAGTGAATGGCAGGGCAATGACGAACATCGGTGTGTTTAGAGCCTATATCGAACAATATCTCGAGCATCATCCCAAAATTCATAAAGGAATGACACGCATGGTCAGGCAATTGAATCCGGGGGAAACCGGCCTGCCTTTGGAAATTTACGCATTCACGAATGATACCGCCTGGACGGTTTATGAAGGGGTTCAGTCCGATATTTTTGATCATATTCTTGCTGTTGCGCCGGAGTTTGGACTTCGAGTCTACCAGTCTCCAACCGGACATGATTTGCGGAGCGTGTTAAAGTCGGTTTCGTCCGAATAGAGGGCTTGCGAGGCCAAGAATCGAATAAGCGCAGCTTTCCATCAACTTATTTGAGAATATAGCATCTTGCTCATTGCAAACTTGTTGACAGGACGTTGATGAAGTCGCGAAAAATGATGCTTTATGCCAATGGTTACCCGTCGATTTCTCTTCTGTCTTTAGCCTGCTCTTTTTGTGGTATAATGGGAATAATGTGTCATTAGGAAAATGGAGAGGCGGTGAACGGTTTGAGTATAGACCGCGAAGAACTAAAAAGAATGATTGACCGAATCCCCGAACAAGACGCAATCGAAGTATATGATTTTATCGGATATTTGAATATGAAACGGGAAAGAGCCGTTCTGGAACAATTGGATGACGCATCACTCGCGGAGGATGCAGATCTCATTAGACAAATTGGTCAGAGTCGTGAAGATCGTGAACATGGACGGATATACGGTAAAGAAGCCGGACTTGATTATTTACGCAATAAGGTCAAAGATTTTGAACATGAACAAAACGTATAGCGTTTATTGGACGCAAACGGCTTTGGATGAGCTTAGCGGTATTCTTGCCTATCCACCAGATGTGAAGGAAAAGATTTTTCTGGACTCGTTTACCAGGTTGCTGTATACACCAACGCTCACCGCTAAACAAATTATGACAGGCGAATTGAGAGGTCTTTGGGCAAGACTGGGGCTTTATCAAGTTATTCTTGTGTTTGAAGTCGACGAAGATGAAGCAATTGTTTGGATAAATGGTATTAAACATAAGCGAGAAAATGTGTATTGGAAAAGAAAGAAGACTTAGTCCGGTAATAGTATAGTAATAAAAAAAACTATGCTTTGCTCCAACTACAGCATGCATCTGCATGCTGTTTTTTTGTGCTTGTAATGTTTGTAAGCCTTTCCATCCCCGCGGCGCTGTGCTAGAATCCCACATAGGTGAGATATGAAGCGGGCTCGGGTCTGCTTGTTGGCGGGAGGGGTCGCATGCTTGCTTTCTTAAGAAGACATTCGATACGTTGGCAGTTGATTTTTACAGGCATCGTTATTTTGCTTATGCTCATTGTTATTGTCATTTGGAGCTATTATCGCATCCTGGACATTACCTATGAACGAAATAGCGTATATACTCAAGAAATCATTACTACGATCAATCAAAATATTCTATCTAACGCGGATACCATCAACCGGATCATGCCGAATATAGCGTATAACGATACGGTGCAGCAATATTTACGGAACGAAGATCCGCTTGCCAGGTACGAGCTTTATTTGAAGCTGGAAAAATTGCTCGTGAACCTGAGATCGATGAAGCAGGGCATTCTTGAAATCGTACTGATTGGAATGAACGGCAACACGTATAACTGTATCAACTGCGAGAAGGATATTCCCTTGGAAGAGATTCCTGCGCGTACAACGGCCTATTACTTGGGCATCCACCCGCTTCCGGCCGGAGTTCCCCTCCATCTGAGATCAACCTTTTCCGAAGATTATGTCATTTATGTCGGGGTGCCCGTTTATGACACCGCTACCGGTGCCGGAACCAAAATCGGATATGCGATTATGGTGCTGGACGTCAATGCGCTCGTACCGCATATGGACTACATGTCGCAGCGCATTACGGGAAAATTTTATGTTACGGACCGCAAGGGGATCATTTATGCGGGCAACAGTCCAACGGAAATTGGCCAACCGCTTCCTGAGACCTTAAAGATATATGAACAGGAAACTATTCCATCGACCTTTAAGCTTAATGGGGAGAACTCTGTCGTACATACGTTGGAGGTTCCCGAAATTGGCAGCAGGATCATAAGCGTTTTTCCGGTGAAGGAGCTGTTTCGTGGTCTGGAGGACGTGCAGGCTTTGATCATTGGAGTTTTTGCTCTGCTGATTGCTGTTTTGATCTTATGCTATATTTTCATCAGCCGGAACATTCTGCTCCCTCTTCGTTCTTTCCTATCCTACATCTATGGGATTCGGGCTAAAGGGCTTGAAAGCAGAAGCAACCGCATAGCAGTCAGGGGATATGCGGAATTTGACGTGATGGCCAACAAATTTAACTCGCTGCTGGACGAAATTGATGATTTGGTGGAAGAGCTGATCGAATCCCGAACTCATATTTTTGAATTGGAAATATTGAAGCAGCAGGCGGAGCTTCGCTTCCTGAAGAGTCAGATTAACCCTCATTTCTTGTACAATACATTGGAAACGATGAAAGGGATTGCCCTGGCACGGGGGGTTCGGGAAATCCGCGATATGTCGGATGCGTTGAGCCGGATTTTTCGTTACAGCATCAAGGGGGAGGAGCACGTAAGGCTGCAGGAGGAAATCGATATTATTCAAGCCTACGTCCATGTTCAGCAAATCCGCTTTGAAGGACGCTTTAATGTGCAGTATGAGTTCGCTGAATCCACTTTAAATAATAAAATCATCAAGATGATCCTCCAGCCTCTGGTGGAAAATGCGATATACCATGGGATTGAGCCGAGTATGGTAACCTGTCGTCTTGTTGTAGGCAGCCGAATGGGCGATAACGGGCAGATGATCATGTGGGTGGAGGATGATGGTGTAGGCATGGAGGCCGCATTGCTCAACAGCATCAGGCAAAGCTTGCGGAATCAGGAAACGGGAAGAGAGCTCCTCCCTGTTTCCCCCTCCAAGCATATTGGTATAATGAATGTGCATCGGCGACTTCGTATTGCCTATGGAGACGGGTACGGCATCTCATCCATTGATAGTTTGCCTAACGAAGGGACCAAGGTGACCCTCTGCATTCCTGTAAAAGGAGAAGATTTAGATGTATAAGGCTATGTTGGTTGATGACGAGAAGTGGATTCTGGAGAGCTTGAAGGGAACGGTCGATTGGACGGAGATCGGCTTCGAAATCGTCGGGGTGGCCGCGAATGGCATTGAAGGCTATGAACGCATTACCGAGCTTCGGCCGGATGTCGCCTTTATCGATATTCGTATGCCGGGTATGAATGGGATCGAGCTAATCGGGAAGCTGAAGGCTGCCGAAGTGGCTACCAAATTCATCATTGCCAGCGGTTATGCGGAATTCGAATATGCCAAACAGGCGATGTCTTACGGGGCTGTCGGCTATTGTCTGAAGCCCTTCAAGGAAGAAGATATTATGGAGGCTCTCCTGACCGTCAAGAATTCGATAGCTAAGGAACGGCAGGCATTGCGCCATGAACTCGAACGGCTTCGTGACCATGGGGATATGACGCGGTCCTTGGATTCGGGTGAGATGGAACCGGCGTTCGATATGGCCACGGGCGCAATGGATGAGGCACTCCCCAATGCTGCGGATGCAGTGGATACGGACGGCAAAGAGACGCTTCGGCTCATCGTGCGGCATATTCATGAACACTTTCGCGACAATCTGACCATTCAGGACATTGCCAGACAATTTTACTTGCATCCGAATTATTTAAGCTCATTGTTCAAGAAGGAGCTGCAGGTGAACTTCACCAAATATTTGACCGATTTACGCATGCAGCACGCTTGCAAATTGCTTAAAACGACACAACTGGCGGTTAGCGATATCGCCATGCAGTCTGGTTACAAGGAGTACTATTACTTTGCAAAAACCTTTAAGAAATATACAGGACAGACGCCTACCGAGTTCCGCATCGACTAATGGATTAGTCGGCGGGCTTGTTTTTTTTAAAATATAAGAAAGTATAAGTTTTGAGAGCTTATTTAGTTCCTTAATTAAAACCGAACGTTTTAGCGGATAGCTCTTCTTTCAATTAAGGCGCTGCCCCAAAATCCAGTTTGCGATTTTTCAGCACCGCTAGCACCGGAATTTTTCGTTTTATATTAAACTTTTTTGGGCAACCCCGGGTCGTCTACCGGATGGTGTAAAAGACAAGCAAAACTGCAGGTCTTTTTTTGGGAAAAACCGCGAAGCGCCCTATTCTAAAGCGATAATGCACGTCTTTTTGGAGAAAAGTCGCCACATACCGATTCTAGAGCAATAATGCAGGTCTTTTTTAGAGAAAGCTACGCAATGCCCTATTCTAGAGCAATAATGCACGTCTTTGGAGCGATTTTTGCGAAATGGCCCCATTTTGTGAAAAAGACCTGCACATTTGAGCGTCTTTCGCCTTTTTTTGGAAAAGGGCACGATTTTAATGTATTTTTGCTCGTCTTTTGTGATGTCTTTACCGACCCGAATGCGACGTTGGCTTTCCCTCAGGGCTCCGTTAGGAGCTTTTTTTACCACAATCAGAATTTATAAGTTATTGCGTCCTGAATAACTTCAAATTCTATTTGGCGATAAAAACATCCTTTAAACGCGGTCGCTCATCCATGAAATACTCCGTTAGGAGCTTTTTTTATCGACAAATGCATTAGAAATTTCCATACTTCACGTGAGATAAATCCATAGGTACTTTACCGGGGCTCCCTTACAATAATGTTGAAAGCGCTTAAACCAAAACGAAATGAGGGGATAAGGATTGGGTTATGGCAAGAGCCTGTTAAAGCGGATGATCGAATATAAATATTTCTACATTCTCGTCGCTCCGCTCCTTGCTTACTACATCGTCTTCGAGTATGTTCCGCTCTACGGCCTGATGCTTGCGTTTAAGGAGTTTAATTTTTCCAAAGGGATTTGGGGGAGTGAGTGGGTCGGCTTAGCAAACTTTCGGGAAATTTTCTATCTGAACGATTTTTGGATTGCTTTTCGGAATACGGTCATTATAGCGTTCGGCCGACTGCTGTTTGAATTCCCCGTGCCGATCATTGTGGCGATTTTGCTCAATGAAGTACGCACCGCCCGGTTGAAGAAGTTCTATCAAGTCGTTTATACGTTTCCTCATTTTCTATCGTGGGTCATTATCAGCGGAATTCTGATTAATTTCCTCGGGGCCTTCGGGGTATTGAACCAGCTTCTCGACATATTCGGTTTCCAAAAGGTCAATCTGCTCGTCGACCCGAGTTCATTCCGAGCTCTTATCTTCAGCAGCAGCTTGTGGAGAGATATGGGCTGGGGAACGATCATTTACCTCGCGGCCATTGCGGGGATTAACCCCTCCTTATATGAAGCGGCCAGCATAGACGGGGCGAATCGTCTGCAGCGGATGTGGCACATTACTTGGCCGGGATTGAAGAGCACGGTCGCCATCCTGTTCATTCTCAATGTCGGTGCGATGATGAGCTCGGGGGGAGGCGGATTTGATCAGATTTTCAACCTGTATAATCCGGCAGTTTATGAAAAGGCGGACATTCTGGATACTTACGTATACCGAAGGACATTTTCCGTAGGAGAAAGCTTCGGCACGTCAACCGCCGTCGGCTTGTTCAAATCGATTATTAATTTTGTCTTGTTATATACGGCGAATAAAGCAGCCAAACGTCTCGGACAGGAAGGATTATTCTGATGAATCGGAAGAATACATGGACGGATTACGCTATTCACGTATGGTTAATGCTGTTGGCTTTGATTACGATCTTGCCGTTCTACAACGTGCTGATTACTTCTTTTGCAGACCCGGCCGCGGTGGTCAAGCAGCAATTCTATCTGATCCCGACCAGCTTTAATCTGAGCTCCTACGAGATATTGTTGAAAGGAAGCTATATCGGCAGAGCATTGACAAATTCGCTGATCGTCACTTTGGTAGGGGTAACCATCAACATGCTGGTAACGACTTGCGGCGCTTACGCCTTGTCGAAGAAAGGCATGCCGGGCCGAAATGTAATGATGTCCGGGGTTATTTTCGCCATGCTGTTCAGCGGCGGCTTGATTCCATTTTACTTGACGATCAAGAACTTGAAGCTCATTAACAGTTATGGCGCCATGATCCTGCCGGTGGCGGTAAGTACCTTTTTTCTGATCGTCATGATCAATCAGTTCCGCTCCATTCCTTCGGAGCTGGAAGAATCGGCGAAGATGGACGGCGCCAACGATATCTTTATTCTGTTTCGTATCGTTATTCCCATATCGAAGCCGACGATTGCAGCGATTACACTCTTCTATGCCGTCGCCCGCTGGAACGAATGGTATTACGCGATGCTATTCATGACGGATACGAAGATGTATCCCATGCAATTGTTCCTGCGAAATATGCTGATGGACGTTACCAAAATGGCCAGGGACGATATGGGCGCATCTATGGTGGCCCAGCTTAGCGAAACCTACCCGGACGGCCTGAAGATGGCCAGCGTCATCATAACGATGGCACCGATCATGCTGGTGTATCCATTCCTGCAAAAGTACTTTGCGGCAGGGGTTACCTTGGGTGCCGTGAAGGAATGACCCGCAGTTTTGAGACGGATGTCTTAAAATAGACAAAGAATGTACAAGGGAGGACTATCGTGAACAAGAGCAAAAGAACGACTTTGTTAATGACGGCATTGGCTATTCTGCTTTCGATTATGGTTGGTTGCTCGAAGGATTCAAATTCGACTAATGGAAATGGGGGGAATTCCGGGGGGAACGAGCAAACCGGCGGCACGGACGCCAATCCATTCGCCGAACACATGGACATTTCCGTATCCACGTTCAATATTGGCAAGGCGTTTCCGGATCGGAATTCGGACGAATATTTAAAGTGGATGGAAGAGAAGTTTAACGTGACATTCGTAGACAAAGTGATCAGTTATTCCGATTATGTGGAGAAATATCAATTATGGAGCGCTTCCGGCGAATTACCGGACGTCTTCAGCCACGACATCATTAATTCCGACACCTACTACTCATGGATCAAGCAAGGAATCATTCGAGAATTGCCGGATGATTTGAGCGCGTTTCCCAATGTACAAAGAGTAATGGAACTGGATGAAACCAAAACGCTTAACCACTTATGGATCCCTTTATGAAATGGCGCCGCACTGCTGCGCCGATTTGCTGCCGGACAATCCGACCAAAGGGGTCCGCGATATTCTGCTTCCCGATCCAGAGCCCGGACATTGACCGAAGAACAGATCTTATCATTGAAAAATCTGTACAACCAGCTCGAGCGGTACTACCGTAAGCACGATGTATGGAGATCCGCAGGAAAATATTTACTCAGAAAATATGCAAGACCTAACCGTGACCGGGCGATCATGGATGTGTTGTTATCTACTAATTTGCGCCGGGAGGAGCTGGTACAGCTGGATCTGAACCAAGTTGTAACTAACACGCCGGCTAAGCTCCGATCTGCGGAGCGAACAACGGTTATTCTAATTCGTGGGAAAGGAAGAACGGAAGGAACTGAGTACTTATCTCGGGATGCGACATGGCTCTTGCTGATTATTTGGAGAAGAAGGCTTAATCGACGAATCTCAGTAATCGTCCGAGTTCTTTTTAAGTGCGAAGGGAACGACTCGGTGGAAAGTGGATGGCCGATTATATCTCCGGACCATTAACAGGATTCTGGAGCAAATCGGGATTTGGCATGTGAGGGGCGACGTGATCCAACACGGGACATTCGCCGCTACGTCCGCATGATCTTCGGCTTACATTTGCAACGAGCTTACAAAAGATCCGTATGTAACGGAACAGGAACTGCAGCGATTGCTCAGGCTCCGCAATAAACGTTACCTGACGATTTATACAAATCCACCGAAGCAAAGGTTGGCTCGATTTAAATTATCTTTGCGCGTTTACAATTTGCTTTTGTTTCTTTTTCTAATTATTTAATATATACTAAATTTAACTAATCATTTGGGAAAAACATAATAGGAAGGTGTGCAGGTAATGAGAGCGAAAATTGGAATTCTTAAAGGTGATTATATTGGTCCTGAGATAATTGCAGAGGCAGAGAAAGTTTTAACGTGTATTGAAAAAAAATTCAATCACCAATTTGAAAGAACTTATTTAGAAGCAAGCGGTGAAGCATTTGATAAATATGGGAAACATTTGCCAGAACACACAATTATTGAAGCAAAAAAATGTGATGCTTTATTAAAGGGCCCATTTGGTGGCCCGCCTGAAGATATTAATCATCCCAAATGGTCTGGAGTTGAGCAAAAAGCCATTTTACCTCTAAGAAAACATTTTAATTTATATAACAATTTAAGAGAGACAAAAACTATCGCACCGCTAATTCATCTTTCTCCTATAAAAGAAAAAATTGTAGAAAATGTCAATATAGTTATTGTAAGAGAATTAACATCCGGTATTTACTTTGGCCAAAAAAAAGAAGAAATTATTAATGGTGAAAAGATTTATTCGGATACTGAAACATACTCAGAATCAGAGATAAGCAGAATAGCAGTTAAAGCATTTGAGATAGCAAGGAAGAGGAGGAGAAAATTAACATTAGTTGCGAAATCAAACGTTTTGAAAAGTAGTTTATTATGGCGAGAGGTTGTAGAAAGGATTTCCAAGGATTATGGAGATGTTAAATTAGACTATATGCATGTTGATAACGCATCAATGCAACTAATATTAAATCCAAGTCAATTTGATGTTATTCTTACTAGCAACATGTTTGGTGATATTTTATCAGACGAAGCTTCTGTATTATTAGGTTCAATTGGTTTACTGCCATCGGCTAGTTTAGGTGATAGTACTTTTGGATTGTACGAACCTATTCATGGATCGGCACCAAGCATTGCTGGGAAAAATATTGCTAATCCAATAAGTGCAATTTTATCGGTGGCATTGATGTTAAGATACTCATTTAATCTTGAAAATGAGTCTAAACATATTGAAGAATCAATTTTTTCTGTATTAGAAGAGGGATTCAGAACCCAAGATCTATTTATTGAGGGAGACGATTTATCAAAAGTACTTGGTACTGCTGAATTTGGTGATAAAGTTTGTCACAAAATTATGATAAGTGATTGATTGGTTTATAAATAAGGAACCATTCACAAGAAGTGATCCTTTATTGGCCACTATATGTTTTTCAATACTGCTTTGCACATTAGAACGCGGACAGGAGTGTATTACTCCTTCCGCGTTTTTTCTGTACGCCCAGCATGGGCGTCATCGGGCCAAGGTACACGAACTAGCTTTGAGGCAGGATTAGTGATGAGTTGCCGGTACATAAAAAAATCCAGAGCCGCCAAGGACTAGTCTTGTATACTCCAGTGGTCGCGGGCAGAAAGATGACGTTCTAATCTGGGGAGGCCTGCGGAATACGCGAAGTCCCTTCGTAACTAGAGCCGAGAGACTCTACTGAATCCGCAAGAGCCAGCAGAGGCCCCATAGTACGCGAGAGAGTCCGCACGCGCATTCGTGAGCTTCGAGCGCTTGGCGTGCCAGAGTGGGCTTGCTTCGACATGGCCAACTCCCGTCGCGGTGCATGGGAAGTGTCCCGGAACACAAACAACGCCCTCCCGACTTCCTATTGGGAAGCGAGAGGGCTGAAAAGTCTGCTTTCTCGTTACTTGCAACCCTGTTAATCTTTGGGGCCGCCGTATGCGGACCATGTATGTACGGTGGTGTGAGAAGATGGGGATTAGTCGCCCCCACTTACTCGATTTTTTTCTACGACAGCATAGTTAGCTAACAGACTATTTTATCCCATTCGTGCTCAGTACAGCCAGATAAGCCTCGGTATCTCGATTAAAACGTTTACGTTCCACATGTTCGTTCAAACGGGAGCGCCAATTGACCTCACAGTTCTTGTAAGCGGCATAGCGACGGAGCCTAGATGGTGTTCAATATGTTCCTATGGAAGCGCATCCCGGATCAGCACGATCAATTCACCGTTGCGCTGGATGTAGGAATTCCAATTCCGTAATCCTGTGATCCGGCGGTGATTCACCTTCGTCTGTCGAATAATTTCTCCAAGCCCTACTAGTTTTACAATATCCTTCAATTAATGATACTGGCAATACTGATACGGAACGTCGGGACGTAGGCGTTCGAACGCCAAACGGATCGAATGTTGGCCGTCGCTAACGATCCCGACAATGGGAAAGCCGAGCTCGATCACCGACAGGATGAGCGTTTGCAACTCCGCCGCTGAGCCACTTTTCATGTTCTTCGCAGCAAGCACCGTCCCGCTGAATACTTCGCGAAGGACATACAGGGTCGTTGACCTTCTCCGGCTGAAAGCCATCCATGGATAAAATGATACCGCCGTTTTGCTCTGTCTTTTCGGCCAGCATCTTGCGGACATGGTCATCGAGACTCGCGGTCATAAGGACTTGATAACGCTCATAAAAATTTTGCGCTTGACGTTCGCCAGTTCTTTGACCGTCATATGATGCTTGAATCGCAGCTCGCCGCCAGAGCCAGCACATCGTAGCCGTAGGACGAGTGCTTCATGCTGAGCATCTCCGCTTCGGCCGATTTATACGAGACGCCCATGTGCAGGCGTGAAGGATTCTTACAAGCGTAAGCCAAGCTCCATACATCGATAACGCCATTTAGTGTAGACATCTTTTTATGCCAGGCCATATGCGAATGTTGCAGCTTCGCTTCACAGTGCGGGTAATGAGTCATTTCGGTTCGAAATTAAATTCGAGGGGCAGCGCCTAGCCGATTCTAGAAAGTATGAGGTAACTCCTTTGTAAAGTTCTTTCCCTGTAATACTTCGACAAGCTAATCCTGCTGTCGTAGTTTTTCTAAGGCATACGAAGCATTAGTGTTTTTAATTTTATCTGATTTGTCATTGCAATGATTTTCATAAAAATAGATTCTATTTGGGTGAAAACATGCTTTTGTTGCATTACATTACTTTATATCCACAGCACACTCATGCAATCCCCCAGTAAACCATTGGGGGTTGCCTCACGACCAGTTCAAGGGGCTTGTTCCCTGCGTCTCCCCATGAGGGGATGGAAAGGGAAGCTTAAAAACACCAGAGAGGTGGCTATCACTCACCGGATAGATGGTTGAATTTGCTCTGGAGTAGTCAAATCTGTTTCATATTTCCATATCAAATATATAAGATCCCTGTTGCGCCTGTTTAAAGGGCTTAGAACATATTTATATGATATTTTTTAATAATTTTCTCCTTACTAATATGCTCAAGATATATCGATTTGGTTGATGCAGCAACCTTTTTCCATGAGAAATTATTTAAAGATGTTAATGCATTGTATGCTAGATTAGATCTGAGATTCGTATTCTCTATCAACAACTGAATTGCATCAGATAGTGAATTTACTTCATCAGGTTCTACCATATATCCATTCCAACCATGAGTTATAAATTCAGGGAATCCGCCCACGGTTGTAGTGATGACTGGGATTCCTTCAGCCATTGCTTCCAGGGCAACAATGCCAAAGGGTTCCTGTGTGCTGGGTACAACGTGTAATGACGAATTTGCTAAGTAACTTCGAATTTCTTCATTTTTTATATATCCCAAGAACTGAACATTATCAAGGATTCCTAGGTCATCAGCTAATGATTCAAGATTACTACGTAGTGGACCATCACCAATCATTTGAAGTATCACCGTTGGATCGTTTATCAGAACCTTTTTGAAGGCTCTTAATAAAATATCACATCCTTTTCTAGGTGCAAGCCTGCCAACAAAGGTAATTATTTTAGGTTGTGTGGGTTTTTTTGCCCTTAGTAGGGCAGCATCAGGATTTTTACATGTAATACCGTTATGGATTACTTTGACACTGTCATCCAAATTGTACCTGGTCTTTATTTTTTCTCGTAACCAGGCACTTACTGAAATAATAGTATCTGAATTTGAAGCAAGAAATCTTCTAAGACCATCAATAAAATGACTTGCTGGAGGAGCAATAGAGTGAATAGTAGAGATTAAAGGGAGTTGAAACTTCTCCTTCAGGGCAACCGCAACATGAGCATGGTAATAATCATGAATATGTATTATATCAAATGAGCTGTGATTGCTATGTTCGATATATTTATCTAATTCGTTCAATAATTGTTCGTTATATTTTGACAATCTAAGAGGCCAATAATTTAGCGGTACCTCGTCTGTTATTTGTTGTTTAAGGGTCACTACAGATAAGTTATCATTTATCTCTATTCTACTAAAACTCATCTCTTTATATAGAGGGGCTACAACTACTGTTAAATCACAATTTATTTCGGACAAAGCAATTGCCAATTCATTTACATGAATACCAATACCTCCAAAAACATCTGGTGGATAGTCGGGAGTAATCATTAGAACTTTATTTTTTGAGTTCATAATAATACCTGCCTTTTTTACCTTTTTTTTAAAAATACCCTATTTCATTCCATGTAAATTTATTGTAAAATATTCATTAGGTTTTTGTAAATAGTTTATCTCAATGCCATCAAAAATTGAAAGGGGTTACAGTGTTGAAGAGGATAGTTATTCTTGGACTTGGACCTTGTGGAATCGGAGCAGCTAATAAGTTGCAAAAGATCGGATATTCGAATTGGGTTGCATTTGAGAAAAATAGTTATGCAGGGGGGTTGGCTACTTCATTCCAGGATAATATGGGATTTGTATGGGATATCGGTGGACATGTACAGTTCTCACATTATGAACAATACAACGAAATGTTAGAGGAACACTTCAATTCAGACTTAAACAAAAATATAAAAAGAAATGCTTTTGCTTGGCAACATGATAGATTCATTTCTTATCCCTATCATGCGAATTTAAAAGACCTACCTGCAGATTGTGCGTGGGAATGTTTAGAGGGTCTTATTGATTCAAAGACAAAGAACGAAAGTAGTCAGCCTCCAGCAAATTTTGAAGAATGGATAAAGCAAAATTATGGAGTTGGTATCTTTAAACATTTCATGTATCCATATAATTATAAGGTATGGGCTCATGAACCAAAAGAAATGGGTTACTATTGGGTAAAAGAAAGGGTGTCACAAATAGACCTAAAGGAAGTTGTAAGAGACATTTTATATGATAAAACGAATGACAGTTGGGGACCTAATAATTATTTTTCCTATCCCATTAAAGGAGGAACAGGGACTATATGGAAAGGTCTAGCCGCAAAATTACCACAGAGTCAAATTCATTTTAATAAAGAGCTTACCGAACTTAATATAAAGGAAAAAGTACTGTTTTTTAATGATGGATCAATAGAAGAATATGATACACTAATTACTTCGATACCGTTAATAAAATTAATTAAAATGGCAAAATTGGAACATTTATATGAGCATGCGAATAAGCTCATAAATAATATTGTCCACGTAGTTGGCATCGGAATCAAAGGTGAAATTCCACAACATTTGGTAGATAAAAGTTGGATATATTTCCCTAATGATGATACCCCATGCTATAGGGTTACTATATTATCTAATTATTCGAAATATAATGTACCATCTGAAGGCCATTACTCTTTATTGTGTGAAGTGTCCGAATCAGATTCTAAACAAGTAAAGGATAATTTGATAAATGAGGTAATACAAGGGGCTATAAATACAAAGTTAATGGACCCCGAAAATGGCGAAGTTGTTTCAACATGGTATTTTATGGCTCCATTTGGATACCCTGTGCCAACAGTTGAACGAAATAATTCTCTAAGGATTATTCAACCCGAGTTAA
The DNA here is from genome assembly GCF_007679495.1 of Paenibacillus sp. 32O-W. Taxonomy (GTDB): domain Bacteria; phylum Bacillota; class Bacilli; order Paenibacillales; family NBRC-103111; genus Paenibacillus_L; species Paenibacillus_L residui. The sequence continues at coordinate 47,744 of NZ_VEGP01000024.1, read as the reverse complement.
TGAAGCACGATATCTATTCGCGGGGACGATTTGGAGCATGGTGTTATGAAATATCAAACCAAGATCATACCTTTATGCAAGGAATGGAAGTTATTGAAAAAGTTATTTTCGGTACGGAGGAAAAGACATGGAGACTCTTTTAAATAAAAATAATTGGGTCGAGAGATTTAGCGATTCCAATAAAGAATTCGCTCTTAGATCAGCAGAACAATTTACTGTCTTTAATGTCCTTCGTGCATTCATTAATGAATCATTAATTGCATCAGAGGCAGCACTAGGATGTATTTCATGTGTAAATGTTTATCCAGAGGATCTTAATTGCCCCGATGATTATCTTGTCTTTCTAGTCCAACTTAACAACCATGATACTCAGTTTCATATAATAGCAACTATAGACTATTGTGGTGACATTAATGAAATTCATTCGATTTATGAAGTAGCTACAAATAAAAAAATTGATGTATCAATCGATTGGATATGTCATCTCCTTAATATTCATCCTGAAGCTAAAGGGTTACTTGAAGCAAATATGAACATGGCTTACATAATGGGGCAGAATCTGCGTACTTTGCGACAAACAAAAAGACACAATATAAAAGAACTAATGCATTTAAAAAAAGAACTATATGTTGAACTTGAGCAGAAATATAATATTGAACGCCCTCAAATTAATCCTATTTCTCATGCCTTTATAGGTGATCATTGCCATCACCCATATTTAATGGAGAATAAAGAAATTGAGGTTCCCCTTTTTGCTTCAAAGAGCGGGAAGATTAGTATTCAAAAACAAACTATGAATTTAACTGATCAATCTATTATGCTTTTTGATAAGGTATGTCAGGGAAAAGCTATGATACCCATACATCCTTTTTCGTTACCTCATCTATTCGAAAAAATGCCAAAACTAAAGGAAGATCTAATAAAAATTGGCACAATTCGTTGTGCCCCTACAACATCTATTCGGACATTATTATACTCTGAAGATTCCGGGACTTATTCTGACTTCCACATTAAATGTACTTACACTGGACAAATAACGAGCCATTCTCGTGTTCTAAACCGTGAGGAGGCACTGAATGGAATCCTTACATCCCAGGTATTTATGCAAATTTATGAAAAGGGAATATGGCCTCAAGGAGTACATTTCATTCCAGAGTTTGCGATGATATATCACCAAGAATGCTCAATATTGACGTGTCTACTTCGGGGGGGTATCAATTCGGTTTATCCTGCTCTAAAAAATGATGAGATACTACTTCCATCTTTTGCAATGGTTTCATCACCACCATCAGGAGAACTAACCGTATTCGAGGAACTTCTAGGCATGTCTCATTTATCAATAGTTGAATTGTTTTATAATATATCACAGTGTCTTGTAGAAGGTTATTTAGAGTTATTAAAATTTGGACTTGGTCATGAGTCACACGCACAAAACACACTTCTGGTCTGGAGTAATAAAGAACGGGCATTTACTGGTATTTGTTTAAGAGATATAGAGTCTACAAAGATTAGTAAGGAATTATTAGGAAGATATGGTATATCATCAAATCACATCAACAGTACAAATGCTGCACAAACAAGAAGTATGTCAGTGTTACCAGACAATGATCCTTATCTACGAAGCTATTTCCTCACAACTGGTTATACTCATGGGATTATTGATTCGCAACTTAACTATCTAATCAAGTTTATTTCAAAACAATATTCAGTTAAATCTGAAAAACTGATTGAGATTGTTAATTCAATTTATTCAAAATGGTGGAAAAAGAGCGAATTTCCTTTTGAGACATATAAGTTATACATGTTGGACTTATCAGTGAGACGTAATCTATTATCGAAAGGGCTTAACTTAAAAAACACACCGGTTCCATACCGTTCAGTGCGAAAAAACGAACTTTATCTAAATTATAATACAATGTCAAAAGTACTTGGAAATTAGTATCCTATATAAAAGTTCACTCATTATAAGGAATATTGTAATCGCTTTATTTGAGGGGATGTTATCTTTGGTATCTTTGACATCCCCCTCATTACACATCTGACAAGCGTATAGTGAGGTGAGGAGTAGATGGTTGAATATTTTAGAAATGGTAGATTCTTTTTTATAGTATCGTATATCAATATGGAATTTGGTGGATTAACCAATGCAATGTTGCAAAGAGCAAGAATTTTTAGTAAAGAGGCGAACTTAAAACCAACAATCTTAACTTTTAATTTTAATCCAAGTTACAATTTGATTAGATCACATTTACTAAAAAAAGGGAAAATAACGAGCGATATAACTATTTTAAATATGTATGAGTATTACGAGAAGTTACCAGAAATGGGATTGTTACCAGATGATAGTTATTTAGATCAAGATTCATTGATTAATTACTGTAAACTCAAAACAGTAGAGGAGGTATTCGATAGTTTAGGGAGATTACGGAAAATGATAGCTGATGACGACGATAACGGAATTACATATGAGTTTTACTATACCAGTAACAAACGGTGTTTCATGGTGAAACAGTTTCAAAGAACTGCTTACGGAGCTTATAATGAAAAAATATCTTTATTTGATGAAGGTAATCGACTCATTATGGTTTGTAATACTGATCAAGAATTAATAATGCATTGGTTAAATGTATTGTCAACTACTGAAGACCCTTGTTTTTTTATAGTTGATGGAAGAGACATGGACCAACATATATTATCTTTTGAAAAAACTAATAGCTTAAGAATTTTTGTTAGTCACAGTATTCATATAGAAGAACCTTATGAAACGGATTCCCCAATTAAAAATACTTATAGATTGTTGTTAAATAATTTTAAGAAATCGGATGCAATTGTGCTCCATACAGAAGCTCAAAAGAAAGATGTTGAATTAATTCTTGGGGAAAATGAGAGATTATTTGTTATTCCACATTGTTATAAAAAACCAGATAACCCCCCAGACTTTACCAAAAGGGACCTAAAGAAGGCTATTGTTATAGCAAGGTATCATAAAGTAAAACAACTCGACCATATTATAAAAGCTTTTAAAACAGTTCTAGATATAATTCCAAATTTGCGCCTAGAACTATACGGGAAAGGTGATCAAGAAAATGTACTCAGTGAACTTATTGAAAAGTTGCAGCTACAGGATCACGTTTTTTTGAAAGGTTATTCAGAAAACCCAAGAGACATTTTTGAAGAAGCTGCTTTTTCCGTTGTAACAAGTAAGTCTGAAGGATTTAGTCTTGCTACTTTGGAAAGTTTATCCCATGGATGCCCTGTAATTAGTTACGATTTAAAATATGGTCCAAGTGTAATGATTAATCATGGATTTAATGGATATTTAGTTCCAAAAGACGATATTAACAGCTTAGCTCAAAAAATGAAGGAACTCTTTTTGAACCCCGAGAAATTACGATTCATGAGTGGAAATGCCTACCAAAGTATAAACGCTTTTCATGAGGAATTATTTATGGATAACTGGTGGGCATTATTTCAAAAAATATTAGTGAGGAGAAAGTTTTCGTGAGTATATTATCAAGCTGACCCTAGAAAAAAGTTTTAGTTGACAGAGCATGCACGAGCTCGAATTGATATATCAAAGGGGAATGATCTTTTATGATTTTCGTAGATTCTTTAGTGAAAGAATATAAACAAACTATACGAAAGGACGGAATGTTCTCTAGTATACGTACTCTCTTCAACCCTAATTTTAACATAAAACGCGCCGTAAATGAGGTCTCCTTTACGATTCAAGAAGGCGAACTGGTCGGGTATATTGGCCCGAACGGCGCAGGGAAATCGACGTCCATCAAGATGCTTACCGGCATTTTGGTTCCGACGAGTGGACATGTCGAAGTGAACGGCATCGTTCCATCCAAAAACCGGAAAGAACATGCTAAGCAAATCGGCGTAGTGTTCGGGCAAAAGACGCAGCTCTGGTGGGACATTCCGGTCATCGACAGCCTTAGATTGCTGAAAGATATCTATAAAGTCCCAGACTCGCTGTATAAGAAAAATATCGATTTATTTTGCGAATTGCTGGAGCTTCACCAATTCCAGAACACCCCCGTCCGACAACTAAGCCTTGGTCAACGGATGCGGGCGGATTTAGCTGCGGCGCTGCTTCACAGTCCGAAGATTCTATTCCTCGACGAACCGACGATCGGAGTCGACGTGGTCGCCAAAGAGAGACTTCGGGCCTTCATTAAAGAGATCAATCGGGAGCAAAAGGTGACCGTTCTCCTAACGACTCACGACATGGGCGACATTGAAAAGCTGTGCTCGCGCATGATGATCATTGATCGCGGAGAGGTCATTTACGATGGGGATATCGAGGAAATACGCATGAAATATGGGGAGTACCGGACGCTTGTCATTCAATTTGAGCAGCCGGTCGCGGATTTTAACGTGAAAGGTGCGGAATTAGTAAAGTCCGACGGCACGAAAAAATGGTTCAAGTTTAATCGCAACGAGGCTTCTCCGTCCGAACTCATCACTCTAATCGGTGCCTGTTACCCGATCAAGGACTTGACAGTGGAAGAGCCAGAAATCGAAGAAATGGTTCGTTCGATATACGAGGGGAAGACCATCGATGCAAGGGCGGTATAAAAGATGAGTATCTTCTGGTCATTCACACGGCAATCTTTCCATAATACGGCTATTTACCGGTTTGAATACTGGCTTCAGCTTGTCTCCGCTTTTCTGATGATGTACAGCGTGTACTGGATATGGAATATCCTTTATTCGGAACATCCGGGTGCGTTTGGCGTTAGCCTTAATCAGATGGCTACGTATGGTGTGCTTGGCATGGCGCTCGAAGCGATCTTCAATCCCGGACAAGGACCGCAAATGTACATATCGTCGCAAATCAAGTCTGGTTCCATCGATACGGACTTGATCAAGCCGCTCGATTTCCATTTGCATATGCTGGCGAGGAATTTCGGTGAGATTTCGTTCCGTTTCGGTACGATCGTGCTGCCAGCAGCTTTGGTCGGCGTACTGTTTCTCGATCTCAAGCCACCGGTATCCGCACTGAATGCTCTATTATTTGTTGTCAGCCTGCTGTTAGGATACTTGGTGCTGTTTTCTTTGAATTTTTTGCTGGGGATGGTGTCCGTACTGACGATCGACATTCGGAGCATCACTTGGACATACAACTCTCTTCTTCGTTTCTTTGCCGGGCAAATGGTGCCCCTCTGGCTTTTTCCCGGATGGCTGAACGGGTTGGCGAATGCGCTCCCTTTTAAATGTATCTTCTCTATTCCATTATCGATCTACATCGGAAAACAGACTGGTGCCGGAGTTTGGGAGTCGCTGTTGTTTCAAGCGGTTTGGGTTGCCGGCCTGCTAGTAATCTGTCGGTTGACATGGTCTGCCGTACATTCCAAGCTTGCCGTGCAGGGAGGTTGATACAATGGAATCACTTCGGATTTACTTCAAGCTGATTCGAATATCGATGCAAAGCCGGATCCAGTACCGCGCCGATTTCATTATCGGTATCATCAGCGTGATCGTATTAAATGCCGTGAACCTGGGACTGATCGGCATTTTGGTAAACCGCTTTACTTCCCTGAACGGATGGTCTGTCTGGGAGATGGTGTTCTTGTACAGCATGTTCGTGCTGGGCCACAGTATCTATAGCTTACTCTTCTGGCACTTCAATCAGATGGACGATTACATTATTCGTGGGACGTTTGATCAATTTCTGATCCGGCCAGTCAGTCCGTTCGTTCAGTTCATCGGGCGGGAAATCCAGTATATCGGTTTCGGGGACCTCATCGTCGGCGTTGCTTCATTCGCGATTGCGTATGCCCATCTCGGATTGCATTGGGGATTGGGCATGTGGCTGTTTTTCGTGTTGGCCTGCCTTTCCGGAACGATCTTGGAGATGGCTATTCGTTGGATCATCGCCTGTACAGCGTTCTGGACCGGGAGGTCGATGTCGCTCACTTTTGTGATGAACCGCTTCAATCTGCTTGTTCAACAATATCCGATCGACATATTTGGTGCTTGGTTTCGCGTTGTTGTTACATTGATACCGATCGCTTTTATGAACTATTATCCTTCGTTGGTTCTGCTCGGCAAGACGGAGCTCGGTTTAAGCTGGGCCGGGCTTATTTCCCCAGTTGTCGCACTGCTTTCCTTGTTGATCGGAGCTTTGGTATGGCGGCAAGCATTAAAAAGGTACGCCAGTTCGGGGAGTTAATATGAAACTAACATAATGGCGGTCCGGAACGTTCGTGCTTATGTTCCGAATTGCCGACTTAAAATGTCTACTCTACATGTAAGTATTAATATTGTCCGGCTACGTGGTGCTCTCGTTCATTGCTGGGTAGATACCTCATGAAAGGCCTCACTACTCCACCTTTTTGATGAACAGATATTCTTCCGTTTACTGTTTACTAAAAGAGCCTTCTGATTTATGACGTTACTTGTTACACTTAGGATTTTCGGTGGTCATTGAAAATACACCATCGAGAGTTAGCTTGTTAAAATGCTTAATATTGGCCCCATTTATCCACAGGTTATGCGTAAAGGTGCATCCGAACTGGCGTTTGATATTGTTATGCGAGGCTGCCGATCACGATCGGTAGCCTTTCTACACAACGAATAGGACTGAAACGTAAGTCAAACACCCAAAAAATCTAACTCGAAAAACAATAGATCGAGATTAGATATGTATCTATCATTCAAGGCGAAAATTAACAGACTTTAGTCAAAAGATACTTATCGCAGTTCTTTCTTCCTTCTAACTTGGCTTATAGTCATAATTAATGACGGTGTAAAATTGTTTGTGTACCAGGATTTGGACCCTTCACAGGTGACAAAAAAGTAGGGTATTCTCGGGATTGCAAAAGTCACCAATAAAGGAACCCTACTCATGGTAACTATACACGAAAACATGCTCACAAATCTAATTGAAAATCTTGTCACAGATTTTGTGAAAGAAAAACTCGAACTGATCATGCGAGAAGAAATTCAGGTCGAGTAGGCGGGGCCTTTCCTTCGAGGATTGTGCCCCTTACCCCTCATAGATCCGTACGTGCGCAACTCGGGGTAGAATTTCAGCTGCGCCAATAGGTTTCCAATACAGTCCCTACAAGTTGACAGTGAGATTGTAGGATACCTAATGTCGGCATTTTTTTCCTTCTTACCATCGAAGTATTTCAGTGTTTGTCTACCTATCACGTTTTCTGAGGCCTCCCTGCGATCCCGTACGGTCGGATTTCCCGAGTCCGGTTCTGGTCTTGCCTCTACACCCATTTGTCACGGCTAAGCCTTTCTATATGCCATGAGGTTTTAGCTTCAGCCAACATGCGCACCTATGACATATAGTTTGCTTATCCACTAGCTTCTCAACACTTGCTAGTGGTATCGACACTGTGCACTTTGAAGCCACCAAGTACCCACAGCCCCTTTGCCCAGTTTGTCTGGAATGGTTTGATACCATTTCTTTGGGATTTACCCCAACTTCATCACTACTACGGGGTCATGCGTCAGTCCTAGATCCTCCCATCTCTTTCCCTTATAAGATAGGTCTTTGCAGGTTGTTGACTAATCCTTATTGGAAGTAGGACCTTCCCGACGTTATCTCTGCAATCATTCGATAGGTGCTTGTACCCTTAGCTCGGGAAAGGTTTGCAGTACTTTTGTTCATTTCTTCCTGAAAACTGCTAGCTTTTCTTCACGTTAAACAGGATTTGCCTTCCGATATGGTTCCGAACTCCTTTGTGGAACGCCGTATTTCAAGGTTGCAGTAATTCATTTATGTTCAGGTTTCTATTTTTGCTCGACCCCTAGTTGCTCCCACTTTCTCTGAGGTGGCAAGACCTTTTTCGCCGCGCAGTACTTGGTTTGTTACCTTTCCAAGCAGCGGTATAGCTATGTACCCTTGACCGGACTAGCACCGGTTTGATTGCAGCCTTATCGGCTGCTCCTTAACGCATACGCTCCTCTGATTTCTGCGGTTCAGGCATTTAAAAATCGACTTCTGTGCAAGATAAGCAAATGCCTTTTTGCTTATAAAGTTATCCATTATCCCGTAGTATCTATAGTGGCCACTGAGTTTCGCTCGAACCTTTGGAAGGGTTAAGGCCTTCTTATGCCTCTCCTGCTTCATCCATTCGTCAAAAGCCTTCACCTTCTGCCTGAATTTCTTCCTGTTCGTCTTGCGCTTGATTCGAAATTAAACGTTTCTGGCTTTCCCAGTCTAGCTTTCCTCCTTGCAATCTCTGCGAAACGACCAAAACGAATAATCTCGGTCTTCTCTTCGGCTACGGTGAGATTGAATTTATCTAAGCGCTTCAGTAACGCATAGTAGAATCGTTCTGCATCTTCTTTGTATTGAAACATACTCACAAGGTGGGTAGCCCGAAGGAATCGCACCCTCAGGCCCTCTCGGAACCGGACGTGAACCTCTCAGCCCATCCGGCTCCCATTATCCAGCCGTAGGCAGTATTCCTAACTGCCAATGTGCAAAGAGTTTAGGAAGGTTTCTTGCTAATCGTCCAAGCCATCGTATTGCCATAGTCTTATATCTTTCCGGACCCGGACGGCAACCAGAAAGACGATACGGTCGGTCTGACGTTCCGCTCCAACGCGATGCTGCTTCCGATCGCTACAGGGACCTTTGCCAATCTGAGCAATAGCTCCTGGGTCAAGGAGGACGGCAAGTATATCCCTTACTATGCTTCCGAGAGGATGTATGACGTCGTTCAGCAAATGCGCGAGCTCTTCACAGAAGGAGCCATCGACCCGGACTTTGCCATTATGCAGACGAACGACGGCATTGATAAGTTCGGGCAAGGCAAGGTCGGCGCCATCTCCATTCAAGCCACGCCGAATGCATTGAAAAATCTTAATAATTCATGGGATAAATATAACAAAGATGTCAAATTCGAAGATGTCATCGCCATTATTCCTGAATCCTGGGTAAGCCCCGATGGGAAGCGCTATCGCTATCAAGCTATCACCTTCTGGTCGGAGAGCTATTTCAGCTCCCAGGTAGACGACAAGAAGATGGAGCGGATTCTTCACATTTATGACTATTTGCTGTCGGACGAATTTATGACGGACCGGTTTTACGGCATGGAGGGAAAAGATTATACGAAGCAAGGCGATACCTATACCATCACTCGGGACAAGAATGAAGAGGGAGAATTCGTAAGCATTGGTTCACTCTATCCTTCATTTAATATGTTTGGGAGTCTTGCGGCCTGGTACCAATGGATGGAGTTTACCGAAAGCGAAGCGGTGGACATTGCCTATGGGGCGGAGTTAGCCAGGATGTCCCGTGAGGAATTGAAGCATCGTGTTGAAAATTATGAGCCGGTTCCGACCAATTTCAAAGTGGAGTTACTGCATACGCCGGCTAAAGCGAAGCTGAGCGCGATTAACGTGGCGGAGGATATAATTCGGATTATGCTGGCCAAGGAAGATCCGGTGGCCATGTGGAAGGAGACGGTTAGAGGGTACGACAATAAAGGACTTCAGAAAGCGATCGAAGAAGTCAATGAAGCGGTGCAGGCTCGAGGGTTGGATAACTGATATGAACAAATCTGAGGGAACTCAAACGGGGATAGGGCGGACGGCATGCGCCCCGCCTGCTCCCGCTGCTTGGAAGCCCGGCACCTCCATCCAGCTTGGGGCAGGCGCTGAGCCGAATATGAAGCTGGAGGATTTACGGGACAACGGCGTGGGCTGCATTGAGCTGGCCTGGCCCAATGATGTATTCGATATGCTGGAGCCGGACAACCGGAATCGGTGTGAGGAGCTTGTGCGGCAAGCCAGGGAACTGGGCATTCATGTCTGGTCCCTGCATCTGCCCTATGGTACAGAGTGGGATGTCTCGGCGGTGGATGAACGACACAGGGAAGCGGCAATCGCCCGGCATCTGCAGTTGATGCACTTGGCGGCTGCATGGAAGATCGGCACGGTCATCCTGCATCCAAGCTGGGAGCCGATACCCGCTGCCGAAAGAAACGAGCGTCTGCAGGCTTGTCGAAGGTCATTGGCCCGTATGGCGGCCGAGGCTGAGCGGCTCAGCTTGCGGGTCGCGGTGGAATGCTTGCCGCGAACCTGTCTCGGCAATACGAGCGCAGAAATGAGGGAACTCCTTGCTGTGGATGAACGGTTGGGTGTATGCTGTGACGTGAACCACCTGCTGCAGGAGGAACCGGAAGAGTTTGTAAGGAAGATAGGCTCACGCATCATTACGGTCCATATGTCGGATAATGATGGCTTGGACGAGAAGCATTGGTATCCGGGGGAAGGGATCATTCGTTGGAATGACGTGATTTCCGCTCTGCTTGAATGCGGGTATCATGGCCCGTTCATGTTCGAAGTACGACCGGTTAGTCCTGAACGGCTTGGACAATGCTGGAGCGTGACCGATGTTCCATAGAAGATCACTTTCTTCCCGGAGGCGCAGCCGGGCGGGGCCATCACCGAGGCTCCCTCATCCAATCCGATCCAGATCTCTTCCACCCCTTGATACAGCGGCAGATTCAGCGCCAAATTGCGCATCGTCGGTTCCCAATCGGTATCCAAGACACATTCATACTCTACGAGAGTATGATCAGCCGCCCGTTCGATGCAGTCACAATAAACTGAACATTTGCAATTGACAAGCAAGAGGATTCTTTTTTATAATTAACGGTAACGTTCCCGGCAACGTTACCGGAAACGTTACCAGTAATTTTAACCGTAACGTTACCGGAACATTTTCAGAAAGGAGGGCGGAACAAATTTCTACGATTAAGGACATTGCGAAAAAGCTGGGTGTGTCTGTTTCTACGGTTTCCAGGGCGCTGAATAATCATCCCGACATTCGGGAAGAGACGAAAAAGCAAGTCATGGAAATGATCAAGAAGCTCAACTACATGCCTAATGCCATGGCAAAAGGACTTATCCAGAAAAAGTCTTACACGATTGGATTAATGATCCCGGAGATCACAGATCCATTCTTCTCAGGTATTGCGCATGGGGTCGAGGAAGAACTATCCAATCACAACTATCAGTGTGTCTATGGAAATACCGGAAGAGACTCGAAAAAAGAAAAAAACTTTATCTCCAGTGCAATTAGTCGGCAGTATGACGGGTTAATTTTGACGCCAGATCATATGGATGAGGAATTCATCTCCATGCTCGCCAACATTTCGATTCCATATGTTTTTCTAAGGAGGAGAACACCGGAACAACTGCCTATGCCATTCGTTGATGTCGATCACTATGAATCTGCGTGTACAGCGGTTCGTCACCTGATTGAAGCAGGTCATCGGCAGATCGGGCTGATCGGCATGTCGGAAACATCGTTCGTCGGGCAGCTCCGCTATCAGGGTTATGTCGATACGCTTCGAGCGAATGGAATTGAGCTAGAAGACAAGAATGTCGTTCTTGGCGGGAATCGCATCGAGTTTGGCCGGGAAGCCATGGGTCGCCTTCTTGAAGCCAACCCGACGATTACAGCCGTATTTGCCGTGAATGATTTGCTTGGAATCGGTGCTTTGGAATACTTGGCCGAGCAGCAGATAGCGGTGCCCGATCAGATTTCGTTGATTGGGTTTGATGATCTGGAATATTCCAGATTGCATTGGATTCAGTTGACGACCATGAAGCAGCCTCGGAAGGAAATGGGCAGAAGAGCAGCTCAACTCGTACTGAACATGATCGAGAACAAAGATGAAATTCCTCCATCCGTATTGTTTGACACCCAACTGCTTCAGAGAAAAACTGTAGGGAGGCTGGAAAGTCTTTGAAACCATTATTGATTGTGACCGACATGGACGGTACTTTGCTTGATGGGAATCAACAAATCAGCAGCGAGAATGAACGGGCGATCCGATCCTTCATCCAGTCCGGCGGCCTGTTCACATTAGCGACGGGCAGGATGGAAGCAGCCGTCATTCCATTTATACGCCAATTAGACATTACAACACCTGTCATTTTATACAATGGGGCCCGCATCTATTGCCCTGTAACCAAAGAAATCGTATATGAGAAGCTTTTAACTGTAACAGCTTCTCTTTGGCAGACAATCTTGGAAGCACTTACAAATGAGTTTGGCTTGCTGGTATATGCCGAAAACGATGTTTATAGCCCGGTTCCTAACCATATCGTTCGAGAACATGAGCATAAAGAAGGTGTTCGCTGTAAACCTTGGAACGAAACTCTCATAACGAATCCGATCACTAAAATTCTCGTTATAGCGGAAGTACCCGAACAGCTTCATTCCTTTGAAAAGATCGTGATGGATAGCGGTCTAAGCTGTGAAACCGTCTATTCGGAGCAAAATTATTTTGAAATACTGCCTGAAGGAGCATCGAAAGGGACGGCCCTACAGGTTCTTACCGAAATGCTGCAAATCAAAGAACTCCACACCATTGCTGTGGGCGATAATTTGAATGATATCTCTATGATTCAAGCAGCGGATACAGGGATAGCGGTGGCTAACGCTCACCCAGAGCTTAAAGCACAAGCTGATCAGGTTACCGTACATCATGAACAGCATGCGATCGCACAAATCATTACAGAATTAATGTCGTGAAGCTATCAAAGTTAAGGTTCTGATATTTTTACTAAAATTCATTTTTGCTAGCGTTTTCATAATAATGAGGAGGTTGAAAAAATGCGTAAAAGTATAGTCACTTCCATAGTTCTATGCATGATGCTGAGTTTATTTCTGGCTGGCTGTGGAAAGTCGAAGGGAACAGCAGCACCCGGAACGAATAACAGTGGAACGCAGGCGGAGACGCCGAAAGCGACAGCAAAGCAGCTTACTATGTACACTGCTTTTCCTGAACAAGAGGTGGTTCCGTATTTGAATGCATTCGAGAAGCAGACCGGCATTAAAGTGAAGTTTGTTCGTTTGTCTGCGGGAGAGACACTGGCCAGACTGCAAGCGGAGAAAAATAATCCGCAAGCCAGCATCTGGTATGGTGGCCCATCGGATACATTTGTGGCGGCGATCAAGGAGGGTGTGCTTGAGTCCTATCAGCCGGCAGGAATTGAGGTTATACCTGAGCAATATCGCGATCAACAAGGGTATTGGGCTCCTGTATATGTAGGTCCGCTCGGATTCGCATCGAATACGGAATGGCTGCAAAAACACAATGTGAAAGCCCCCGAGAGCTGGGAAGATCTGATCAAGCCGGAGTTCAAAGGTCAAATTGTGGTTGCCCACCCAGGCGCTTCGGGTACGGCTTATTCCATTCTGGCAACATTGGTTCAAATGTGGGGCGAAGACAAGGCCTTTGACTATCTGAAAAAATTGGATGAGAACGTGCTGCAGTATCAAAAGTCGGGTTCCGGTCCTCCGAAGCAAGTTGGCTTAGGTGAAGGCGCAATCGGTATTGCCTTCGCGCATGATATTTTGAAGCCTAAGGGCGAAGGTTACCCGCTCGAGCTCACTTTTCCAAGTGAAGGAACAGGCTTTGAGATCGGAGCTATAGCCCTGATTAAAGGCGGGCCTGAGGATGAGCGGGAAATTGCCAAGCAATTTATCGACTGGTCCATTAGCAAAGAAGCTCAGGATTTATATGCAAGTACAAAATCATTCCGTCTACCTATTAATCCAGATGCGGAGGTTGCCGAAGGTGCAGCGAGAATCGATGAATTGAAAGTGATGGATTACGATGAGGTTTGGGCAGGAGAACATCGTAAGGAGCTATTGGCCAAGTTTGAATCGAAGATTAAAGGACAAGATGCAGCCAAGTAAAGAATGCTGACTATGAAAGGGGTTATCCATATTGTCCAGTTCATCTACGGCGGTGATAACTGAAAACAGGCCGCCATCCAGAAGAAAATGGGCAGCGCTCATCAAGGAACCTTGGCTGATTGCCATCATTGTTCTGATCTTCGCTTCCCTGTTCATCTTTTCCGTATATCCGATTTATCAAGTTTTTAAGGTGTCCGTTGTTAACGATGAAGGTTTGGATTTCTCTGCATTAAAAGAAACGCTGGCGAACAACTATTTCCTCACTTCTTTCTGGAACAGTCTGAAATTGGGGATTATGGCGGCGGTCTTTAGCACGGTGGTTGGCTTTATTTTCGCCTTTGCCATCACGCGGACCAATATGAAGGGCAAGAACATTTTTAACTTGATTGCTCTGCTGCCTGTTATATCACCGCCTTTTGTCATTGCCTTGTCGATTATTTTATTGTTTGGGCGCAAAGGGCTGATCACGAACGGACTGTTCGGTTTAGATAGCTTCAATGTCTATGGATTAACCAGCTTGCTGATCATCCAGACCTTATCTTTCTTTCCGCTGGCTTATATGAATATGAAGGGGATGCTGGAATCGATCGATTCCTCGATTGAGGACGCTTCCATGAATTTGGGTGCTTCCCGATGGAAAGTGTTTCGTACGATTACGCTTCCGCTTTCCGTGCCGGCTATCTTCAGCGCATTGCTGCTCGTGTTCATTAAATCTATCGAGGATTTTGGCAATCCGATGGTTATTGCAGGGGATTACTCTACTCTTGCGGTTCAAGCTTACATTCAGATCACCGGAATGTATAACCTGCGGGGCGGCGCGATTTTGGCGCTGGCGATCATTTTCCCGTCAATGCTAGCTTTTTTCATGCAAAAATATTGGATAAGCAAAAAATCCTATGTTACAGTGACCGGCAAGCCCTCCAATTCCGGCGTTCGGATCACGGAAAAACATATCGTGTGGCCGTTGTTCATCTTTTGTTTTCTGATTACAGGCTTCGTTCTGCTGATTTATGGCACGGTCGTCTGGGGAGCTTTTGTTAAAGTCTGGGGTGTCAACAACTCGCTTACGCTTGATAATTTCAGGTATATTTTCTCGCTTGGTCTCGACTCGATCCGGAATTCGATCGTTCTGTCAGCCGTATCGACACCGTTCACGGTCGTGATGGGGATGCTGATCGCGTACCTCCTTATTCGCAAACAATTTATTGGCAAAAAGTTAATGGAAACCGGTTCGATGGTCGTCTTTGCCGTTCCTGGAACGGTGGTCGGGATTGGCTATGTTCTCGCTTTCAACGATAAGCCCCTGCTGCTAACGGGAACAAGCGCGATTATTATTCTCGCGTTAACTTTCCGCAACATGCCGGTAGGAATCGAAGCCGGAACGAACAGCCTAAGACAGATTGATAAATCGATTGAAGAAGCGTCCGCTAACCTGGGAGCGAATAACTTCACCACGTTTCGCCGTATTTCTTTGCCGCTCATGAGACCGGCCTTGTTCTCCGGGTTGTTTTATTCTTTTACCAAGTCGATGACTTCGATCAGCTCGCTCATCTTTCTTGTCTCGGTGAACTGGAACCTGATGACGGTATCGATCCTTTCACAGATTGAAGGGAGCAGGCTCGGAGCCGCTGCCGCTTATTGTGTCATCCTGTTCGCTATTGTGCTTACTGCGTTGGGAACGATGCAATTTTTGGTCAATCGATTAGGCACAAAGAAAAGGTGAAATAAGAATGCGCATAAGAACCAGACATAAGAAACTGACATAAGGGGGTATGAAAATGACGCTGGCATCACAAGCGGTAAAGTTCGAACAATTAATGAAAGCCTTTCCTTCTTATTCAGGAGAGGAGCAGGTCTATGCCGTGAATAATGTCTCGCTTGATATCGAGCCGGGAGAGCTGGTGACACTGCTGGGACCTTCAGGCTGCGGTAAAACGACAACGCTGAGAATGCTTGCAGGTTTTGAACAACCGACCTCAGGCAATATCTATATCGGAAACCAGAACATTACGAATCTGGCTCCGAATAAGCGGAATGTCGCGATGGTCTTCCAAAGCTATGCCTTGTTCCCGCATCTGACCGTTTACGAGAATGTTGCCTATGGACTGCATATTCAGAAGCTTTCCAAGTCGACCATTAAGGAAAAGGTACAGAAGGTTCTCGATCTCATGCATCTCGAATCCATGCAGGATCGCATGCCTTCACAGCTATCAGGGGGCCAGCAGCAGCGTGTCGCATTGGCGCGGGCCGTTGTAACCGAACCGAAGGTGCTGCTCTTTGACGAACCGCTGTCCAATCTGGATGCGAAGCTGCGGGAATATATGCGGGATGAGCTGCGCAAGATCCAACAACGGCTTGGCATTACGAGCTTATATGTCACTCATGATCAAGCCGAAGCGATGGCGATTTCCGATAAAGTGGTCATTATGAATAAAGGTTCCATTCAGCAGGTCGGTTCGCCGCATGATATTTATACCAAACCGAATGATCAATTCGTCGCCGATTTTATGGGGAAAGCGAATTTTATTCCGGTTCAAGTTGTGGAGACATCCTCTGAATCGATTCAAGTAAAATTGCTCGGTCAAAATGTAGCCGTTCCGCAGCAGTCGGAGTACGTTGTTCAGTGGCAGTCTGAGCACGTTTTTTCCACTGGCGATCAGGCCCATTGTGTCATTCGCCCGGAGTTTTGGCAGTTTGCTTCGGAAGGCTCTTTCACAGGCAAGGTCTTGCGGACCACTTATCTCGGTTTATACGTCGAATATGAAATCGGCATTAACGACCAGACCGTAACAATGATTGACTATCGCCATCATGATCATGGCATTCATCGGGTAGGGGAAATCGTTCGTCTCAGTCTGAAAAAGGAACAAATACGTGTACTGCCTTCTAATGATCAAGGATAATGAGGAGAAGATGTCGTGGACTTTTTACAAACAGCGAAACAAATGGCCCTAGAAGCAGGCGCGATGATGAAGCAGAGTACAGGCAAGGGATTTGCTGTTCAGGAGAAAGGAACGGTTTATGATGTAGTCACCGAAGTGGATCAGGGCGTCGAACGGTTGATTCGGCAGATGATTAACGAGACCTATCCTCATCATCGGATACTCGGGGAGGAGCAGATGTTCGAGCAGGAACTATCCCTGCAGCAATTATTGGAGACGGAAATCGCAGACGATTATTTATGGATTGTGGATCCGATCGATGGCACGGTCAACTTCGTCAACCGCATTCCAGGGTATACGGTGTCCATCGCATTGGCCTATCAAGGCGAACTGTTAGTCGGGGTCATCTATGATCCGATGAGGGACGAAATGTTTTGGGCGGAAAAAGGCAAAGGCGCGTTCCTGAATGGAGTTCCCATCCGCTGCTCAAGTACCCAAACGCTAGCGGAAAGCGTAGTCGCTACCGGGTTCCCGGCCGATCTGCATGGGGCAAGGCGCGCCGTGGTTGATTCGCTTGGGCAAGTGGCGCTTACCTGCAGGAGTGTAAGGGTTTTAGGCTCGGCTGCCCTGCATTTGGCTTATGTGGCTAGCGGAAGATTGTGCGCCTTCTGGGAATACGGAATGCATACATGGGATGTCGCCGCAGGTGTCCTAATCGTCTGTGAGGCGGGCGGAACGGTTAGCGATATAGAGGGTGAGGTCTATAGCCTAACTACCGAAAATGTATTGTGCAGCAACAGGCACATTCATTCCTTAATGCTGTCATTGCTCAAATAGAAGCTGTCATTGCAAAAAAAAAAAAATGTAGTCAAAATCGGAAAGTACCTTTATTTCTATTTAGGGATAGCGCTTACCCCCATTAGTCGTAATTTCTAGCGGAAAATAGACAAAATATTGCAAAAGAACGCAATCTTGTTATAATGAAATAAGGTTAAGCGGTTACCCTGAAAAGTGACGCGGACACTGGTTCCATCAAGGGAGGGATGTTGAGCTTGAACACTTTAAACATCGGGATTATCGGAGCGGGAAGAATTGGCATGCTGCATGCCGAGAATTTGCTGCGTAATAGGAAAGTGAACTTGAAAGCGATTTCGGATATTCGGATTGATCACTTGACCGAGTGGGCGAAGGATGCTGGAGTCGCAACCGTCACGGAAGACAGCGGGAAATTATTCGCGGACCCAGACATCGACGCTATTTTCATTTGCTCCTCAACGAATTCCCATGTCTCGTTCATTATGGAGGCGGCGCGGGCAGGGAAGCATATTTTTTGTGAAAAACCGATCAGCTTTGAGCTGCAGAAAACGGGCGAAGCGCTGGAGGTCGTGAAGCAAAACGGAGTTCAGTTGCAAACGGGCTTCAACCGCCGGTTCGATCATAATTTTATGAAAGTTCGGCAATTGGTCGACGAGGGACAAATTGGCGATCCACATATTATCAAGGTAACCTCACGCGATCCAAGCCCGCCGCCCTATGACTATATTCGCGTATCCGGGGGCTTGCTGTTCGATATGGCGATTCACGATTTCGATATGGTCCGCTACTTATCTGGCAGTGAGGTGAAAGAGGTGTATGTTCAAGGAGCCGTGCTCGTTGATCCAGCCATCGGCGAACTGGGCGACATTGATACGGCAATTACTACGTTGAAACTGAGCAGCGGCGCAATCGCTGTAATCGACAACAGCCGCAGCGCCGCCTACGGGTACGACCAAAGAGTCGAGGTGTTCGGTTCCAAAGGTAATGCCACCGTACAGAACGATACAGATAACTCGGCCGAATGGAGTACGGGCGAGGGGGTGTTTCGCGTGAAGCCGAAGCAGTTTTTCTTGGAGCGTTATCAAGGGGCTTATATGCTGGAAACGGAGATGTTCATCGATAGTATCCTAAATGGCAAACCGGTGCCGGTAAGCGGCATGGATGGATATAAGGCGGAGCTGATCGCCGCTGCAGCCAAGCGGTCTTTGCAGGAGCGTAGACCTGTGACGATAGCAGAGATTACCGATTCATTGTCTGCTGGAAATTAACCATGGGAATAATCCATGAGAATTTTCCATGAGAGTTATCTATACGAACTATCCATGGGTGCTAACCATTCGATTATCTGAGGAGGTTGGATCGATGTCGAAAACCATTCGTTTGACGATGGCGCAGGCGCTCGTCAGATTTCTGGATCAGCAATATGTTGAGTTGGACGGAGTAGAACATAAATTTATTCGTGGCGTCATGGGGATATTCGGTCATGGGAACGTCACGGGACTGGGCGAAGCGCTGGAAAGACAGCCGGGCGAATTAACCTTTATCCAGGGCAAGAACGAGCAGGGCATGGCTCATGCGGCGATCGCTTACGCCAAGCAGTCCAATCGATTGGGGATATTCGCCTGCACCTCTTCGATCGGTCCGGGCGCGCTCAATATGGTAACAGCCGCCGCAACGGCGACGGTCAACCGCATTCCCCTGCTGCTGCTGCCCGGCGATATTTTCGCCTGCCGTCAGCCGGACCCGGTGCTGCAGCAAATTGAGCATCCGGGCGATTATACAATATCGGCGAATGATGCTTTTAAACCGGTTAGCCGGTACTGGGATCGGATCAGCCGGCCTGAGCAGCTGATGACGGCTGCGCTGCAGGCGATGCGAGTGTTGACCGATCCTGCAGACACAGGCGCGGTCACGCTGGCGCTGCCGCAGGATGTGCAGAGCGAAGCTTATGATTACCCGGTTGAATTTTTCCGCAAAAGGGTTCATGCCATCGAGAGGCGCCTACCGGTTCCAACAGCCCTTAACGGAGCGGTGGAACTGATCGCCCGCAAGCAAAAGCCACTGATCATCGCCGGAGGCGGCGTCCATTATTCGTTGGCAACGGAAGCATTGACCGAGTTTGCCGAAGCCTTCGGCATTCCGGTAACCGAAACGCAGGCCGGGAAAAGCGCAATGCCCTGGAACCATGAACTGAATGCAGGCGCCATCGGCGTAACCGGTTCGCTGCCCGCCAATCGGTTAGCGAAGGAAGCGGATGTGGTGATTTGCGTCGGCACCCGGTTGCAGGATTTCACGACAGCGTCCAAGAGTGCTTTTCAAAATCCGGATGTAGAGTTTATCAGCATTAACGTCAGCCGTTCGGATGCGATGAAGCTCGATGCGCACCAACTGATTGGCGATGCCCAAGTTGTGCTGCGTTCCCTTCAACACGAACTGCAGCAGCGGAACTATCGGTCTGCATACGAGTCCTCGGAGCTGGTCGGGTTAATGAGCGAATGGACCCAAGAGGTCGATCGGTATTACACATTGGAAAAAGCAGACGGTTTAACGCAAACCCTCGTGCTTGGCGAAATTAATCGCGCCATTGGCGACGATGCGGTCATCGTCTGTGCCGCCGGCAGCTTGCCTGGCGATTTGCACCGGCTATGGAGGAGCGCCCAGCCGAAAACTTATCACATGGAATACGGGTTTTCCTGCATGGGCTATGAGGTTTCAGGAGCGGTTGGAGTCAAAATGGCGGAACCGGCTCGGGATGTCTATGCCTTGGTAGGTGACGGAAGCTACCTGATGCTTCATTCCGAACTCGTAACGAGTATACAGGAAGGCGTTAAAATCAACATTTTGCTATTCGATAATCATGGGTTTCAATGCATTCATAATTTGCAGAGGGAACACGGAAGCGATGGGTTTGGCAATGAGTTCCGCAGCCGTTCCGGCGAGACCAATCGGTTAACGGGCGACTACCTGCCGATTGATTACGCTGCTCATGCCCGCAGCCTGGGGGCAGAAGCTTACACCGTCCATACAAAGGAGGAGCTGCAAGCCGCCCTGCAGAGTGCCAGGAATGACCCGGTATCTACGCTGATTCACATCAAAGTGCTGCCTGGCACGAATACGTCCGGTTATCACTCTTGGTGGCGTGTAGATCCGGCAGAGGTATCCGGCAATGAGAAGGTGCAGGCGGCCAGACATGAGATGGAAGAGCGGATCAGACACGTAAAGCAAGTGTGAACGGGAGGAGACAAAGGATGAAAGCATTCGATCAAATTAAGCTCGGCATTTCGCCTATCAACTGGGTGAATGAAGATGTGCTGGAACTGGGCGATCACTATACGTTCGAACAACTGCTGAATGATTTCTCCCGGCTAGGATTTAGGGGAACGGAAAACTGCCGCAAGTTCCCGAAAGATCCGCATGAACTCAAAGAGGCCTTGTCTGCGCGAGGAATTCAACTCACTTCGCAGTGGAAGGGCGTGCTGTTCTCCGATCCGCAATATCGGGAGACAGAACTGGCGGCTTATCGCAAGCATGTGGAATTTTTAAGCGTGCTTGGTTGTCGGCATGTCGTGACATGCGAGCTGGGCGGCTCGATCATTGGAGATCCGAGACGGCCCCCGGGCCCGGGTGTAACTGAGGTCGTACCGCTCACGGATGAGCAATGGAACCATATGGTGGATGGCTTGCATGCAGCCGGGGCGATCTGTCAGGAATACGGGATGAAGCTCGTCTATCATTATCATATAGGCACCGTGGTAGAAAAGTCGCATGAAATCGACCGCCTCATGGAGACGACGGACCCCGACCTGGTGCATCTGTTATTCGACACAGGGCATGCGCTGTATGGCGGAACCGATCCGCTGGCACTGCTAGAGAAATATGCGGCCCGCATCGCCTATGTTCATTTGAAGGATGTGCGCAAGGATGTGCTGGAGCGAGTAAGAACGCAAGCCATTCCATTTCAGCAAGCGGTGATTCAAGGGGTCTTTACCGTACCTGGGGATGGCATGATCGATTTCCAGCCGATCTTCGAGCGGTTGTTCCAAATCGGTTATGACGATTGGTTCATTTTAGAAGCCGAGCAGGATCCTGCGATTGCCGAGCCAAACGAATATGCGGAGAAAAGCAAACAGTACATCAAGTCCATTTTAGTGGGATAGACGGGAAGAATGTCTCTTTATATAAAAAAGAAACGGCATGATTCAGAAAGAGAGGTGCTTATATGTCTGATCTGATCGTATCCAGCTGCCTGCCGGGTCCAGACGGCAATCGTCTGACCATCACCCCGGAATCGGCAGGGTGGGAGTATGTCGGATTCCAGGTCTTTGCTTTGTCGGAAGGTCAGGCTCTGGCTCTGCCGACAGAAGATCGCGAAGCGTGTATTGTGTTGTTGGGGGGCAAAGCAAATGTCATTACGGCACAAGAGAAATTCCTCAACATTGGGCTGCGAATGAGTGTGTTTGAGAAGACACCCGCATGCTCGGTTTATGTGCCGGCTCAAGATCGATTCGAAATTACGGCGATAACGGATTTGGAGTTTGCCGTCTGCTGGGCCCCTGCCAAAGGAACGCTTGCCGCACGCCTGATTGCGCCTGAAGATGTTCGCGTATCCGTACGTGGATCCGGGAATATGGAACGGACGATTCATGATATTTTGCCGGAGGATAGCCGTGCCGAAAGTTTGCTGGTAGTCGAAGTGTTTACGCCGGCCGGGCACTGGTCGAGCTATCCCCCGCACAAGCATGATCGGCTTAACTTGCCTCATGAATCGTCTTTGGAGGAAACTTATTATCATCGGATTCACCCGGCTCACGGATTCGCGATCCAGCGCGTCTATACGGATGACCGCTCTCTGAATGAAGCGCTCGTTGTTCAGGATGGAGATGCTGTCCTCGTGCCGAAAGGCTACCACCCCGTGTCGGCTCCTCCAGGCTATGAGGTTTACTATCTCAACGTCATGGCTGGGCCGGTACGGACATGGAAGTTTCACAACGATCCTGACCATGAATGGTTGATGACACCGGGAGGAGGCCGAACGAACGATGATTGATTTGCAATTTCCGAAAGATCGGGCGCTTGATTTTATCGGATTGGGGCGGCTTTGCATTGATTTAAATGCGAATGAAATCAACCGTCCGATGGAAGAGACGCGGACGTTTACTAAATATGTCGGCGGTTCGCCGGCTAACATTACGATTGCGCTCGCTAAGTTAGGCATGAAAACAGGCTTTATCGGAGCCGTTGCCAATGATCAATTCGGACGGTTTATCGTTCGGTATTTGCAAGAATGTCATGTGAATACCGACCAGATTGTAGTCGATCCATCCGGGAGCGTAACGGGCCTCGCTTTTACCGAGATTTTATCACCAAGCGAATGCAGCATTTTGATGTATCGCGACAATGTTGCCGATCTAAAGCTGGAACCAAGTCATGTGAACGAGGCCTATATTCGTGATGCCAAGGCGCTGCTGATCTCCGGTACGGCACTCGCCCGGAGTCCTTCTCGTGAAGCGGTCTTCGCCGCACTGGATTACGCACGCAAGCATCGCGTTGTGACGATTTTTGATATCGATTACCGACCCTATACGTGGAAATCCGCAGAGGAAACCGCGATCTACTGCCGACTCGTCTCCGAGAAATGCGATGTGATTTTCGGAGGGCGTGAAGAGTTCGACTTGATGGAGGTATTGGACGGACCGCTAAAGCAGGACGATCAGGCGACGGCCGATACCTGGATTCAGAAAGGGGCCAAGCTAGTCGTTATCAAACGCGGTGGTGATGGTTCGACCGCTTATACGAACGATGGACAGCGGTACGAAGGCGCAACCTTCCCGGCCAAAGTCGTCAAAACGTTCGGAGCGGGCGACTCGTTCGCCGGGGCGTTTATTTACGGCTTAATGCAGGGCTGGAGCATTGAACGGTGCCAGCAATTTGGCAGCGCATCCGCTTCGATCGTCGTTTCGAGCCACAGCAGTTCTGATGCGATGCCAACGGTGGAGCAGATCGAAGCGCGGATCGAACGCTATAACACAAGCGGGAATTAGAGTCGTTTTTTCACATCGTTAATATTTAGGGGGAATAACTGTGGCAGGCAACACACCTTTGTTGCAAAACTTTATCAATGGGCAGTGGGCGGCAGCCGAGACGGAACGGGAAGATACGGTTCCCAATCCGGCAACGGGTGAAATTTTGGCTCGAGTACCTTTATCGACTCGGAACGATCTGGACCGGGCCGTTCAGGCAGCCGATGCGGCTTTTCGGACATGGAGCAAAGTGCCTGTACCGCGTCGTGCCCGCATTATGTTCAAGTACCAGCAGCTTCTCGTTGAGCATTGGGAAGAGCTGGCACGGCTCGTTACGCTGGAAAATGGCAAAAACTACAGCGAAGCGTACGGCGAAGTGCAGCGCGGGATCGAATGCGTTGAATTTGCCGCTGGCGTGCCCTCGCTTATGATGGGCTCCAATCTTCCGGATATTGCGACTGGGCTTGAATCAGCGATGTATCGCTATCCGCTCGGCGTGATCGGCGGCATCACTCCGTTTAATTTTCCGATGATGGTTCCGTGCTGGATGTTCCCGCTGGCGATCGCATGCGGAAACACCTTTGTCCTGAAGCCTTCGGAACGAACGCCGATGCTGGCTAACCGGCTGGCGGAATTATTGAAGGAAGCGGGATTGCCGGATGGCGTATTCAATATTGTCCATGGCGCCCATGATGTCGTTAATGGTTTATTGGAGCATCCCGACGTTCGGGCCATTTCGTTCGTCGGATCGCAGCCCGTCGCCGAATACGTCTACAAAACGGCTGCCGCTCACGGCAAACGCGTACAGGCGCTGGGCGGAGCGAAAAACCACTCGATCGTCATGCCCGATGCGGACCTTGCTCTCGCTACCAAAGAAATTACGAATGCAGCATTCGGGTCAGCCGGCGAGCGCTGCATGGCTTGCTCTGTCGTTGTAGCTGTTGGCGATGTTGCCGATGAACTGGTTCGTCGTCTGACCGATGCAGCCAAGCAATTGACTGTCGGGAACGGTATGGAGGACAACGTGTTCCTCGGACCTGTCATTCGCGATTCCCATAAATCACGTACAGTTCAATATATTGAGCAGGGCGTGGAGGAAGGGGCGTCCCTAGTGCTTGACGGCAGACAGCATCAGGCTTCTGATTCAGAAGGATATTTCCTGGGGCCGACCTTGTTCGATCATGCGAAGCCAGGGATGAAAATATGGACAGATGAAATCTTTGCCCCTGTTTTGCAAATCGTGAGAGTGAATTCTTTGCAGGAAGCTATCGCAGTCGCCAATCAATCGGAATTCGCTAACGGAGCATGTCTATACACAAATAGCGCTAAAGCGATTCATGAGTTCCGCGAAACGATCGATGCCGGGATGCTCGGTATTAATGTGGGCGTGCCGGCTCCGATGGCCTTTTTCCCTTTTTCCGGGTACAAAAAATCATTCTATGGCGACCTGCATGCGAACGGCAAGGACGGCGTCGAATTCTACACACGCAAAAAAATGGTCGTCGCCCGCTATTAATCGCTTCGGGTTGTAAGCGGTGCAGGGTTCGTTTATGCTAAAGGAAAGGAAGCTTGCATAAGCGGAACGCAACCGGCACGTTGGCAACAGAAGTTGGAGGAATGGTATGGCCACGATTTATGATATTGCCGAAGAGGCGGGAGTATCGATCGCGACGGTTTCCAAAGTGATCAACGAGACCGGACGGATCAGCGATAAAACCAGGCAGCGAGTGAAAGAGGTCATGAAGCGGCTGAATTATCAGCCGAGCGTGGTCGCTTCCGCACTGACCAAGAAAAGGACCTATATGATCGGACTGTTGATTCCGGATTTGGCGAATCCTTTTTTTGCTGAACTGGCTCGAAGCATTGAGGATCACTGTCATGAGTTGGGCTTCAATCTCGTGATTTGCAGTACGGACAACGAGCCGGATAAGGAAGAACGATCCATTAACCTGCTCAGGCAAAAAAGCGCCGACGGCATCATCCTGGCCACTGGCGGCAAAAATCAGGACATCATCCGTAATCTCATCCAGCAGAACCAGGCCATCGCCGTCATTGCCCGTGGGATGCCATCTCTTTCGGTCGATACAGTGCTGGTGGACGATAATCTAGGCGGGTATTTGGCGGCCTCGCATCTGATTGAGCTGGGTCACCGGGATATCGCGGTCATTGCGGAGGATTTGGAAGTGATGAGCAGCAAGGAGCGGGTGCGTGGATATCGGCAGGCATTGGAAGATCATCATCTTCCCTACAGGGAAGATCGGATTCGCGTGAGCGCCTTCCATGTCAAAGGCGGGAAGGACACAGCGGGGCAGATCCTCGACGAGCCTGACCGCCCGACGGCGATCTTCGCCTGCAACGACTTGCTGGCCATCGGCGCCATGCAGGCCGCTTATGAACGGAGAATCGCAGTACCGGAAGAGGTTTCGATCATCGGCTTCGACAACAGTATCTTAGCGGCTCATATGAACCCGCCCCTGACCACCATCGCCCAGCCCATTCAAGAATTGGGCAGGCAAGTCGTGAACTTGATCTCTCAGGAGATCAATGGCGACAAGACTACAAAGCAGCGAATTGTCCTGCTGCCTGAGCTTGTTGTGCGGGGATCGACGGGAAGCAGGAAAGGGTAGGGTTTAGTATGGTTAAGTATGGTTAGGCAGGGTTAGGTGGAATAGGGGGATCCGGTCAGGGAGCTGAGTAAAATGCTCAGACTTCCCAGCCGGATTTTTTGTGCGAACACAAGTTCCGTTATTTGCTCATATTTGCCCTGAAAATTCAGATTTGGCGGACAGAGAATCCGTTATTCATCCTTAAAACGTCGGATTATCCATGTAACATAGCAGGTAGCGGAACATATGTCCGCTTAAACTCCAAAAGCAGCCTCCAAATCAAGAATAGCGGATCTTTTGTCCGCATGAAGTATATTTACTCGCGCTGAATGGATTGGAAAACTGAAATCTGGAAGAGATTTTCTCGCCAGCGCTCAGATGAATTTGATCCTTATAAGGACTGATGGATTATATGGCAAGGTGAAAAAGAGATTTGAATTGTAAAGGGATATCGGAACGCCAAGTGCTGTTCGGAGGTTTGTGGCAAGTCCCGTAATGGTCCTGGGATAATTGCTCAACGAGAATGAAAGGTCGGAATTATAAAATAATGCAAATATGGCCTTAACAGGTTATAATAATGAGAACGGGTGTGCTAATATTATGATCTGATGAGGAGTGATGTTTGATGAGTTCATCCAAACCATCTAATCCCAAACAGACATCGAAAGTGAAGGAACAGCAGGGGAGTTACGATGTGCCCGAGCGCTACGAAATTATTGGCGGAATCCGGTATGATTTTTTATCCTCCCCCAAATATGTACATCAGAAGATATTGACGAATTTTTATCTTGCATTCCATGGGGCGTGTAAAGCGGAGGGGGAAATATTGCTCGCTCCGATGGATGTCCACTTCGACGAGGAGAATATTGTACAGCCAGACGTCATTTATATAGCCAATGCGAACCTTGGAATTATCCGCGATGGTTTCGTGTTCGGTGTGCCTGATTTGCTTGTCGAAATTTTATCCAGCAGTACGGGACGAAGAGACAAGACGATCAAGAAAGACTTATATGAGAAACACGGCGTCAAAGAATATTGGCTTGCCGACCCAAGCTATCGGACGGTAGATCAATTCGTGCTAACCGAAGGAGAAGGCTATCGGCTTGTGGCAACCTTAACGGAAGAGGATCAACTCCAGTCTCCAACGATTCCTTGTTTGACCATAGATCTTGCCTCGATCTTTCCGGAGAATGATCGGCAATAAATATACATTAAGGGCGTGAGTTACGCCCGTTCTTCTTTTTTCACTGTAGCAACGATAATCGAAATGAGGAGAAATTCAATTTATGTGTCGATACTTAAAGCTAACAGGGACAAAGAAATGAAGAACCTCAAGTCGATGAAGTGACTTATTTGGAATAATCCATTAAAGAACTGGAGAACAAATACGGTGCTACCTTTAAGGAGACTTTTGGCGACAAGACTATCAGAAAATTATCCGAGAAGACACTGAGCCTCAGTCTGGTTATCGTACAAGTTGAGGTTGGAAAGTGTCTTTCCTTTTGAAGAACATCATGGAGCGTTATTAGTAAGGGAATAGCGTTTGAAGCCCCTGTTTGAGGTGTCGTTTTCATTGTTATATATTAAATGTATAGGAATAGAATGTCAGAAGATTTTTATTGTGATGAGGTATTAAGTGGAAAGACACCTGTGAATAAAGTTTACGAGACGGAAAATGTGCTTGCTTACCATCATACACGCCCATTCTATCCCGTACATATTGTTGTAATTCCTAAAAGACATATATCATCGCTAATTACCTTGGAAGATAGCGATACTGGATTGCTTGTTGAATTGTTATCCGTAGTAAAAAAAGTTGCGTCTGATGTAGTATCTGAACAAGGTGGCTTGTCGAGTTATAACAAACTTAGGAAAGTACCAAGATTCAAAACATTTACACTGGCATATAGCTTTTGGTACACCTATAAGATAATTGGATAGAACATGGATTCCAGATACCCTATGAGGCGGAATAAATTTTTGAGGGCTGAGAAGAATTATGGGCTCAAAATAATGCACCCGGTTATAGCTATTTTCGGTTGAACATGAATGATTCAATCTAAAATCTCATCATATGTTATAGTCAGAATCAATACTGATATTTAGGGATTGGATGGTGCGCCAATGAATCAAATCAAGGATCTTCAGAAACTCATTAAACTCACAGGTGAGCGTGCTAAGTTGGCTGCCAAAGCTAACGACACATACATTGTATATAAGACATCTCAGGGACAAATTGTAAAAGAATTCACTGATGGTAAAGTTGTCCCTGTTTTGAACCAGAATGACTCTCATGCATGAAATGATTCCAATCATGTATGTTTTTGCCGGTAATAATGGTAGCGGAAAAAGTACAATTCGAAATCTTAAATATGACGTCCCCCCCAACTTTGGAAAAGCGCCAAATTATATAAATACGGGAATAAAGTCGCTTGTTTTTTGCGCAGTATCCATTATAATTTTGAATTTGGGGATTTTGACTTTGATTTTTCTCAAGAGTTGATGACTTGAAATGGGAAGGAAAGAACAGAGTGCAGCAGACGGAAAATTTTTATTCGAACAGGATACTGACCGCTTTTTGTAGTGTGGTGATGTTTGCCGCGGTTTATATCATCTATACTAAACTTTTAGCCGATCCGGGCGATATTACAGAGATTGCTTATTTTGTCTTTTATGGCTTTTTAATTGTAGCCGTTGTAGGCGGTTTGGCGTGTGCCATTTTGACTTTTGACCCAAGGCCGATTGTGCAAATTTCTCCGGATGGAATTGGGATAAGATCTTTTGTTTTTATCGAAGAATTCGTACCCTGGAACGAGGTTGTCGGAACCCGGAATGAAGTATACAAGAACCGGGTAGGGGTAGGCGTACGGTAACCGTCTCTGCAAATTTATTTAGAATTTACCGGCCCAATAAGCGCTCCCTGGCAATCAATCTCACCTTGTTAAATAAGCGCGGAGACGGGTTTAACAAGGCGCTCTCGAATTATATGGAAGTTTAGAGACTCAAAATTGGAATAGAGGAATATGATAAGAGGAGGGACGCTTGTCCCTCCTTGCTTACTGTTGAGACGATGTCGGGAACAGAAATGTTTCTTCAACCAGGCCCCAAATTCCGCAGGGAAATCAACACCTTTACGTTCGCTAACGTTTCATCGCTAAAATAATGGACAGGTCTATTTCTTCTGTGAAGATTCCGCTGTTGTCTATGCGTAATAAAGCTTTTTCCAGTTCCTGTTCGAAAGAAGAAGCCCGGTCGCCAAGGAAACGCCTGGAACCGTAGGAAGTGGAATACAGGTTGCCAATGATGGACTGGATCGTCCACTGCTGTTCATACGTTGGCAGACGATGAACTTCTAATTCAAATCGAGATTGCGCAACGATCTCCTCGTGACTAATTTGTGGGTGGGAGTATGTCGTGTTTCCCGCTCTTCTTTCTTCTCCATACCATAATTTGATGATCTTCTGGAGCTCAGCTTGCCATGGCAGCGGCTCTTTATGCGGGGCATAATGATCAATAATGGCGACTCCGCCATCTAGTTGGATTTTGTTATATAAATCGTCGAGCACCGCTTTTCTATCCATCCAATGAAACGCTTTGGCGATCGTGACTACCCGAAAGATTTCGTTAGTATTCTGCAAGTAGCTTTCCGCATCGGCCGTAATCCACTTGATGTTATCGATCCTCGCTTCTTCACTTCTCCTCAAGGCTTCGTCAATCATTTCTTGCTCACTGTCTACGCCAACCAGCCTCTCGAACCAATCGGAGAAGCGCATCATGAGTTGACCGGTTCCGCACCCCAAATCAAGCATATTGCCTTGGCCATCGAGAGAAAATCGGTTCACGATCCACCGCACCAGTTCAGACGGGTAAAGCGGGCGGTACGCAGAATAATAAGATGCGGTTCCAGTTAAATAACTCATGACCGTAATTTTTCATCGTAACACTCTCCTCAGATCGACACAGCGATCATTTTTGCGCGATCATAAGCATTCTGTATTTTTCTGGAAAATCCTTCTCTAAATTTCAATTTATATCTATAAATGGCAATAAAAAAACCCCTGCACTTTAGAACTAAAGTACTGGGGCTTTCGCCTGCATCTATTCTACGGCTCTATCGACACGTCATGGAATTGCATAATGCCGCTCGGATGTCTCCAGTAGCCCTTCACCTTCTTGCTTACCCCGTCCAAATATTCCTGATGGTGAATGTACAGCATAGGAGCCAATTCGACGAGCTTCTCCTGTACTCGCTTATAAATTGCTTTGCGTTTCTCCGGATCGTTCTCCTTGCGTCCTTCATCCAGCAGCTTGTCGAGCTCCGCATCCTTCGTGAAGGTCCGGTTCCCTGGCTCGCCCGCATTAGCGGAATGGAATACGAGGTACAATCCGTAATCGGCGTCGGCCGTCACCGTAGACCAGCCGAGCACGAACATATCATGCTTTCCTTCGGCCGTCTGGGACAAATAAGCGCCCCATTCCATCACTTCGATCTTCACATCCACATTCAGCTCTTTCAGCTTCGCCTGCACATATTCCGCAACTTTAATCCGTTCCTGATTGTCATTCGTCCAGATCGTGGTAGAGAAACCGTTCTCGTATCCCGCTTCCTTCATTAGCTCCTTGGCTTTATCCAAGTTATACTCTATCGGTTTGACAGACGGATCATAGCCGAACACATCCGGGGCTAGCGGTCCGACCGCGGGAATTCCCGTTCCTTCGTAAATGCCGGAGATCACCTCATCCTTGTTAATAGCCATGGATAGAGCCTGGCGCACGCGAACGTCATTGAACGGCTCCTTCTCCGTATTAAAGCCAATATATGACAGGCTGAGCGATGCTTGACGGTTCAGATAAGCGCCGTCCAGTCCTTCCACTCGGGCGATGCTGCTCGGTGATACAGGCTCAATAATATGCGCGTATCCCGTCTCCAGCTCCGCTATGCGCGTGCCGTTCTCGCTGACCACTTTGAAGGTTATACTGTCTATCTTCGCTTTATTCCCCCAGTGGTCATCATTCTTGACCAGCTTCAATTCCTGCCCGGGTTCCCAGGAGTCCAGCTTGAAAGTCCCCGTTCCTGCCGGATTCTGGGACAGCCAGGCTCCGGCCTTCTCGCCGGCGTTCACTTTCTCGTAGTCTTTCTTGATGGCTTCGGCGCTGACGATCCCTACTCCGGGGTGGGCCAGGTGGGCTAGCAGGGGAGAATAGGGATAGTCGGTAACGAGTTGCAGCGTGTATTCGTCAACGACGGTAATTTCCTTGATCATATTTACCAATGAAGCCCTCGGGGAAGCCGTCTTGGGGTCCAGCAGCCGGTCCAGATTAGCCTTCGCCACCTCGGCATTGAAGGCCGATCCGTCTGTAAATTTCACGCCTTGGCGAAGCTTGAACTCCCAGGTTACGTCATCCACCATCTTCCAGCTCTCGGCCAGTCTCGGTTGGATGTTCAGATCCTTGTCATGCTTAACCAGCGTGTCATAAATATGGGAGGACGCAATGCTGGTTTGCTGATCGGTCGACATATGAGGGTCTAAAGTAGGAGGTTCGGATAGCCAGGCCACAATGAGATCCCCGGTACCGCCGCCGCCACTTGGCGGATCCTTGCTCTTGTCCTCATTCCCGGGACTTGGGCTTGGACTTGGACTTGGAGAGCTTGTGCTTCCTTTGTTTTCCTCCGGAGGCTTCTCCTCGGTCGTACCGCTGCTTTCGCTGCATGCCGGTATAAGCAGCAGGATCATCGCGAGCATAAGCGGAACGAACCATTTTAACCTTGTTCTGTGAATCAACACTTAACACACCCCTCTCGATCAAAAGATAAATATTTTTTTCGTACTTAACATATATTTGAGTAATTCCAATTTATTCTAGGATTCTACTTAAACGGGCGGATAATTATTTGTAGAAAGGATGAATTCCACATGCGAAACGGGGCAGGAGCAGCGGATAACGCACCAGGACGCAGCCGGACTCCGGCACGCGGATGGGGGAGGTTGTACAGACAATTACGGCAAAACACAGCGGCGCTGTGGGGAGGTTACTTTCTTCTTTTTATCATTCTCGTTGCTATCTTCGGTCCTTACCTTACCCAGCATGATCCGACCATCGTCGACTATTCCTCCAAGCTGTTGAAGCCGTCCGCAGACCATTGGTTCGGAACGGACCATAACGGCAGGGATATCTTCACGAGGATTATCCATGGAACGCGGATCACCCTGACGATCGGCTTCATCGCAGCCCTCCTCGGTGCAGTCTTCGGAATCGTTCTCGGTGTCCTCTCCGGTTATTATGGGGGAATATGGGATTCTATCATCATGCGCATCTGCGATATTCTGCTGGCGTTCCCCGGTCTGCTGTTGGCTCTGGCGATTGTAAGCGCTCTCGGAAAGAGTCTGTTCAATGTCATCATTGCGGTCAGCATCTTCTCGATTCCGACCTTCGCCCGGATCGTGCGGGGATCGACGCTGGCGGTTCGCAAGCTGGAATACATCGATGCCATGCGGGCTCTTGGTTCGAGCGACAGCCGCATTATTTTCAAGCATATCTTGCCGAATATTACTTCTCCCATCATCGTCCAGGCCACTCTCCGCATCGCGATTGCGATTCTGACCGCCAGCGGGCTGTCCTTCCTCGGGCTTGGGGCGCAGCCGCCGACGCCGGAATGGGGGGCAATGCTGAACGATGGGCGCGAATACATTGTGGAGCATCCTCATGTTGCCCTCTTCCCCGGACTGTCCATCGTCTTTGTGGTCCTTGCGTTCAATCTGTTGGGCGACGGACTGCGGGACGTGCTCGACCCGAAAATGAAGAAGTGACCGGAGTCACCAATTCAATTGCAAAGGAGCCGGCGCCATGTTCATATATATTATCCGGAGACTGATTCAAACTGTCCCCGTCATTATCGGGGTAACGATTATCGTCTTCCTCCTCATGCATCTCATTCCCGGAGATGCCGCTCAAGTCATTGTCGGAGAAGGAGCTCCCAAGGAGAAGGTGGAGCAGATTCGGGAGAGCCTCGGCCTGAACGATCCACTGCACGTGCAGTATTGGAATTACGCCGGCAAGCTGATCCAGGGGGATCTCGGAGTCTCTATCCGCAGCAGCCGTCCTATCGCTGAGGAAATTTTCAAGAGCCGCTTCTGGATTACGGTGGAGCTTGCCTTGTACAGTACGATACTGGCTGTTTTCCTCGGATTGACTGCAGGCATTATTTCCGCCGTTTACAAAAATTCTCCCTCCGATATCGGCGTCATGCTCGTTGCCTTGTTTGGGGTATCGATGCCGAATTTCTGGCTCGGACTGATGCTGATTCAATACTTCGCCGTCGATCTAGGCTGGTTCCGTCCTTCCGGCTGGGGAACCTGGGGACAGACCGTGCTTCCGGTCATTACGCTGGGCACCGGCGGCGCAGCGATTATTGCCCGCATGACCCGCTCCAGCATGCTGGAGGTGCTGAATCAGGATTATATTCGCACAGCCCTCGCGAAGGGGGTGCGAGAGCGCGCAGTTATATACCGGCACGCCCTGAAAAATGCGATGATCCCCGTCATTACGGTCATCGGCCTTGAGTTCGGCGGCTTGCTGGGCGGAGCGGTGCTGACGGAAACCGTCTTCGCCGTTAACGGAATCGGCCGCTATGTCATCGATTCGATCCGGGCGCGGGATTTTCCAGTGGTTCAGGCTACCATCCTGATCATCTCTTTAACTTTCGTGCTTGTAAATTTGTTAGTGGACATCTCCTACAAATATTTTAATAAACGAATTGATTTGGATTAATCCGATACTTCCGAGAGAGGAGCGAGGAAGGATGAACACGAAGCAGCCGCTGCTGGAAATCAACAACCTGCGAACTTCCTTTTTCACGGAACACGGTGAGGTCAAAGCGGTGGACGGCGTCAGCCTTACTATCGATAAAGGCAAAGTGTTGGGCATTGTCGGCGAGTCAGGCTCGGGGAAAAGCATTTTGTCGCTGTCGATTTTGCGCCTGATTTCCCATCCCGGCCGCATTATCGGCGGTGAAATCAAATACAACGGGGATAATTTGCTGGACAAAACCGGCAGGCAGATGCGCCACATCCGGGGGAATCAAATATCGATGATCTTTCAGGAGCCGATGACGTCGCTGAATCCCGTCTTTACCGTCGGCCAGCAGATCGCGGAGGTATACCGGATTCATGAGCAGTTGGGGAAGCGCCAGGCGATGGACAAAGCGGTCGAGATGCTGCGCCTTGTCGGAATCCCTTCTCCCGAGAAGAGAGTGAAGCAGTACCCTTTCCAGTTATCCGGAGGCATGCGGCAGCGGGTAATGATTGCGATAGCGCTGGCCTGCAATCCCGATCTGCTCATCGCCGATGAACCGACAACGGCGCTGGACGTAACGATCCAGGCGCAAATTCTGGATCTGATCCGGGATCTGCAGCGCAGACTGCACATGTCGGTGCTATTCATTACCCATGATCTCGGCGTCGTGGCAGAGACATGTGACGATGTTGCCGTCATGTATTGCGGACAGATCGTGGAATATACGGATGTGGTTACGCTGTTCCGGGAGCCGAAGCACCCGTATACGGTAGGACTGATGAATTCGCTGCCCCGCCATGACGTCGAGCAGCAGGAGCTTGTGCCGATTGCCGGCTCCGTCCCAAGCCCCTATGAACCGCTGGCCGGATGCCGGTTTGCGCCGCGCTGTCCCTATGCGCAGGAGCGGTGCCGCGAAGCTCAGCCGGAGCTGAACGAGGTAGGGGGCAACCATAAGGTACGCTGCTGGATATATACCGAGCATTGGGAGATGAAGCCGGAGGTGAAAGTGACGATATGAGCAAACCCCTTCTGACCGTAAATCGGCTGAAGCAGTATTTCCCGATTAAGGGAGGCATCTTCGGACGGACGCTCAACTATGTCAAAGCCGTAGACGACATCTCCTTCACTGTTCGGGAAGGGGAGACCGTTAGCCTCGTAGGGGAATCGGGCTGCGGCAAATCGACGACCGGACGCGCCATTCTGCGCCTGGATGAACCGACCTCGGGGGAGATTCTGTTCGACGGCGTCAATCTGCTTACGCTCAATAAGAAAGCCATGAACCGCAAGCGCAAAGACATCCAGGTCATTTTCCAGGACCCGTATGCCTCCCTCAACCCGAGGAAAACCGCCGTGCAGGTGCTGGAGGAGGCGATGGAAATCCAAAATGTCGTGCCCAAGGAACGCCGGCGGGAGCGGGCCATCGAGCTGCTGGAAACCGTGGGGCTGTCCTCGTATCAGGCGGACCGTTATCCGCATGAATTCAGCGGGGGACAGCGTCAGCGGATCGGCATCGCCCGGGCGCTGTCCGTCAACCCGAAGCTGATCATCTGCGACGAAGCCGTATCCGCCCTGGACGTCTCCATCCAGGCCCAGGTTCTCAATCTGCTGCAGTCGCTGCAGCGGGAATTCAAGCTGACCTACCTGTTCATCTCGCATGATCTGGGGGTCGTCCGCCATATTTCCGACCGGATCATTGTCATGTATCTGGGAACGATCGTTGAAATCGCCGATACGGCCACCTTATTCCGTCAGCCGCGGCACCCGTATACCCGCGCTCTGTTGTCCGCCATTCCGACTCTGAATCCGGAACGCAAGGCGGAGCGCATTCTGTTGAAGGGGGACGTGCCTTCTCCGATCGATCCTCCGTCAGGCTGCCGGTTCCATACCCGCTGCAGGTATGCCAGCGACCGCTGCCGTTCCGAGGCTCCCGAGATGCGATCCGTTCCGGGCGAAATCGGCCACCAGGTGGCTTGCCTTCATTTTGAAGAAATAGATGCTGCCGACTAATCTGTTGCTCTAGAACGGACGAACCGCTTCGTGCGGGCTGAATCCTTGGCGTCGGGTTCTCAACAAATGAGAGGTTATCCGTTAATTGTACGGCCCCATTTTCCGTTAGTTGAAAAAAGCTTGTATGTATTTCCCTGATTCCATTCGACTGCTGAACCTTCCCGAAGTATATTCCGTGATAACCCTATTCCAGAATTGCTGTGCGGGAATATTCCTTTCCAATTGAGTAACTTCCCAGCGCCCTCTATGCATATCGAACACTTTCATGGCAGCATGTTTGCCTAGCCCTAATCTCCGATACTTTTTCATTATGAAAAACTCGGCAATAGAAAAATGAGGGGTGTCGCTGGAATCGATATATCGAACCAATATAAATCCGACATTCTTTCCGTCCATCTTTATAAAATAAGGAAAACGGTGTTCTACACTAATCCAATAGTCGTCTAAATACGGATACTCTCCAAATAGACCATTGTCTTCTACATCGCAATCCATGAACTCGGAAAAATCGTACAAGTAAAACTGCATTAGATTGTTAAGTATCGGTTTCTCTTCTATCGGCACTTTTACAATATTCAGCTCCAGCCTGAACACCTGCTTTCTGTAATCCTGAATTGAGTATATCAGTTCCCTTCATTAAAAGTGCCGGCAAAAAATAATTATAAATAAACCTGCCGCTGAAATTGGGCTGTCCCGCCACGCTTACTGACATAGCCAAACCTAAAGAAAATTTACGGTCATATGTTTGCATTCTATCCGCCGTTTTCTTACAATGAAGGTGGAAACAATTTTAAAATAACCCTGCAAAGTGACGGTCAGCCTTCGAAGCGTATTCCGGATACTTTGCGGGGAGCCCCGGAGCTTACAAATTCTGTACTATGAACAAAGGAGTGACGAAGATGTACCGGAAAATTGACGACTTTATTGCAGATTGGAATGTACAGACGGCGGGCACGCTGCGGGTGATCGAAGCGATTTCCGACGACAAGCTTGGACAGGCTATCGTGGAAGGACACAGCACACTTGGCTGGCTGGGTTGGCATTTGGCGACGAGCCCGGCGTTCTTTACAGGCTTGGTCGGTGTTAAAGTACAGCCTGCAGGGACGCGGGATGGTGTGCCGGACAAGGTGAGCGAAATTGTCGAAGCCTATCGCCGTATGGCCGCGGATGTGCAGGAAGGGGTCCAAAACGCGCTGACGGACGATATGCTGGCTGAAACGGTGTCTGCTATGGGTAGGGAAATGGCCCGCGGAAAGCTGCTCCACACACTGATCGCCCATGATACGCACCATCGCGGCCAGATGACTGTACTGCTTCGTCAAGCCGGGCTTACCGTGCCGGGAGTCATGGGGCCGACGAAGGAACAAATGGGATAAGCAACTATTCTTGAATTTACTATACAAGTATATTAAAACAAGCCGGAAGCGATTCGCTTTCCGGCTTGTTTGCTGTAACGGGATGTTATAAAAGCAGGGTTTTCAGAACCGGCTCGAGTGCATCCGCCATTCGCAGAAAACCAAGATCTGTCGGATGTTGGCCGTCTACCGTACATTCGAAGAAATCTTCGCCCAATGTTTTGGAGCCGTCGAAGAAATAAATATTCAAGTCCCCTTGCTCCCGCAGCTCGTTAACGAGAGACTGCTCGAATTGTTTGCGTTCCATTCTCATTTGATATAAATGCGGTGTCAGCTCCTCACGAGCGTAACGGATACGAGACACGACCAGGATCGGTGTGACCGGATGGGCTTCTCTATAAATACGAATAAATTCCGGAAGGGTCTTGCGGAATAGTTCGGTGCTAACGCAGTTACCTTCATAATCAACAACAAGACATGCCGGATCGTTAATCTGCGATATGATTTCGGCGAGCTCCGGTTCCCCCTTGCCGCTACCCGAGAAACCGAGATTAATGAATTCCAATGGAATCCTGCGGCTCAAGATATTGGAGTAGGCCATGCCAGGACGCGAAGCGCAGCCGCCTTGAGTGACCGATGTTCCATAGATGATGATTTTCTTCCCGGAAGCGTAGCCGGGCGGGGCCATCACCGAGGCTCCCTCATCCAATCCGATCCAGATCTCTTCCACCCCTTGATACAGCGGCAGGTTCAGCACCAAATTGCGCATCGTCGGTTCCCAACCGGTATACAAGGCACACTCATACTCTATGAGAGTGTGATCATATCTGGTGGTATTGACATACCTCCAACGAGCGTTGGTATCAGGAGCGCTCACATAACAATCGACACCGCATTGCCCGGTTGCAGGCATATGGGCCATGCCGGCTATCCCTCTCAGCTTCACCCTGACCGATAGGGAGGAGGAATCCGATTGGAACCGGATTTGCCCTCCTGCCGTATGATTGGCCAAATGATCGACCGCCTGGGGAATTGCTTGAGCCGGCGAAGTTGGCAATCGGCGATATTTTCTTTCCTGCGCAAACCAAGCGAGGCCGGATACTTGAAAAGGCTCCTCTAAAGGCGAATACCAGCGAATGGCGCCATCGAACTGTTCATTCGGGCGCATGTGGAGGTCGTATCTTTCCAGCGAATTCACAATACCATTCCTTTCGGCGGACAGTCGGTATTAATCTAGCAAGAATAAATAACTTGACTATATTATCCTAATATGAACCCGATTTTACCATATTTCATATGGTTTTAATTGTCAACAAGTATGTAATAGGAATCCGCCTGAAGGTGCCCGCCAGCCCCGAACCGCGCGAGACTCCCAGCGCGCGGTGTATGGCGTCACATGACGGTGATCAGCCACATGCCGCAGACACCACCGGTAGCCTCCGCGGACCGCACGAGACTTCCAGTGCGCGGTGTATGGCGTCGCATTGACGGTGGTCAGCCACATGCCGCAGACATCCCGATAAGCCTCTCTTGGACGATCCCGGACGCCCCCCAGACATCCTCGATAGCCTCCGACTGCCCCGGAAGCAGCCCAGATATCCTCGACCGTTTCCTGGAAGATCCTTCGCATCCTCCCGGTATCTCCCCTAGATAACTAAATGGATTTCATCCAGTTAGTTTCCCATTCTAGGGCGAAATACGAAAACTAAATGGAAAACCTCCATCTAGTTTGGGCAAATTAGGCGATATCTCCTGAATTCATCCAATCTAACTGTAGTTTTTCCATTTAGTTGAGCCACTTTCTGCAATTTACTTGAAATTACCTGTATAAAATACAGTTAGCCCCCCGTGCCGTCGCACGGGATCATCGGATGAAAGTAGAGTAAGACCCCTGTGCCGTCGTACGGGGTCTTCGGATGAAAGTAGAGTAAGACCCCTGTGCCGTCGCACGGGGTCTTCGGATGAAAGCAGGCTAAGCCCCCCGTGCCGTCGCACGGGATCATCGGATGAAAGTAGAGTAAGACCCCTGTGCCGTCGCACGGGGTCTTCGGATGAAAGCAGGCTAAGCCCCCCATGCCGTTGACGGGATCATCGGATGAAAGTAGAGTAAGACCCCTGTGCCGTCGCACGGGGTCTTTCGGATGAAAAGAGTAGGCCCCCCGTGCCGTTGACGGGGCCTTCGACGATAAGTGTCAGGCCCCATCTACCACAGACGCGGTCCTTCGGACGATAAGTCGTCAACTCGGCATGATCGCCAAGAACAGACAGCCATGTTGATACTACTGTCCACGGCTCTCCGCATCATCCCTTCCGAAGCCCATCCGTTGTAAATAGCAGATCAGCCTTCCATCCCGGCCGTAATCATCCAGGTCACCTGATATTTATCGACAACCTCCCCGTAAAACACGCCGAAAGGCTGCATTTCCAAAGGATATTTGACTGTACCGCTTTCGGAAAGCTTTGTGAATGCTTCAACGGCTTCGGCTTCCAGATCGAACTCCACGCTTAGTGCGATGTCGTTTCCTTGCTTTAAGGGTTCCATCGTGTCGGCGATAAAGATATAATTGTCTCCTGCAATTGAGAAACACATATGCATGACTTTATCCTTGAATTCGTTCTGCGTTCCCATTGCCTGTTCATGTGTTGTCACGGACAAGATTCGCCCTCCGAACACTTGCGTATAAAACTCGGCCTGGGCCATTGCGTCTTCTGACAGAATATAAGGCTTTAGCTTTGCCATCTTCAACAACCTTTCTAAATGGATTAAATCTTTAGCTTAAAAACAATATTATAATAATTCATACTCCTGTATTTCTTATGGATTGCTGTTTTCGATGATTGAGTTGATTCTCAAAAGATAGCCATCGAAAAGCGGATTGCGAATGGAAGTCAACAACCGATTTTATTCTTCTGAAGGTAGTCTTTCCTTTTGCCTCAATATAAGCTGTAACTGCTATGATCTATCTGCTAATAAAATTGTCTTCCTTTTTATGGCGGATATGTTATAATTCTAGCCAATCAAGCAGGGCACAGGACCGTCTTGAAGCTGTGTGAATGATCTTTTCAAAAAGCGAACGCAACCGCTCGAAGTATGAGAGAATTCGCCGGGATCAAAAATGGCAATGTTAAGGCAGCTTGCAGGTACCGCCAATCAAGAAGAGACTCTGTATGGAAGGAAGAGCGTGATTGGGAACCCCTCTAAGTACCGTGGATTGGATGGAGAAGAACAAAAGGCTGGATGAGCTATTAGCCCAAGAAGATGCCTTAACCGTGCATTCGATGAATCAAGGATTTGAAGCGGAAGTCGTTAGGATAAACTCACATGATGATAGCTATGTCCTGAAAATATGGAACAGGAGCTCCAAGCCGGATGTCCGTTTTCAATTTCGGCTGCTGAATGTTCTTTATGCACGGGGACAATCTGTGTCTGAACCGCTGGGGTGGGGGATAAATCCGGATGGCGAGCAGGTTTTGTTAACCTCCTTCGACGGCACGCCCCTTCATAAGGTGAATGCGAAAATAATGGCCCGTTTGGCGGGCATTTTAGCTGGAATACATCAAATCGGCATGGAAGAGATGGGAAATCTGCAGCTTCCCAGGTATGATTTTATCCATTACTTTTTTTCCGGAGTAGGCGAACACTCAGACCTGAGCCAAGCATTAAATGCTCTTGTTGAAATAACCCCAATCAAGCAGGACCGTATTATTCACGGTGATTTTCACCTGATGAACATTCTGGAGGACAACGGCCGATACACCGTCATAGATTGGACGAACGGGCAATTAGGAGACCCCAGATATGATTTTGCTTGGGCGCTTACCCTGCAGAAAATATACATTTCGGAGCGTTATGCGAATCTATTTCGTTCCGCCTATCTAACAGTCATTGAGATTCCTCCAGGAGAGCTTGAGGCTTATGAAGCGCTGGCTTGTCTTAGATGGATGCTGCTTAGTAGAAACGGTGGGGCTCCTGCTGGACCTAAAATAATGGAGCGGGTAAGAAGTTTGGTTGCAAACCATTCCATTCTTCATGGGTTGGAGTTTAGTGGTATTTCGACATCATAAAATATATGGATATGAATTCTTCTGACGATTTGATTTTTCTATCTTTCTATCTAATGTACATATAAACGGTAAGTGTAAAACTGGAGGAAATTGTAATGATGACAACAAATTAACGTAATGCTTCTTCCTTTGCCGGCAGCGCCCGCAGTCCTCCATAGAAGTACGCCTGTATATTCAAAACAAACCTAAACTATGGAGGGATTGGAAATGAGTAAACCGGTAATGTACGTTGCGCTGGTATGCGGACCGGATAGCGATATGGAAACGCAAGCCATCAGAGCGACTCTCGA
This sequence comes from Paenibacillus sp. 32O-W, assembly GCF_007679495.1. Lineage (GTDB taxonomy): Bacteria > Bacillota > Bacilli > Paenibacillales > NBRC-103111 > Paenibacillus_L > Paenibacillus_L residui. The sequence goes on along the minus strand of NZ_VEGP01000024.1, from coordinate 6,216 downwards.
ATGTTTTGGCGCAAGAGTATTTACTTATTGGATTGGCCGGCCGAATGATTTGATCTCCGTGCTATCAGGCGAAGATCTCTATGCGGATACCGACATGATTATTCTCAGTTTCCACGGCGATGAAGGCAAGCTTCTCATGCCGGAATTGGGTGAGAGTGTCTATGAAGAAGGAGAGCCGCGGGGAGACTTTGGTCCGGATGAGGTGCTGCGATATGCGAAGCTGGACGGGAAAATCGTCTTTGGCAATGGCTGCTCACTAGGTGACCGGGCATTGGCCGAAGCATTCCTGAAGCGCGGCTGCCGGACCTATATCGGCCCGGATGATTATCCGGACGGCAATTCGGCTCTTATGTTCATGCTGCGGCTTTTCTATGAAATGATTCAGAACGGGAAGAGCGTAAGAGAGGCTTACGAGCTTGCTTCGGCTATGGATGAAGAAGTATCTATGTACCAAATCTATGAAAGTTCTGTAGATGACTGAAACATCCGATGCAGCCACGCGTGTAACAAGAGGGGAGTTTCGGTTCCCCTCTTTTTCCATTCGGGAAGCTTGTGTCCGATAATAAGAAGGTGATAGGGGCTGTTAATATCAGACACGGCTGTTAGAGTATCGATCACTTTTTTTGATGGCCATGAAAACAAAATAATCTTCGATTTCCCAAACCTTAACTCCGCCAAAGATGGAAATCAGTTTGTTTCTGTACCACTCTTTTCTCTTGGTCACCATATACATCCTGCCCTCTAGAGCGAGCCGGTTAAATCCTTTTTCGATAAACATTTTTGGCACGGCAAAATCGGCATGATAAGGCGGGTGGCAAATGATTTTGGTAAAGTCATTATGCCGGATACCGGAAAAACCGTCGCTGTGGGCAATGTGTACACCGGAAACCTCATTGGCCGCCGCATTTTCTTTGGCGGTTTCGATAGCCTGTTCATCGTTGTCCACCATAACTACATTTTCTGGACGGACCAGTTTGGCCGCCAATAAGCCCACGACTCCATAACCGCAGCCTAAATCGCATATTTTATCGTCTTTTTCAAATTCAATGACCGACAGCATGGCCAGAGTTCCGTTGTCCACCGTTCGCGGAGAGAAGAGCCCGGCACGAGTCTTCAAATTTTAACTTATCCCCTTGATGGTTGTTGTAATCATTTAAGAAAGTTCCTTTCAGAACTGTATTTTAATACCTGATAATAAATTTACAATAATTTCAAGACAAACCCAATGGTATAATTAGATTTAGAGCAAAAAAGGACTTGAGGTTCAGGATCATCCTCTTGGCTTATTCTATGATGATGTATATGAACAAGATAGGAATTTAACAATCTTATTGACGGGGAATGGGCGTTTCCTATTTGTCGAGGTAGGGGGAAAAGAATGAGAAATTTACTCATTACGGATATTCATGGCGAATACAACGGTATGATGAAGCTGCTGGAATATGCGAAATTTGACCCGTCATCAGATCAGCTTGTCGTGGGCGGGGATATGGTGAGCCGCGGCAAAGATAGCGGGCTGGTTCTTAAAGAGGTCCGCAAGCTTGCCTTGCAGTACCCCGATCATGTAGTGGCATTGACAGGCAACCATGAGGAAATGATGAGTTGGTATTACCGGGGGAAAACAGATATGTGGTTAAAATATGCCGGAAAGGATACGTTACCCAGCTTCCGGAAGACCTTTACCAAGGAAGGGGAATTGCAAGAGCATGTGGAATGGTCGGCCTCATTGCCGTTGCTTTTCGAAGACCAGCAATTTGTATATACTCACGCCGGTATTGTGCCTTATACCCCTCTGGAGGAGCAGGATCGTGAGATACTTTGGATGTCCGAATCGGACTTTTATTCCTATCCGAAGGAGTCGATATTAAGCAGGACGGAGGGAAGACCGGTTATTCACGGACATACCCCCTGTGAATTTATTTATAGCGATGGAGCGCGCATGAACTGCGACTTGGGGGCCAGCACCTATGCAGTGATCGAGGAGCGGGCCTTGGGATTGGTTGATTTGACCAACCGTTGTTACTATGTTTACAAGGTCTGCACTGGTCGAATCGGACAGAGGAAGATTTCAGTATTTGCATAACTTGAGCTGCCGGTGCGCCAATCCCCGGAAAGAAACCGGGATAGCCTGAGGAGGCATTCCCGGTTTCTTTTCGCTCATGTCCAATGTCATAACTCCCTTAATCTTCGATTGAGCGAAACGAGGTCGGTGGACGACCCGGCAGAGGGCCGGGCTTCGCCAGCAGATAGCCTTGGCCGAAGGGGACACCTAGCTTGCAAGATTGACGCAAATCCTCAACCTCTTCGATTCCTTCCAGAATCAGATTAGATTCGTCACCGCAGAAATCAACGAAGAACTTTAACAATTTCTGCTTCTGTTTGCTGAAGAGCAGGTGCTTGGCAAAGAAACGATCCATCTTGATAAAGTCAGGGCCGATTTCCACGATTCTCTTCAAGGTGGTCGCCCCTTCTCCAACGTCATCGAGCGCAACCAGGAATCCGCATTCCCGCAGCAGATGGATGTTACGCAGAAATTGTCCGGTGTCCCAGTCGTCCATCTCCGAGATGGCTTCATTAATTTCGAATACGATATTGTTGGCGTACTTTCCGTACCGCTGCATGAGCTTAAATATGAATCTGGTAAATCGATCCGAAGATAAGGTCGAAGGGAATACGTTCACGAACAGGTGCTGATCGGATTCCACCCGCCCTGGATCAGCAAAGCACGCGGAAATTGCATTATAAATGGAAAGGGTGTCCAGCGTGAACAGCATATTATGTCTTGCAGCGGCCCGGAACAGCCGATCGATTCTTGGTTCCGTTGAGCAGCGGATTAAAGCTTCATAGCCAATCGTCTTGTGGGTATGAAGATGGCAGATCGGCTGGAACTCGTGATATAAATCTTCCTGTGTGATAAGAGCTTGTGTGGATGGCATGACTAATTTCCTTTCCGGATAGAAAGACCATTTCGGCAACCCGGCCGCCATAGAAAGCAGATCCTTAGGCCCGTAGGTTTTGCGTCCCAATTTTTCAAGAGGTTTGCGATTATCGTACTGAGCATACCCGTCGAAAGGACCATTAGCAATCCTTTGTACCTAATTATCAAATTCGCCATCAAGCGACAGATTCCTACAAAACATGTGTTCTTTTTTCAAAATTTAACCATTCTGCCATTTTTGTTTGAAAAAATAGTTTGTAAGGCCTATAAACCTGGCGGCAGGGATTTGTTTTTATGGACTTATAATCGGAAAAAAGAACTTCTGACGCACTATCTCGCTGTGGGGCTATCTCATGAATGCTTAGATTGCTTGTCACACAATCCTCAAATCGGAAATTGTGTTGTCGTTGAGAGGTATGCCACGCTATAATTGATAACAATTATCATTTACAATTTTTGCGAAACGGAGTAGAAACAAAATGGCGGACTTTCATCATAACTTTAATTTGTTTTTCGACGAATTCGGGCTGCAGCAGCAAAGCTCAAACGGTTCGGAATCAATGACTTTTCGTACGCCAATCGGAGATGGGACCTTTCGTCGATTCGTTCCTCGCCCCGATCTCAATATCGTATTTTCCGATTTGACGTTTCATGGCGATTTCCTGATGCCGCTAACGGCAAGAACGCCAATGGTCGAGCTTCACTATTGTTTGCAAGGAACGAATGCCGTCCATGTCGAACGAAATCAATACGAATTTGTTCCCGGGATGTGTGCGCTTCAGCTAATCGACGAAGGGAAAGCGCAGCTTGAATTTACCGCGAATCAGCCTTATCAGGTGTTGTCAGTCGGAATCCCTATTTCGACCTTCAATCATTACATGGAGGATTTTTCGGGTGCCAAGCATCTTGACTTCTCCAGCCTTCTCGGGCAAAAGTCATTTCGCCTTTTTCATGAGTCCATCCATCCGGCGGCTGCCGTAATCATTAGACGGTTGACTCAGTCCGTGCAAACATGCGGCATCAAAAAACTGGAGCTGGAGTGCAGTGTGCTGGAACTCCTGTTGTCAGCCTTTCAATCGTTTCTTTTCGAGCCGAAGCTTCCCAAATTATCCAGCATTGAAAGGCAGAAAATACAGCAGGCACGCGATATAATGTTGGAACGTATGGCAGATCCCCCCTCGCTGCTCGAATTGTCCCGCATGATTGGCATTAACGACAACAAATTAAAAATTGGTTTTAAAGAACTATATGGAACGACCGTATTTGGTTATTTGAGGGAAAAACGTCTGGAAAAAGCCTGTCTCCTTTTACAGCAAGGAGACTTGAATGTGTATGAGACGTCGCTTACAGTAGGCTACTCCAACCCCAGCTACTTTTCGGAAGCGTTTCGTAACAAGTACGGCGTGAATCCTGGAAACTTGCGTAGATGTTCATTTTAATCCCGATGTTTGTATTATCGGGTTAAGACCCCCACCTCTATAGGTGGGCTCTAAATCAGGTGGAGTAGAGTCTCCATCTGATTACTCGATGTTAAGCTGAACGAGTTCACTACGGCAGTTATAATCTAGAAAATTGTTCGATTGAAGGACTGTTCTTCGGAGCAGTCTTTTTTGTTTGAATCGATTACTCCCTGTGACCGCGAAAATACTCCGTCTAGTGGTAGATAAGGAATCTTATTCGGTCGTATTCTAAAAAATATAATATGAGGAAGATCTCAAGTCTGATAGTTTATCACGAATTGGTTTGGGGGATGCCGGGCCTTGGATCACCGATACGCTGAACGTGGATCCCGGGGAGTCGCATGAGGTAGCTTTCAAAGCCGACAATCCCGGATTATGGATGGAGCACTGTCATCATCTTGAGCATGCGGCTATCGGCATGACCTTGCACTTTATGAGGGGGGTAACCTCACCTTTTGAAATCAGCCAAGTGGCACAGAACAGGCCGGAGTGATTGCAAAGGTTAACGCGGCTGCGGTGACCCTAACGCTTATGATTGAAGACATGTCTAGAGAAGCAGTGGTGGTCGGACTTGAAATACATTGAGAGGTGAAAGCGCATGAATCAAATTTATACATTACTGGTTGGCATCCATATTTTTAGCGCTATCTTAGGTGCGGGCCCTTTGCTCTTATCGAACGTGATTCTAAAAAGAACTAAGGATTTAAGTGAATTAAAATATGCACATCAAGGCGTTGAGAAACTGAATAAGGCGGCCACTATTGGTTGGATCGCTTTATTGCCTACAGGATTATTGATGGGATGGATCAACCCGTCACTGTTTCGGATGTTGTGGTTCGACACATCCATTGCTTTGTTCGTAGTTTTCAGCCTTTACTCGGAAATGGTTATCGGACCTAAAATGAAAACTATGCATGAAATGATCAGAACCTGTGAAAGTGAAGAGATTCCGCAACAGTATAAAATCTTGTCTAGTAAACTGACTCCTTATGATTGGTTTGGTAAACTACTCGTCGTTGCCATTATCATATTGATGGTGTTAAAACCGTAAATGAAAAGCAGTGGAGCAGGGTAAATGTCCTACGTAAAGTATATAGTTAGTGGGCATATCGTTGAGATGCGAGCTTGATGGCAGCCATTATATACTCGTTCCATATGTGTGAAAAAGACAATAAGAGAGGTTTTTTGAGATGAAGCGAAGCATACGGAGCAAACTGGTAGAATGTATTTTATTAATGAGTGGACTAAAACAACGTTATTCAGACAAAGAGAAGTTTGCGAAATTCCTCGAGCAAAAGCGAACCGAGAATGCGAAACCATATATTTTGCCCAGAAGAATCCAACAGAAACTGGATATTGCTATGGAACAATCGTATGGAAAGGATTGTTATATTTTACAAGGAAACAAACAAGCCAGTGAAAAATATATTATTTATTTAATTGGTGGAGGTTATATAAATCAGCCTCGGGGTGTTCATTGGAAATTCATACGTAAAATAGCAGACATGGGTAATGCCACCATGATTGTACCTGTCTATCCAAAAGTCCCTCATCACCAGTATCATGAATCATATGATCAAGTACTCCCCATTTATGAAAAGCTGTTAATGAAAACCTCTCCACAAAATATTATATTTATGGGGGATTCGGCAGGCGGTGGATTTGCGCTAGCATTAGCTCAATGGTTAAAGGAAAAAAATCTACCTCAACCGAGTCGAATTATATTACTCTCTCCATGGTTACTTGAGTCTTGCGAATCGCGGTACTTTACGCCTGAAAAGGGCAGACCTGTAGCGTGAACGGTAAAGTAACGGTTTA
>NZ_VEGP01000023.1 GCF_007679495.1 Paenibacillus sp. 32O-W | reverse complement strand
CGGATTGTCCTTTGAACATCTTCTTGTAGGCATCACATGCGTCTTTGACGGCTTGTTTCGTTGTCTGGGCAGATATATCGTTCAACCACGCATATTCTTCCGTCTGCTTCAGCTTCGTCAATTCTTTTCGCAGCTCGCCATCAGGAATAAACTTGCCGCCATTCCGATCGTTTTCTTCCTGACGAGCCAGCGTCCAATTGTATACCCACCTGGCCGCCCCGGCCGAACGCCATAACGCTTGTTCCTGATCAGGAGTCGGTTTAATTCTGACTTTTTTCGCAAGAATCATCTTCCATCAACTCCTTGAGCATCTTTCTCGCTTTGATCGCTCGTTTCCCTTACAATCGACAACTAAATACGGTGACGATTTGGATCAGGTCCTCCACTAATTCTTGTTCTTCCGTTTTCCCTGTTTGATCGATGATTTCTATTGATGTTCCAAATTGGCTGCATAAATTCTCCATGAGTTCATAACCAAATCGAAGCAGAATGATCTCAAACCACAAAGTGACGTATGCCTTCGAAGCGTTTTCCGTCCGCACTCCAACGGAGTCGGCGTCTAAACCTTCCTCAAACGCGGTCGCTCTTCCTGACTTAGCTTCGATAAAGGTTTATACAGTACTTTGCGGGGAGCCCCGGAACTTATAAATCAGAAAAAGAGCGGCTTCCGCCGCCCTTTTTATCCTAGCATATTCTAAAAAAATGTTCTACCCGCCCGCTAGTCGAAGTCTGCAGTCATTTCATCATAGATTTCGGATACGGTTTCCCATTCTTCATCATCCAGAATCGTTTCCAATTCAGGGGCTCCTGTATCATTACGGGTAATACGAAACACCGATTCCGCCTCATCCTTCTGCGGTTCGGCCGGCGCCAGGACAGCATATTCATTCGGCCCGAGAGAAAATTCAGCGAGAAGCACGTAAGTACGCGAGGATTCCTCATCCTCCAACACCACTTCATCACCGAAGGTTGTCTTCAATACATCAATGGGCTTAGCGTCTTTCAATTGGTAGATTTGCATTACCGATCATTGGCCTCTTTATCGCCATCATCGTCGTCTTCGTCGCCTTCTTCGTCTTCCTCGTCATCTTCCATCTCATCCATGAGTGTATTGAAGGTCTCTTCAACGATATTCCATTCTTCTTCATCGTCAATCGTATAGAGCTTCAAATCGTCACCGTCTTCCTCATAACGGAAAGCGTACACCTCATCGGTCTCATCGTCATTGGCTTCCACGGGAACGACCATCATATACTTTTTGTCCGAGCCGTCGACTTCAAATTTCATGATGACCTCAAATTCTTCCTCGTTTCCTTCTTCATCTGGAATGTAGATGATTTCCGGTTCGTCCAAATGCATCTCATCGTTCGCCATTGTACAACCTCACCTTCTCTTATTAGAATCCAAATAGCCTTGCAATATTAGGGAGGCGGCCATCTTGTCGATGACTTGCCTCCTTTTTTTACGACTGACGTCTGCCTCCAGCAATGCTCTTTCAGCAGACACGGTCGTCAATCGTTCATCCCAAAGGTGAACGGGGAGTCCAAATTTAGTTTGCAATAATTGCGCAAATTCCATACTCAGCTCCCCGCGAGGACCGATTGTGTTGTTCATATTTTTCGGCAGGCCGACGACAATTTCCTCCACACCATGCTCGCGGATAATTTCTCCCAGCCTTGCCAAATCGGCGGCTTTGTTCGTGCGGCGGATAACCTCCAGGCCTTGGGCCGTCCAGCCTAACTCATCGCTCAAAGCAACGCCGATGGTTCTGTCTCCGTAGTCCAAACCCATCCATTTCATCAACTAGTCTCCCGTCTTGCTAATCGAAAAAAGACATTTCCTTCGATATTTTATTATTTGCGCTTCTTTCCCTGCAAATAATATCGGACCAATTCCTCAATCAATTCATCTCGTTCCCGTTTGCGGATCAGGCTCCTGGCGTTATTATGTCTAGGGATATAAGCCGGATCTCCGGACAGCAAGTATCCCACGATCTGGTTGATCGGGTTGTAGCCTTTTTCCTGCAGAGCGTCGTATACGGCAATCATAACCTCTTCCGGCGATGTCTCAATCCCGTCGGCTTTGACATTAAACTTCATTGTTTTATCCATGGAATTCATGACCGCACCTCCTTGAGAGTTCTGCCCGTTAGGCAAAACCTGCTTCATACCCTATTCCTTATTAGTCCGATGCCAGCGCCTAACCCGTTGCGCCTCTAACGCAGGGCCGATCGTCCTGCGCCGGAGGTCTGCAATGGCCGACAACCTTTCATCTAACTGATATATTCTCTGCCCCTGTCGATAATTCCTCTTTTAACAGACAAATTTTCTCAGAATCCCCTATCGTGATGCCCTTCTGGGCTAAATTGCCCATTAAGCCATACGCTTGATTAGCTCGGGAACTTGTCTTATGGCTTCGTCCAGCTTGGACGGATCTTTCCCTCCCGCCTGAGCCATGTCGGGACGGCCGCCTCCGCCTCCGCCGCAGATCGCCGCCGCTTCCTTGACAATCTTGCCGGCGTGGTAGCCTTTCCCCACCAGATCGGGAGTTACGGCTGTGACAAGATTCACCTTGCCGTCTACAGCCGCGCCCAGCACGATAATACCGGATTCCAGTTTCGTCTTCAATTCATCAACGATTGTCCGTAGAGAATCCATATCCCCTGCATCCACTCTAGAGGCCAATACAGGCACACCATCGACCTCCTGCAGCCGATCCGTCAAACTGCCCGCCTCGAGATGGCTCAGCTTGCCGCGCAGGGACTCTATCTCCTTGTTCAGCTCACGAACCTGGCCGAGCATGGAGTCGATCCTGCGGGGGACATCGCTAATCCCCGACTTCAGCATCGCTGCGGATTGTCTAAGAAGATCAAGCTGCTGCTCCAAATATTCATAAGCATAACGGCCGGTTACCGCCTCTACCCGGCGTACACCGGACCCTATTCCGCTTTCGCTCACAATCTTGAACAACCCGATTTCCGCCGTGCTCTCTACGTGGCAGCCTCCGCACAGCTCAATGCTGTAATCCCCGATCCGGACGACCCGCACAATGTCGCCATACTTCTCTCCGAATAGAGCCATAGCCCCCATCGCTTTAGCTTCCGCGATCGGCATGAGGGAGATGTCCAGGCCGGTCCGGTTCCATATTTGCCGGTTAACCCGAACCTCGATGTCCTGCAGTTCCTCAGGGCTGATTCCGCCGAAATGGGAGAAGTCGAAGCGCAGACGATCCGGAGCGACCAGGGAGCCGGCCTGATTGACATGCTCGCCGAGCACATCCTTCAAAGCTTGGTGCAGCAGGTGGGTCGCCGTGTGATTTTTAATGATATCATCGCGCTTGATCCGGTCTACGACAGCTTCTACCGTATCCCCGGCGCGCAGAGTTCCTTGCTCCACCTTGACCGTCATAACATGCTGTCCATGCGGGGCTTTGCTTACGTCCTCGACCTTGGCCTTCGCCTGTGCTCCCGTCAGCATTCCCGTGTCGCTAATCTGTCCCCCAGACTCGGCATAGAATGGCGTCCGGTCCAGAACGACCTGACAGATATCGCCTTCGTTTGCCTCTTCCGCCATTTGCCCTTCTCTTACGATCGCAATCACTTTAGCAGTTGTTACCAACTCATTATAACCAACAAACTCGCTTTTATCCGTGAAATCGGCCAGTGGACCGCCTTGAACCTTCATGCTGTCGTTGTCCTGACGGGCAGCCCGTGCCCGCTCCCGCTGAGCCTCCATCGCCTGCTCGAATCCTTCGCGGTCGACATCCAATCCGTGCTCCTGAGCGAAGTCCTCGGTCAAATCGAGCGGGAAGCCGTAAGTATCGTACAGCTTGAACGCATCCGCACCGCCAATCCGGCCCGATCCGTCCTGCTTGGCCTTGTCGGCCAGACCGGCAAGAATCGCCAGACCGTCGGATAACGTTTCGTGGAACCGCTCTTCCTCCGTACGAATGACTTTGTCTATGAACTCGGCCTTGTCCGTCACTTCGTTGTAATACACGCCCATGACCTTCCCGACAACGGGCACAAGACGGTAGAGGAAAGGCTGATTGATTCCCAGTACTTTACCATAACGGACTGCGCGGCGCAGCAGCCTGCGGATAACATAACCCCGGCCCTCGTTGGAAGGCAGGACACCATCCCCAACAGCGAACACGACCGTCCGAATGTGATCCGCTATCACCTTCAGAGCAACATCCTGTTCCTCGTTATCCTTATAACGGACGCCGGCAATCTCGCTGATTTGCTCGATGATCGGCACGAACAGGTCGGTGTCAAAATTGGAATCGACATTTTGCAGGATGGAAGCGAACCGCTCCAATCCGGCGCCGGTATCGATATTTTTATTCGGCAGAGGAGTGTAGCTGCCGTCCTTATTGTGATTGAACTGGGAGAATACAAGGTTCCATACTTCCAGGAAGCGCTCATTCTCTCCGCCGGGCCAGCATTCCGGGTCGCTGAGATCGCCGTAAGCATCGCCGCGGTCGTAGAAAATCTCGGTACATGGACCGCAAGGGCCTTCTCCTATATCCCAGAAATTGTCCTCTACCTTGTAAATCCGTTCTTCCGGCAAGCCGATTTTATTCTTCCACAGATCGAAAGCTTCCTGGTCCTCCGGATATACGGTTACGGATAGACGTTCCGGGTCAAAGCCTATCCACTTGGGATCGGTCAGAAACTCCCATGCCCACGTTATCGCTTCTACCTTAAAATAATCGCCTATCGAGAAGTTCCCCAGCATCTCAAAAAACGTATGGTGTCTGCGGGTCTTGCCCACATTTTCGATATCGTTCGTGCGGATACATTTCTGCGCATTCGCTATCCGCGGATTCTCCGGCTTCACACGGCCGTCGAAATAAGGCTTGAGCGGGGCCATCCCGGCGTTAATCCACAGCAAGGATGGATCGTTATGGGGAACGAGCGGGGAGCTCGGTTCGATTTTATGTCCTTTCTCCGCAAAAAAATCAAGCCATTTTTGACGAATTTCACTAGCTTTCATCCATACCTTCCTCCATTATCAATATATCAATATTAAAAAACTCCGTTGGGGTCCGTTCCGGTTAGGGCGAACAATGGGAAAATCAAATTTTCCACCGCTTCTGATGATGCCGCTTGACGAACTGGCGACGCTTTTCCGACTTGGATGTTTAACTGGATTTTATACAGCTAGATTGCTCCTCTGGAGCAAAAGACGGAAACTAAGTGGAAAAACTACAGCTAGTTTGTGCAAAAAAGGCGTTTTCGGCCAAAAACCTCGATTCTAAATGCAGTTTTTCCATTTACTTTAATCGCTTTCCACCATTCGCTTGAAATTACCTGCATAAATTACAGTTAATCGTCTTTACCAACTTCATGATTCAATACACTTATACTTTCTAATGCGGTAAAACAAAAAACGCCCCTTCATTCAGGGACGATTCTAATCGCGGTACCACCCTGGTTATTGCCTTGCGGACATGATCGTCCCCATGCAATCTCCTCTAGTGAGATGTAACGGGTCTCCCCGGTGGTGTTTATCCACACTCCGAAAACAGCATCCGTCATTCTTCATCCCGGAGGTTCTCGCAGCCTGTCCTTCGACAGGAACCTCTTCTCTGAGGGAGGGCTATGACTTCTTGGAATTCATCCTCGCTTTATCCGCTATTTAACTATTACTTATGCCCCAAATTATAGCGGTTATTCCGTGCCCATGTCAACATTTGTCATGGCCCGGTCTCTTCGATCCGTATGCGTCCATTCCCTGCCGGTTCTTATTGGCATAGATCCTAACCGGTAGGCTTGCGGTGAACATAATAAATGAAAATATGCTGAACGATCACCTTCATGACCGCGAAGAACGGCACGGCCAGAATGAGCCCGATAATTCCCGCCAGCTCTCCCCCTACCAGCAGTGCAAAAATAATCGTTAGCGGATGCATATGCAGGGTCCGCCCAACCACTTGGGGTGAGACTACATTTCCCTCCAAAATTTGAACGAGAGTGTTTACGATAATGACATACAACACCATTTTCCAGGAAACGGTAGCCGCCATAATGATGGCCGGGGCAGCTCCGAAGAACGGCCCCAGATAAGGAATAATATTGAATATACTGACCAGACTGGCCATAAGCAAAGGATAGGGCATATCGATCAGCCAGTAGCCGATATAGGCCAGCAGCCCTACAATTACACAAACAATAAACTGCCCGCGAATATAATTGCCCAATGCTTGGTCAATATCACGTAGCAGCTTGACCGTTGGCTTCCGGTATGATTTGGGAACGATGGTGATGACTCCTCTTTCGATTAATTTAAAGTCCTTCAATATATAGAATGCGATGAACGGAACGATAAAAGCTATAAACAGCGTATTTATCGTGCTGCCGATCCGGTCTATGTAATCCGAAATAGCGGTTGAAATCCCCTTCTCCCATCGCTCTATCGAATTATAAATTCCTTCGCGGATACTGTCGGGCAACAGCGGATGATCGTTTAAAGTGATCATCAGACTTTCCGCCTGCATCGTCATCTGTGGAATATGCTCGTTTAACTCCGCCAATTGGGTCACAAAGACCGGAATCAAATTAAGCATAATGACGCTGAGCGAAGTGATGAACACCGCATAAATCAACAGAACCGCTACCGTCCGCGGAACCTTCCTCTGATTAAGCAGCGTGACGATCGGGTTCAGAACATAAGAAATAATCAAGGCAATAATAAAAGGGGCCAAAATAGTGCTAATCAGTCTATATCCCCAAACAATAATAGGCCGGACCAATATAAGCATATACAGAATCAACAATCCGGCAAGCACGAACAAAAAAAATCCGAACCATTTATTTTTGTAAAAAGGCTCCACCCGTTCTCACCCCGTTTCATCCGTTTCTCCAAAAACGGACTAGCTCCTACAATAGTATATGTAGCAGTCAGGCAATTTAACCCGGGTAGAGAGCTTAAACCCTGCCATGCAAAAGCATCCGGCTTTTCAGGAAACAGAAACCTCGGTTCCGTTTCGTAAAAAACCGGATGCATGATACGGCTCAGCAAACAAAATTAATTAGCATGAATTTCTTGCGGAGCAGGCTCTTCAAAAAACAAATCATCCAAAGAACTAAGTGTACCGTCTTCTTCCACCTGATATACGGACATCTTGTCTCCATTCACCGTCAGCTCAATGAAGCAGCCCCAGCAATAGAACTGGTGCGAACCGATTTTCCCTATATCCTTGGAGTTGCAATTAGGACATCGCAGCATCTCTTTCACCCTATTCCTCGTATAAAATATCTTCCAACGAATCTTTACAGCTTACAGGGACCATGATAACATCTTGTCCCATCTTTGCTTGCTCAGGAGCGGGCAGCCATTTGCGGCCGTCCTTGACATCGGCCAGGAAGCCTTCCGATAATTCAAATCCTATTATTCTTTTATCCATATTTTGAGAAAAATAAACATCCTCCACCCGTCCCAATTGCTGCCCGTTAACCGTCAGAAGAGGCAAGCCCATAATTTGCCCCGATCCCGTGAGCAGAACCCATGCTCCGGTGATGTCCTCCTCCGAGCGGATCACAGCTTCATCAGTCACGGTAACGGCGTCTTCCCCGAAAGAGTTGATATCTTCCCATAAGATGAACCTTGGGCTCGAGAACCAGGACTTGTTATCGAGCAGGATCGCCTGCACCTGCCATTCGGAATCGATCCATAAATCCTTAACGGATCCAAGCTGTTTTCCGGTCCGCACATCAATAACGGGCAGTCCCAGCATATCTTTAGCTCTGCGCAAAAGACTTGTCTCTCCTTTCGACCGATCAAATTGCCAAATTCAATAATAAGGCTGCATGTCCTTACAAAATTGTTTGTCAATTGGGCCATGCTTATTCTGACCGTGCAAAAAGAGGACAAACCCGGGTATAGAGCTGCCCCAAGGCGGTGCTTCAATCATCACTCTAAACGGCTGAAGGCCGACCTTGGGACGTATGTCAGGTTCAAGGCTAACTGTTATTATTACGGATTCTGTTAACGATGGTTGCAGTTATGGAGGCGGCCCGTTCGATGTCTTCGATTGTGTTGCCGGGCCCGAAGCTGAAACGAACTGCCGATTGGGTAACCGGAGAGGGAAGCTTCATCGCTTGCAGGACATGGGAGATCTCCAGAGCTCCCGAATTGCAGGCGGAACCGCTGGCCGCAGCGATCCCTTCCAAATCGAGGTTCATTAGAAGGGTTTCGGTCGAAACTCCCGGGAAACTGACATTGAGAATATGAGGCAGTGTCAAGTTCGGATGGCCATTAACGATAAAGCCATCGGAACCAAGTTCTCTGGTCAAGCCTTCGATCATTGTTCGGCGGAATGCCGTCATCTGCGCCTGCTTCTGCTCCAGGGCCGAGACGGCTCTGACTGCCGCTGCGGCGAAGCCGACAGCTCCCGCAACATTTTCGGTTCCCGCGCGGCGTTTACGTTCCTGCAGCCCTCCATAGGATTGGGGAGCGAGCCGCACTCGGGGAGAACAGTATAATCCTCCGATGCCTTTGGGGCCTTCGATTTTGTGTGCGGAGAAGCTGACCAAATCTACGGGAAGCTCCGAAAGATTAAGCTTTTCCAGTCCGAGCGCCTGGACGGCATCGGTATGGAACACTATTCCATGCTGCCGGGCTATTTCGCCAATCTCGCGGATCGGCTGCAGCGTACCCACCTCGTTATTTCCGTACATGACACTGATCAATGCGGTGTCGGGTCTTATCGAACGTTCAACGTCCTCCACGCGCACTCTTCCCGTTGCATCAACCGGAAGGTAGGTCACTTCGCAGCCATGCTGTTCCAAATGCCGGCAGGCATGAAGTACGGCATGATGCTCTATCTCGCTCGAGATGATATGACGCTTGCCCTTCGCGGCTGCTACAGTGCCGAGGACAGCCAAATTATCGCTCTCTGTCCCTCCGCTCGTCCATATCCATTGGTTGGCTTCACAGCCTAGCATCGAAGCGATCCTTTCTCTCGCATCGTTCAAGGCCCAATGGGCTTCACGCCCGAAGGAGTGGACACTGGAGGCATTCCCGAATATATCCGTCAAATATGGCATCATAGCTTCCAGCACTTCGGGATGCAAGGGGGTCGTGGCTGCATGATCGAGATAAATACGTTTCATCGTCTTCTCCTAAACATGGGATGTGTTCTCTCTGCGAGTCATGTGGAATACGGGGCGCTGCCAGGCTCGGAGCCGGGGAGCAGCTATCCAAATGTTGGATGAAGAGGCCAAGGAGTATGTTATAACACCGGATTCGGGCAAATCTCATGGACCGCCGGGCCAAACATCGGCAGTCGACGGCAAGGCACTAAATGTAGAACATATAGCTGTCGCTCCTGCCCTCGTCTTTAAAAGTTATCAGGGATGCCAAGGTAGTGGAATCCAATACCTCCGCAATACTGTCACGGATGCGAATCCATAGGTCTCGCTTGGCCGGATCGTCTTCCTCGGTGAAATCAACGGGACTGATCGGGCCTTCAAGAACACGAATAATGTCTCCCGAAGTAATCTCCTCGGCAGGCTTGGATAAGATATAACCGCCGTAAGCTCCGCGTACGCTCTTAACCAGACCGGCGTTGCGCAGGGGAGCTATCAGTTGTTCCAAATAATGCTCCGATAATTGATGCTTCTCTGCAATGCTTTTTAAGGAAGTGGGGCCTTCACCGTAACGATTGGCCAATTCCATCATAATAGTCAGCCCGTAGCGTCCTTTAGTCGAGATCTTCAAATCAGCACCTCATTTGTATCGTATTGCGACTTGTAATTCAAGGCGAATTATTGTTATCAAGCTTAACCAAAATAAAGACAATTCATGCTAAAATGGATGGCAAAAGTCGGATAAAAACCGATATGACCGCCATCTTTCTGTAGATCTTGAGTATCATATTCTACATTAACTATATGTTAACACAGAATTGCTTCTACGGGAATGAAAACCATGACTTTTTCATGAAAATTATAAAGGTTCTTATTTTCACAATAGCGGTTATCAGGCTAAAATGTGTTACAATAATACAGCAGTCAGTAAAACAAAGCGAGGGATTAAATCAATGGACAAGCCGATTGAAAAGACGAGAGTCGTCCTTGGAATGTCTGGAGGAGTCGACTCATCAGTAGCCGCCCTTCTTCTGAAGGAGCAGGGGTACGAAGTGATCGGCATCTTCATGAAAAACTGGGACGATACCGACGAATTCGGGTATTGTACGGCGGAAGAGGACGCCGAAGACGTGCGCAAAGTATGCGCCCAAATCGGCATACCTTGCTATACCGTTAATTTCGAGAAGCAATATTACGATAAAGTGTTTTCTTATTTCCTGGATGAATACCGCAAAGGGAGAACCCCTAATCCGGATGTTATGTGTAACCGGGAAATCAAGTTTGGCGAGTTTTTACAGAAAGCGTTGGAACTCGGAGCCGATTATATCGCTACCGGGCATTATGCTCGGGTCGATTTCCATGAAGGAAAATATCGTCTCCTCCGCGGCCTTGATGCCAACAAGGATCAAACCTACTTCCTCAACGCGTTGAACCAGTATCAGCTATCCAAAGCGATGTTTCCAATCGGACATTTGCCTAAACCGAAAGTCAGGGAGTTGGCCGCAGCGGCAGGACTCGCCACCGCCAAGAAGAAGGATAGCACGGGGGTTTGCTTTATTGGAGAAAGAAATTTCAAGGAATTTCTGAGTCATTACCTGCCGGCCCAATCCGGAGATATCCTTACGCTGGACGGGGAATACAAAGGTAAGCATGACGGGCTCATGTACTATACCCTCGGCCAACGCCAGGGCCTGGGGATTGGCGGGTCCGGCACCGGGGAACCGTGGTTTGTCGCGGACAAGGATCTGAACCGCAATATTCTGTACGTCGTTCAGGGCGACACTCACCCGCGGCTATACTCCACCGCGCTTGAAGCTACGGATGTGAGCTGGATCGATGGCCAGCCGCCTGTAGGAACGCTCCGCTGCACCGCCAAATTCCGCTACCGGCAGCAGGATCAGGGGGTAAGAGTAAGCATGACGGGAGAAGGCACCTGCCGGGTCGAATTCGACCAGCCGCAGAAAGCCGTTACCCCCGGACAAGCCGTAGTATTCTATGACGGAGAGCTATGCTTGGGCGGCGGCATTATCGACCGCACGGAACGGATGGATGAACCGGAAACGGATCTCGTTTAGGGCTGATGGCCTGATTTTATGCCAGACAAGGATAAAAGGCTATCGCCGCCCTTTGGACAGGTGCGTTTACCGGTGAAATATTAAGAAGGTATAAGGTGAAACTTATACCTTCTTAAACAAAAAGCAGCGGATTCGGTGCTTCACCGTTTCCGCTGCTTTTTTTATTGAACTTATTTCTCCTTGTTTCCGTTTTGTTCGCGTTGCTCGTGGTGTTTCGAATGATTAGGCGGGGTCCCGGATTCCGTCTGACCCGAAATCTCTGCCTTCCACTCAGGCCCCCCGCTTTCTTCTTGTCGATCTTCCGGGGCGGTCCCGTCTGGAGAAGGAGAAGCCTCCGATGCCGAATGAGTCCCCTTACTGCCTCCGGCCTCGCTTTCGTCCGCTTTCCTTGAAGGACGTTCTCCTTCCGGTTCCGCAAAATCATCCTCTTCCCCGGGCTTCATGGCGATAAACAGATTTTTGACATCTTCTGTTTTAGCCTTGGACACCAGTACGTATAGTATATCTCCTCCGCATAACCGGGTAGTTCCCCTTGGAGTGATCATCTTCTCCCCGCGGATCACCGCCGTTATCAAAGTATCCTCCGGCAGGGCCAGGTTCCGGATTTCCGAACCGACGACATTCGCCTGGTCTTCGATTTGCACCTCGATAATTTCCGTATTCGTCTTACCGATCGAGACCAGTTCCAAGCTGTGGGGGGCAGTCGGCTTCTTGTCTCCCGTCAGGCCGAGCCAATTGGCCAAGGGAGTAATGGTCCAGCCCTGGATAAGAGCGGAGGTCAATACGATGAAGAATACCATATTAAAATATAAATACCCGTTTTCCATCCCGGCCAGCAGCGGATAAGTCGCCAGTACAATCGGCACCGCTCCCCGGAGTCCGCACCAGGAAATCAATATTTTTTCCTTAAAGGAGAACTTCATGAATATCATGCTGAGGAAAACACCGACCGGTCTCGCTACGAACATCAATAGAGCGGATAAGGCCAAGCCCTGCCATGCAATGCCGATCAACTCCGACGGAAAGACAAGAAGTCCCATCAGAATAAACATGGATATCTGCATCATCCAGGCGAAGCCTTCATTAAACCGGAAAATCGAGTGGCGGTAGGTCAAATCCGAATTTCCGACCAGAACTCCCATCACGTATACCGCAAGAAGCCCGCTTCCGTTGATCAAATCCGTCGTGCTGTAAGTAAATATAGCGAAGGCAACGGACAAGACCGGATATAATCCGGAGGAATCCAAATTAATTTTGTTGATGCACCAAACGGCAACCTTCCCCAGCAGCAGCCCCATGAGCAAGCCTACGCCCATCTGCCAGAACAAATTGACCAGCAGAATCCAGAAATTGGAGTCCGGCGATTGATAAAGCTGAATAAGCGATACGGTAAGAAATACCGCCATCGGATCGTTCGTGCCCGACTCTGCCTCCAGTGTTGAGGACAGCTTCTGTTTGATGTTGCGAGTGCCGAGGGCGGCAAAAACGGCAGCCGCATCCGTAGATCCGACAATAGCTCCAAGCAGCATTCCTTCGATCAAATCCAAATCGAGAATCAGAATGGCGAAAGCGCCGAAGACGATCGTTGTTAAGAAGACGCCGAAGGTGGCCAATGACAAGGAAGGGACCAGCACCCTGCGCATATTGCTCCACTTCGTTTGGAGCCCTCCCTCGAACAGGATCACGATCAGGGCCAGAACTCCGAATAGCTGAGTAACCGCGGCATTATCAAAGTAAATAAACTTATTGATGACCATTCCGACGACAAAGAACAAAACCAGCGAAGGCAGCCCGAATCGTGCGGAAAATTTGGTAGTGATGACCCCTATTAGTAACAGGATGGCAACCAGTAAAATCGCATTGTCTGTCGATAACAAATGAATATCACCTTCTCGCTAGCATCTCGTTCCCGTTTAACGGTCTTTCCTGATTGTTTACCAAGAACGGCAAAAATATTGTCATCGTTAAAGTACTTTTATGTACGCCTTGTTTTCCCTATGTTTGTATGACAAGGCGCGGCTCCCCCTTAGAATGATGCGCCGACCTTATTTTGCCCCACTCTTTATTATAAGCTTACTTGGGCGGATTGTCATTGTTACCGGCCCAAAAAAAAGCAAAAAAACCTAAAATACATCCTTTTCAAAGGAATGTCTTTCGGTTTTTTCGTTTTTCTGGTTTATCCTCATTTTTTCTTCCATTCCCTGTTCGTCGGCTATAAAAAATGGCTGCTCTTTGAGTGCGTCGGGAAAATGCTGTCGTTGCACATAATGATTAGGTTCTTTTACAAGGCATAGCCCACCACTTCATTCAGATCTAAAAGTCGATTGTATTTTAGACCCTTAATTTCTCCTTATGATTAACGACTTTTGACTAATAACTCGATTGCCTCTTGAACAAGTTTACCGCCCAGTGTTTCTTGGAAATGAAAAATGCCCCCGCAAGGAGGCATTACTTTCTGTTTTCTTTGTCGTAATATCGAGCATAAATTTTTGATTCGGTTCCTGAATTTTGCGGGAAGTAAAACTTTTCGTTCTGAATTTCAGGCGGCAAGTACTGCATTTTGGAGTTGGGATTATCAATCGGGTTTATATAGCTTCTAGAGCCGTCTCTGATGTTTTCCGGAACAGGATAAGCACGATGATTTCTAACCGTCTGAAATGCGCTTGCAAGCCCTTTATAAACACTATTGGACTTAGGACTCTCCGTAATGTAAACCGTGGCGTGAGCAAGCGCTAAACGTCCCTCGGGCATCCCGACAAATTCAACCGCTTGCTGCGCCGCTATCGCTATTTGTAAAGCATTTGGATTTGCCATTCCGACGTCTTCTGATGCATGAACAACAAGTCTTCGGGCAATGTATAACGGATCTACACCAGAGTCCAGCATACGGGCAAGCCAATAAAGAGCCGAATCCGTTTGGGAACCGCGCAAAGATTTGCAAAAAGCAGATACAATATCATAAAAATCCGTAGTTGTTATGGAATTCACTCTGGAATCGTATGCCTCACGAATATGCTGTAGTTCAATAAGATTTCCTTCGTAAAGGGAGTAAGCAGCCATTTCCAGTGCATTAAAAGCGCTCCGCACATCCCCATTACACACATCGGCCAAATACTCCAAAGCTTCGTCCGTAATCTCAAATTTGTTTTCCAAACCTCTATTGCTTTTCAGCGCACGAACAATGATTTCTTTCAAATCATTGTGGTCTAATGCCTTTAAGGTAAAAGTACGGCATCTGGAAACCAGCGGCGGAATTAAATCGTGAGCAATGGATTCGGTGGTCAGTCCGATCAGAATGATAGTCCCGTCTTCTACATGTGGAAGCAATGCCATTTGAACATTACTTTTCATAGCGTGAATTTCATCTATCATTACAATGGTTTTTTGACCGTACATTTTTAAATTGTCTTTAGCGGTACTTATGGCTTCACGAAGTTCTGCAACGGTTAAGGAAACCGCATTTAAACGTACGAAATTGGCTTTTGTGGACTGAGAGATAATATAAGCAAGACTTGTCTTACCGCTACTTGGAGGACCCTGTAAAATCATACTTGTGATTTTGTCGGTTTCAATAATCTTCCGCAGGACTTTACCTGGCGCTAAGATATGGGACTGACCAAAATATTCATCAAGCGTCTGAGGGCGCATACGTTCGGCAAGTGGCTGGTGGTCTGTTGTTGGATTTAGGTCAAATAAGTCCAATGTGATTTCACCCTTACAGTTAAAAATAATTTCGAGCGCACATTATGGCGCTGCTTGGCGAAAGCCTACGGCCCTCGCTTGGTGGTAGATCGTCATAGCTTATGAGGCCATTCACAATCGGCGCCGGAAAGGCGAACTATGCGTTGCATAGTGAAAGCCTACGTCCCTCGTGTGGTGCTATGCATACTGGCCTTAGGCAAAAGAAGCAAAAGCGCATCCTTCTTCTCTTAAATCGCCTATTGTAGTGGGCAAGCCTGCAAAAATACATGAATTTCAGTTCATGACAGGCATTTTCTTCAATTTGATGCTCAAAAGCATGTATTTTCGCAGCAATTTTTGCCAACGAACCAGCAACCTGTTCAAAAGATGCAAAGTTGCAGGTTTTCCTACCAAAAGCTGTCACGACCAAGGATAAACGGCTGTCACCGACCTTTGGACAGGCGCACCGATGAAATATAAGAACAGGGATAAGGTCAAACTTATACGCTTAAATGTTGAAAAAAGAACATGCCGCCGGTTACCGGTCGACATGCTCTATTATACCATATTATTTGCCGGTGACCGTCCCTGTCCCCCCGGCTCGGGCCCAACGAGCCGAGCGGCCAAGCCCGGTAAGAGGGGCGCTTTAACTTTAGCACAGAGCGTCGCTCTCCCCTCCTGCAGCAATCTCAAAGACCGGCTGACTTAAGCAGATCACGCACGGCCACGCTTACCATAATTAATCCCGCCACCGGCGGAACGAACGCGTTGCTGGCCGGCGGCTGTTTAGCTTTGCGGATTTCGGGCGCATTCTCCGGTACGATCTGCTTCGTAACATCTTCCCTCGGCCTTACCGGTTCTTCGGTGGAGAAGACCACCTTAACCCCCTTGGTAATCCCTTCTTTCCTCAGCTTCTGGCGAATGACCCGGGCCATCGGGTCCATCGTTGTCTTCGAGATGTCCGCCACCTGAAAGCGGGTCGGATCCATTTTGTTCGCCGCTCCCATACTGGAAATAAGCGGGATTTTACGCTGCAGGCACTGCTTGATCAGATGAATCTTATAGCTGATCGTATCGGAAGCGTCAATGACATAATCTAGCGGATACTCGAACAGCTTCTCGTATGTTTCCTCAGTGTAGAACATCTGCAGCGCTACGGCATCGCAATCCGGATTGATATCCCGGATTCTTTCCTTCATCAGCTCCGTCTTCTGACGGCCGACGGTCGACAGCAGCGCATGCAGCTGCCGGTTGACATTCGTTATATCGACAACATCCTTGTCGATCATAACGATGCGGCCAACGCCGGTGCGGGCCAAGGCTTCTACCGCGAAAGAGCCGACGCCGCCGACGCCGAGCACAGCTACGGTGCTTCTTTTCATCACGTCCAGCCCTTCCGGGCCAATGGCGAGCTCCGTCCTCGAAAATTGATTCAGCATTGCTTTTCCTCCTTTTGACAGGCTTAATCAGACAGTTTTATTGGGAGGAGGAAGGCTGCTTCACCGCAACTCGAATGGAGAGCTGCTCCAATTGCTGGCTGTCCACCTCTCCGGGAGCGTCCATCAGCAGACAAGTGGCGCTTGCCGTCTTAGGGAATGCAATCGTTTCGCGAAGATTGGAGCGTCCGGCCAACAGCATAACCAGACGGTCCAGCCCGAATGCAATTCCTCCGTGCGGTGGAGTACCGTACTCAAAGGCTTCCAGCAAATAGCCGAACTTATCCCAAGCCTCTTCCTTGGAAAAGCCGAGAGCAGCGAACATTTTCTCTTGGATATCGCGCTTGTAGATCCTCATTGATCCGCCGCCTACTTCGTATCCGTTCAAGACCAGGTCATAGGCCTGTGCCCGAATTTTGCCCGGATCGGTATCGAAGTAATGAATATCCTCTTCCTTCGGCCGTGTGAACGGGTGATGCTCAGCGACATAGCGCTTCTCTTCTTCGTCGTAGCCAAGCAATGGGAAATCGACGATCCAGGCAAATTTGAACTGGCTCTCATCAATGAGCCCCAAATCCTTGCCCAGCTTCAGGCGCAGATTGCCGAGCACATCCGCAACCACCTTAGGCTTATCTGCCGAGAATACGAGCAGGTCTCCTTCTTCCACCTGCAGACGCTCAGTGAGGGCCGCTTTCTCTTCCTCGGTAAAAAATTTAACGATCGGTCCTTTCCAGTCGCCGTCCTTCACCTGAATCCAGGCAAGCCCTTTGCCACCGTAACGTGCGGCGAACGGCTGCAGATCGTCCAGCTCTTTACGGCTCCAGGAGGCGCACCCTTTGGCATTCAGCGCCTTGACCTGACCGCCGTTGCCGACCACCGTCGAGAACACTTTGACGCCGCTGCCCGCCACAATATCGGACACCTCGACCAGCTCCAGGCCGAAGCGCAGGTCCGGCTTGTCGGAACCGTATTTGCCCATAGCATCGGCATAAGTCAATCTTTGGAACGGACGCGGAATGTCTACTCCGATAGTTTCCTTAAACAGCTTCGCCATCAGCTCCTCCATCATCTCCTGAAGCTGCTCCGGAGACAGGAAGGAAGTCTCGATGTCCACCTGGGTAAATTCCGGCTGGCGGTCCGCGCGCAGATCTTCATCCCGGAAGCATCGCGCGATTTGATAATAGCGCTCCAGCCCCCCGACCATCAGCAGCTGCTTGAAAATCTGCGGAGATTGGGGCAAGGCGAAAAATTCTCCCGGATGTACGCGGCTCGGCACGAGATAGTCGCGCGCACCTTCCGGCGTGCTTCTTGTTAAGATCGGCGTTTCCACTTCGACGAATTCCTTCTCGTCCAGGAAATCGCGGAAAATTTTGGCCGCTTTGGAGCGCAGCATGAGCGTCCGCTGCATTTCCGGGCGGCGCAGGTCGAGATAACGATATTTCAAGCGCAGCGCCTCGTCGATTTCGATACCATCCTCGATGAAGAACGGAGGATTCTTGGCCGCGTTTAAAATTTCAATCTCCGACACCTGAACCTCGATTTCACCGGTAGCCAGGTTCGCGTTCTTCGTCTCTTCCGCCCGTTCGACCACCTTGCCGCGAACGGCCAGAACATACTCGTTGCGCGCCCGGTCTGCGATCTCCAGCGCTTCTCCGGAAAAGTCCGGGTTGAACACGATCTGCACAATACCTGTCCGGTCACGAAGGTCGATGAACAATACCCCGCCCAGGTCCCGTCTTCTTTGGACCCATCCGTTTAATTGAACGGTCTCTCCTACGTGAGCTTTGCCAAGCTGACCACAATGATGCGTTTTTAACATGGACATATCTTTCTTTCCTCCTCTAAAAGTATGGGGATTTCATCGTTCTTCTCTTCACTCGAAACCTAAATGTATTCCTGTTTATCGCAGCCAAACTATGCGAATTTTTAACCGAGGGACGATTTCAGGAAGGACAGCAGCTCGCCAAGCGGTACGGACTGCTGTTCCCCCGTAGCCATTTCCTTCAGAGCTATGACGCCCTGCTCCAGCTCATCCTCGCCCAGAATCGCCACATAGCGGGCCTGCGAGCGGTCTGCCGCCTTCAACTGCGCCTTCATCTTCCGCTGCAAATAATCCTTCTCGGCAGCTATCCCGGCCGAACGAAGCTCGAACAACAGCTTCACCGCTTCACGCTCCGCCCGGTCTCCCATCGGCACCAGATAAACGTCGATCGGCTGTGCGCCGGGAACGTCCGCCTGCTGGGATTCCAGTACGAGCAGAGTTCTCTCAAGGCCTAGCCCGAGGCCGACACCCGGCTGATCCTGACCGCCTATCTCTCCGACGAGCCCGTTATAGCGTCCGCCCCCGCCGATCGTATCGATGGCTCCGATGCCTTCCGCCTTATACTCGAAAGCGGTGTGAGTATAGTAATCGAGGCCGCGGACAAGCCGCGGGTTGATCCGATACGGAATATTCATGGCGGACAGGCTCTGCTTGACGGCCTCAAAGTGTGCCGCGCATTCCTCGTCCAGGTGATCGATCAGCTCGGGAGCCCCGGCGAACCGATGCTGGTCGACTTTGCAGTCCAGCACGCGAAGGGGATTCTTCTCCATCCGGTTCTGGCAGTCTTTACACAGCTCGCTGCGCATCGGCTCAAGGAAGTTCAGGAGCGTCTGACGGAACCGGGCCCGAATTTCCGGGGTACCCACGGAATTGATCTCAACCGTCACGTCGCGAATGCCAACTTCCTTGTAGAAGCTGTAGCCCAGCGCGATGACCTCCGCATCCAGGGCAGGATCGGTCGAGCCGAACGCTTCAACGCCGAACTGGTGGAGCTGGCGGTAACGGCCCGCCTGCGGCTGCTCATAGCGGAACATCGGCCCGATATAATACAGCTTGGTAACGTCTGGTTCCGCGTAGAGCTTGTTCTCCGCGTAGGCTCTCACAACGCCCGCCGTTCCTTCGGGCCGAAGCGCTATATGACGGCCGCCTTTGTCGAGGAAAGTATACATCTCCTTCTCCACGATATCGGTCGTCTCGCCAACGCCGCGCTGAAACAGCTCCGTATGCTCGAAAATCGGCGTGCGGATTTCTTTATAATGATAGCGGCGGCACAAATCTCTTGCTTTCGCTTCGATGTACTGCCACTTTTCCACAATGCCGGGCAGCAAATCCTGTGTGCCTTTCGGCTTCTGAAAACTCATTTCACTTCCTCCTTCTGCATTTCATATAGAGACTCGGGCAGTGCGGATCGGGACACATCGGGCATTCCGCAAGGATAAACGGCTATCGCCGTCCTTAGGACGGGCGCGTTTACCGATGAAATATAAGAACAGGTATAGATGAAAACTTATACTTTCTTATATTTACAAAAAATCCCCCGTCTCCGGCCATAACAGCCAGGGACGAGGGATTATATACAAATCACCCGTGGTACCACCCACATTCGGGGCATTCTTCCCTTACCGTCAAGTAAGAGGAACGAAAGCTCCGCACTTCTCCGGTTAACGCCCGACTACGCGAAGCCGCTACTTCCACCCGCATCTTCATGCTGTGGGGGTCACGGCCCGTCCTCCGGGAGGTTATTCATTCAATCATCCTCAGGAAGCTTGCAGCCATCGGCTTCCCTCTCTGCAGAGGTGGGGTTGAATTACTGGGTCCCTTCAACGGATTTCGATATTCTCCAGTGATAAAGTCCTTAGTTGCGGTAGGCGCCGATCACCGGAGGGTCGTAAGATTTAGTATTGATTGTAATGCGCCGGCTTAGGATTGTCAAGTCATCCCAGAACGGATGTGTCATCTTGGAACAAATGACCCTTCTTAGAAGACTCCGAATCCCCTGAGCTGTGGAAAACTGCGGAATAGAAAAACCGGCCAAAAAGAAAAGAACCTGCGGCATCGGCTGCAGGTTGAATTAGTTATATATGTTACAAAAGGGGTCAGTTCTAAGTATAGACATTTATTATTACAAAGGCATGAACCTAACATTACAGTTTGATTACATCTATCGGACCTATGCCTGTTAGAAGACAGATCGCTGTGATGAAACGCCTCAACGCGCACCGAATAGGCGCGCGTTGAGCAAAGAATAATGCCTCGAGCTCTAAAACTTCACACCGACTATCCGTTCCAGAGTATCCTTAAGCATCATGAACGTCTCTCCATTGGTCAATTGTCCCTGATCCTTAATCATGTCTATCGTCGACTGCTTCAGCAGCCCCTTGTCGATCAGCTCGCTCTGAGCCTGCTCCTTCGGAACATCCAGCTCCACTGCTTTAGCTATCGTATAGCAAGCTTGCTCCAGAGTTAACGGCTGCTTGGCTGCTTCTTCCATACCTGCGATAGCAGCAGATGCATCTCCTTTGAACGAATTCGGATATACCCGCTTGGCTATATTCCATTGATTAACCAATCTCTGCGGATTGGATGTGTCATCGAGACGGAAATCGTTATTGTAGCCCCCGTTGGCAATACCCAGATAGACAGCTACCTTCAATCCCGGATAGGCAGGATGCTCCATGTAAGGATGTACCTTCGGAGTATATGGCTTGACATCCATCCCCTTGCTGTTGATGAGATCCTGAAGCTTCTTGATCTCTTCCTTGGATTCAGCCAGCTCCCGGAAGGTCATCTCTCCATCCATGGCAATTTTGACGGCTGCCCCGGCCGCTTCACCGGTTGCCATCCCGGTCGGAATGACCCGGGCGCTTCCATGCGGAAGCGTATCGAAGCTTGCGGAACGGCCAACCACCAGCAGATTATCTACCTTCTGGGGAACAATGCTGCGGAAAGGAATGGCGTATTTCGGCGGATCAAGAACGACCGCACCGTCATCCGCCGGACTTGTGCGCTGAATATCAACGGCATAGGAACCGAAAGCAATGCGGTCCCAATGATCGCGGTTTTCCAGCAAGTCCAGTATCGTCAGCCGGTACATTCCTTTCATGTGCCGGCTTTCTCTCACATAAAGCTCCGGCGCGGTATCGAGAAATTCTACATTGGCAAATTCCGGATACAGCTCCTTCATATGCTCCACTACATGCGGAATTTCTTCCTTGGCCAATACGAAGGCTTCTTCCCGCGATTTGGGATCGAACGGATCCACCCCGAAAATTTGCAGAGCATTAATCAGTATAGTGCCGTCGTTCTGGCGGCCTATATTTAATCCGCGCATCTTCATCCGTTCTTTATTGACTGCCGGGTACTTCTGCATCTCGACATAGCCCCAGGCCGACATATCCGTAGCACCGGTATTTGGATCGTTGTCATTGCTGAGCCGTTTGCGGACCTGCTTCCAAACCTCATCGTCCACATTCCCCAGACGGAAGACGAGAGTAACGGCCATCTTGGACTTCATATCGCCCAAATCTTCCCGGCCAATCGTGAACGGAACTCCCGCGGCAGCGGCAAAATCGCCATCCTGAGTCGCATCGATGACCGCTCTGGCCTTAATTTGCTGGACGGTTCCGTCCTCACGCGTAAGCGATATCCCCTCTACAACCATGTGATCCTCTTGGCCTTTGGCGAGAATCGGTTCAATCGCCCGCGCCTTCAGATGCACATCGAGGTTCTTCTCTCCCTGAACTATTTTATTAAAAGCGTTAGCCGCCGTAGTGACGTCGAACGAATCCCCCTCGACCTTCTCATACCATTCCGAGAAAATCCCTTTGTTCAGAACCGGCATCTTGGCACCGGGGACGATCGATTTATTCTCCACGTCATAATTCATATCAATACTATTGAGCCAGCCAAGGGTCATCAAACCGCCCAGTATTTCGCGGTCATGACCGTCCACCATAAGCGTTCGCAGCCCATTGCGGGAAGCGGAAACCGCCGCCGCGATTCCTTCCGGATCGGTTCCCACCACGATCACGTCATAATCATCCGCAGGCTGTGCAACAACCTCCACCTTCTCCAGCTCCTGCGGCTTGTTCCCTGCCGTAAAGCGGATACCGCCGCCGTACTTTTCCATATAATAAATCCAGCTGCTTCCCGCCGCAAGCAGGATAATAGCAGTGGCCATCAGTAAAATCCATTTATTCTTCACTGTAGACCCCCCATATATTAATCTATTAAGGATGAACGAATGTCAAATTCCCGCTTCGGACAAGTACGCCTGATTCAGCAGCTTTATTTTTTTGTCCACGTATTCCTTGTAATTTTGAATGTAAGCGGCAGGCTCTTTCGGGTTGGGAAAACGTTCAATCTTCTGCTGGGTATCCTCTTCCGTTCCCGGGTAAACGATTTTGCTTACCGCACCGCAGCCAAGTCCGAGAATCGTTTGCCGTTCTTCCATCATCACAATGTTATACAGGCTTTCCCTTCCTTCCAGGGAGTAACCGACATTTTCCAAATTGCCCAATATATTTTTCTGGCGATACAGATAGTAGGGCTGGTAACCGTTCCGCTCGGTCCAATCCGCAGCCATCTGCATCATTTCGGCGATTTCATCCCGTTCAGCTACTTCATAGTCACTGCGGTTTTTGGTCATTTTGGATGCCCGCTTAAAGGAAAGGGTATGGACCGTCAGCGATTCGGGCATCAGCTTGGCGGTTTCGTCCAGCGTTTGCTGAAACTGCTCTATCCCTTCATTAGGCAGGCCGATAATCAAGTCCATATTGATATTATTCATGCCCATTTGACGGGCCAGCTTAAATTTCTCCAATGTTTCGGTTACCGTATGGTGGCGTCCGATGGTATCCAGCGTCGATTGCGTGAAGCTCTGCGGG
Source organism: Paenibacillus sp. 32O-W (assembly GCF_007679495.1). Taxonomy (GTDB): domain Bacteria; phylum Bacillota; class Bacilli; order Paenibacillales; family NBRC-103111; genus Paenibacillus_L; species Paenibacillus_L residui. The sequence goes on along the minus strand of NZ_VEGP01000023.1, from coordinate 48,021 downwards.
TTAATGCTGATCCGGTCCACCTTCCACTTTTGCAAGACCTCAATCTTCTCCGGGGTAATCGTATCCGGACGTCCGGCTTCAACCGTCAGCTCCCGAACCTTGTCCAATCCGGGGAATGATTGTTGAATCGTCTGGAACAAGGCGTCCATCTCATCCGCCTCGATGCTCGTCGGTGTTCCGCCGCCCCAATAAATCGTCGTAATGCCCAGACCGGCTTGCTGAAGCCACCGGCCCATCTCGCGGATTTCATAATGCAGTCCTTCCAGAAAACCTTGAACAGACCCGTTGTTTCCCCGAATATCATAAGCCGGAAACGTACAATAGGCACATTTGGTGGGACAGAACGGTATTCCTATGTAGATACTTATCTCTTTATCCAGCCGGAACAGATCGGGAATGACCTTCAGCTGCCGCTCTGCCACATCCGCAAGCAGCTTCACCTTGGGTTCGGTGATCAAATACTGCTCTCTCAATATTTGCTTACAGGTTTCTATATCCTGTTTATTCATCATGTTGTGCATTAATTTGGTCGGGCGGACCCCCGTGAGAATTCCCCATGGCTGCTCCAGCCCGGTGGCATCCTGCAGCACCTGAAGCAGGGAATAGAGAATCGCCCGCTTCACTATCCCTCGCTCTCCGGAATCGGGAATGGGCATCGTATGCTCATGTGACCAAGCTTCTCCCCCATCTGCCGCCGATAAATCCGTCTTCACATAGATATCACGGGTGTCTTCCTTCTTCCGCATTTCTATGACCGCTTGCCACTCCGCATCCTTCTCCTGCGTCTCCCACTGAACATTGGGCTGTTCAAAAAACAAGCGGGTAATATGATAAATTTCAGTCGAAAAATCATCGAATCCAATCCGATGAATCGCAATATTTAACAAGTGCGCACCTCCGAGGTGTATTTCCGTAAGCATGATTAGCCTATTGTAGAGTGTAACATAAGATGCCCGCCGAATAAAACATTTCCGGCAGATTTAGTGCGGCCGTAGGAACCCGCGGATTCCTTCATGCATCCTCCGTCTATATTAATTGAATCCTTCCTCCCAGAGACAAAAAAAGGACAGACTGAGTGTCCGTCCGTGGCTATTATGTTATCTCATTATAATCGTTAGCGAATGATTTTGCGCGGAACTCTCTTCATCGCGTCCCGTTCGGATTCGAAGCTGTGCTTGCCCTCCGTTGACCCGTCCAGGGTCAGGGAAGCGATCGCTTCATGGTAAGAGGCCGGAGCAGAAATTTGCTGGGAAAGCAGGACGGTTTCCTCCTTGACGGATCGGTGCACGTCTACATCTCCTTTATGCCAAGGTGTCTAGTGGCTATTATTTCCCTCCGCGGAAACTAATAATCTGCCAAAAAGAGGAGCCTCTTCCCCTGACTATACACCTTCTGCTTGTCCCGAACTTTAGCCTGACCGAGGCCCGTCTGCGCACGGCAATCGAACCTTGTTCTCGTTATTTGCTCTCCAGAATAAGAGTAACCGGCCCCCAATTCACCAGCCGAACATCCATCATTTCGCCGAACCGCCCAGTCGCAACGGTTAGTCCCCGTTCTCTCAACAGCTCGTTAAACCGGTGGTACAGCGGTTCTGCCAGTTCCGGCCTCGCCGCCGCCATGAAATTGGGCCGCTTGCCCTTGCGGCAATCTCCATATAGAGTAAATTGCGAAACCGACAAGATTTGACCCCCTATCTCTTGAACAGACAGGTTCATCTTGCCGCCGTCATCCTCAAATATTCTCAAACCGGCCACTTTATCCGCCAAGTAGCGGGCATCCTCTTCCGTATCCTCGTGGGTGACCCCGACCAGCAGCACGAGCCCCTGCTCGATGCTCCCCGTCAGGCTTCCGTTAATGGTCACACTCGCTTCTTTACTGCGTTGTACTACAATCCTCAACCCTATCCCTCGTTTCCAGTCAATACCGTCTTATGACTGCATGATTCTTTGCACGGAATAGACGTCCTGAATTCGTTTAATCTTCTCGACGACAGAATGGAGATGATCGATATTGCGGATCAGGATCGTCATATGAATCAACGCCATCTTGTTCTTGTCCGAACGGCCGGAGACGGCGGACATCATCGTCTTGCTCTCCGACACGGCCTGCAGCACTTCATTGAGCAAGCCCGGCCGGTCATGTCCTGTTATCTCGATTTCGACACTGTAATTCGCTTCTATCGAATCCGCCCATTCAATCTCAATAATCCGGTTGCCTTCCTCACCGTCCGGTGCCGGAATATTGCTGCAGTCCGAACGATGCACCGACACTCCGCGGCCGCGCGTAATATAGCCGACGATATCGTCTCCCGGAACGGGATTGCAGCAGCGGGCGAAGCGGACCAGCAGGTTGTCCACTCCCTTGACCCGGACTCCGTGGGTGGGACGGCTCTTCTTCTCCGGTGCGGACTTCACTTCCTTGACTTCGTTAGTCAGCTGCAGCGGAGGGATCTCTTCCTTGCGAAGCTTCTCCGTCAGCCGGGTAACGATCTGCGCGGCGGTAATTCCCCCGAAGCCGATCGCGGACAGCATATCCTCTATATCGTTAAAATTAAACTTGGATGCGACCTCCTGCAGCTTGTCATCCGTCATCCATTGGGCCGGATCGATGGCCAGGCGCTTTAACTCCCGTTCGATGGCTTCCCGGCCTTTAATGATGTTCTCTTCCCGCTTCTCCTTCTTGAACCACTGCTTGATCTTGCTCTTCGTATGAGAGGATTGAGCAATCTTGAGCCAATCCTGGCTGGGGCCGTACGAATGCTTGGAGGTCAGAATTTCAACGATATCGCCGTTGTTCAGCTTGTAATCCAGCGGGACGATCCGTCCGTTGATCTTGGCCCCGATCGTCCGGTTCCCGACCTCCGTATGAATTCTGTACGCGAAGTCAAGCGGTACCGAGCCCGCCGGAAGCTCAATGACCTCACCCTTGGGCGTGAACACGAAGACAAGGTCGGTAAAGAAGTCCATCTTCAACGACTCCATGAACTCCGAAGCATCCCGCGTTTCGTTCTGCAGCTCGAGAATTTCACGGAACCAGTTCATCTTCTTGCTGAAGCTGCCGGACGGAACCGCCGAGCCTTCCTTATACGCCCAGTGGGCGGCGATACCATATTCGGATGTGCGGTGCATTTCCCAGGTCCGAATCTGCACTTCCAGCGGCTCCCCCTTGGGTCCGATCACGGTCGTATGCAGGGATTGGTACATGTTGGCCTTGGGCATGGCAATGTAGTCTTTAAACCTGCCGGGCATAGGCTTCCATAAAGTATGAATAATCCCGAGGGTGGCGTAGCAGTCCTTGATATTGTCCACAATCACCCGAATGGCCAGCAGATCATAAATTTCATTGAACTGCTTGCCTCTCGAGGTCATCTTCTTATAAATGCTATAGATATGCTTGGGCCGGCCCGATATGTCGCTTTCGATCCCCATTTCGGACACTTTTTCCTTTATTTTCACAATAACATCCTGAATATATTGCTCCCGCTCGGTTCTCTTCTTCTGCATCAGATTTGCAATCCGGTAGTACTGCTGAGGATTTAGATAACGGAGAGCGATATCCTCCATCTCCCATTTGATCGCAGATATCCCTAACCGGTGGGCAATCGGGCAGAAAATTTCCAGAGTCTCATCGGCAATCCGGCGCTGGGCTTCTTCCGATTGAAACTTAAGAGTCCGCATGTTATGAAGCCTGTCCGCCAGTTTGATAAGAATGACCCGAATATCCTGAGCCATCGCGACGAACATCTTCCGATAATTCTCATTCTGCTGCTCCTGCTTCGATTTAAATTGGATTTTCTCCAGCTTCGTCAAGCCGTCCACCAGCATCGCGCAGGTATCCCCGAACCGTTCGCGCAGCATGTCTAAAGAAACGCTGGTATCTTCCACAACGTCATGCAGCAGAGCAGCGATGATCGAGGTGGCATCCATCTGCATTTTAACCACTATTTCGGCTACTGCGACCGGATGCAGAATATAAGGCTCTCCCGATTTTCTTACCTGACCGTGATGAGCCTGTTCGGCAAACAGATAGGCCTCTTGTATCTTGTTCAGGTCGTTCTCTTTTAAATAGGTTGATGCCTTCTCAAGTAACAGCTCGATCCCCATTCCTAAATCCTTTCCGTTTGATCATTTTTATTCATTATGAACCTCAACAGGGCATCCCGTCAAGAAACGTGTCGAATCGTCCCGTTTTTCATGTCGAGCCATTCCCAAAGCGTACCGCAGACTCCCCGTTGGGCGAATCTGAATTGGGTTCCCGCCATCTATAATTTGTAGTATTATGGGTGGGAGTCATTGGAAAAACGGCTTATCTTCGGCAGTGAACTCGTTCAGCTTAGCTGAACATCGAGTAATCAGATGGAGACTCTACTCCACCTGATTTAGAGCCCACCTATAGAGGTGGGGGGCTTAACCCGATAATACAAACATCGGGATAAAATGTACAAAAAATCCCTTTGCTTGCTTTGATCAGAAATCAACGTAAGCAGCAACGGGCTTTCAAATGATATTTAGGAAGGAAGGTTGTTTTATGGTCAAATGGTTGGCTCTTCTGGAAGACCGTTATCATCCTGCAGAACGATCGCGTCACAGTCTTGAGGCTATATCCCGTTCTATCGAATATGATTTGGAAATTTTGACTCGGGCGGAGGAGTTCCCGTGGGACCGTCTCAAATCTTATGACGGAATTGTGATTGGCCGCGATGCCCTGCTCGTGGAGAACGGCGTGCGGACGGACAAGCTCTGGTGTCCGGAAGAACGCCAGCAGGAGCTTGCCGATTACGTTGCGGCAGGCGGAGGCTTGATTGCCATCCATTCCGGGCTGGCTCAATATCCGAAGGAGGGAACGTACCGCAAGCTGGTCAAGGGGACGTTTACTCATCATCCGCCGGGTACCCGCAAGCTGCTCGTCAAATCCTCTCCATCCGCTAACCATCCGGTAACGGCCGGAGTCAGTGATTGGGAGATAAATGACGAGCAATATTTTATCGATATGGATGGAGATCCCCTGATTTTGGCGGAGCTTATCTCAGAGGAAGGGGAAGCGGCTCCCGCCGCCTGGGCTCATCGCCACGGACAAGGCAAGGTCTGTGTCCTGACCCCCGGCCATACTGCGGAGACATGGGCTCATCCGACGATGGGCCGCCTTATCGCCAATGCTATGAAGTGGGCCGGTCAGCAAGAAACATAAGCGGGATTATACCGGCCAAAAAAACTGATGTCTTTCCGACTTCTTTCTGATAATATTGTCGATGGGCTTTTTTAGTAAACGAAAAAGATTATATAAACAAGGAGGAAGTTTCTTGCAGCAGCACATGATCCGGGTGGACGAGCGTCCGCCTCTGTTGAAAAGCATTCCCCTGAGCCTTCAGCATCTGTTTGCTATGTTCGGCTCTACGGTGCTCGTGCCGATCCTGTTCAAGGTCGATCCGGCTACCATTCTATTGATGAACGGAATAGGCACTCTGCTGTATCTGTTCATTTGCAAGGGACAAATTCCAGCCTATCTGGGCTCCAGCTTTGCTTTCCTGTCCCCTGTATTCGTAGTTCTGAACAACGGGTCTTACGAAATGGCGCTGGGGGGCTTCATTATCACCGGAGTCATCTTCTCGCTTGTCGCCCTTCTCATTCGCAAGGTCGGTACCGGCTGGATCGATGTGGTCTTCCCCCCTGCCGCAATGGGTGCGATTGTGGCCGTTATCGGTCTGGAGCTTGTTCCGACAGCCGCCCGGATGGCCGGGTTGATCAAGCCCGAGGATATTCCATCATCCGCATGGAGCATCGATCCCAAGGTGGTTACCGCTTCAATGGTGACGCTGCTGGTCGCCGTGCTCGGCAACGTTCTCTTTCGCGGCTTCCTGAAGATTATTCCGATTCTGATCGGAATCGTCGTCGGCTATATCGTAGCCTACCGGCTAGGCCTTGTCGATTTCGCTAAAGTTCATGAGGCAAGCTTGATTGCTGCGCCTACATTTTATACCCCCAAGTGGGATTGGGCCAGCATAGCGGTTATCCTGCCCGTATCGCTGGTCGTTATCGCCGAGCACATCGGTCACTTGATTGTTACCGGCAACATCGTAGGCAAAGATTTGACGAAGGATCCGGGACTTGACCGGTCTCTGCTCGGCAACGGCATTTCCACCATCATTTCCGGTTTCGTGGGGTCTACCCCGAATACGACGTATGGGGAAAATATCGGCGTTCTCGCCCTGACCCGCGTCTATTCCGTATTCGTCATCGGCGGTGCGGCGGTATTCGCCATCATCCTGTCCTTCTCGGGCAAGCTGTCCACACTGATCATGACCATCCCCGAACCGGTCATGGGCGGCATTTCCCTGCTGCTGTTCGGAGTTATCGGCGCATCGGGTATCCGGATGCTGGTCGAGTCCAAGGTCGATTATTCGAAGCCGGCCAATCTGATTCTGACCACAATCGTTCTCGTTATCGGAATCAGCGGAGCGGCCTTCCGCTGGGGGAATTTCGAGCTGAAGGGCATGGCGCTTGCTACTATCGTGGCCATACTGCTAAGCTTGTTCCTCCGCTTGCTGGAAGTTCTGAAGCTGTCTAACGACCAGGAAAAGTAATATAAATCACCTAAGCAAAGCTATATTAAATGAACGGACAGGGGCACGCGGCTCCTGTCCGTTTTTCTTTTTTCGTTGGCTTCTTCTCCAAAACCGGCGAGGAATCACTTGATCATCCCGGTACAGTGACCGTTAATCGCTCGCCGAACGAATGGCATCCCCCGGAGACAAGCGTGTGATTTTTCGTGAAGGAGCCAGATTCAGCAGAAGAGCGATCAGCATTAAAGTGCCGATAATGGGCAGGATGATCTCCCATGGATAATCAAATGACAGGGCCGGCGAGGTAGGCGGCTTAGTCAATTCGGCCAATCTTACGATCGTATAACCGCCAATGGAGCCGAACAGGCAGCCATTCAAGAGACCCAGCCAGCTGATCGTTGTTCCTTCCAGCAGCAGCATTTGTCGAATCACTCGGATGCTGAGCCCGATACAGCGCATCATCGCCATGGTTTTGGCTCGCTCCTGAACTGCGCGATATTGAAGGATGGCTAATCCGGCTAAACCGATATTCAAAGTCACCAGGGTCATAAATCCGATGAAAATCCACAGCATTTGGATCATATTCATGTCTTCTCCGGCCTTGGAAATCCCAGGCGAATAGAAGCCTTTGATCCCTTGTGCGGCGAGGCGCTGTTCGATTTTGCGCAGATCGCGAAGATCGTTAGAGGGCAAAGACAACAGAACATACCCTGATTCCTTTAAATACTCCCAACGATATCCATGCTCTTTCAATTGGTCGTAAATTTGCGGATGGACAAACATGACATTATAAAATTCCATCCCCGTAGAAGTATCGGCGAAGCCAATAATGTCGATGTCGATCGTATCGACAACTTTTCGAGGCTTTCCGAAATCAGGAGTGTTAGGTTCTGCCGGTTTATTGTACACGTTAAGCGTCAGATGATCGCCCACGTTCAACTTCCTTGAGAGGGCGGTACTCATCTCGTAGCTGTATTTATGATCCAGAATCACGGCATGGGGGTTATTTAGCACAGCCGCCCAGGCTTCTTCATCAGAAGCGAATGCCGGGGAACGCTGTGACAGCTTGGGCGCCCCATGCGCGAGAAAGGCCTCGCTCGGCACCGTCAAATTCAACTGCTGTAAATCCAGAAAGACATCGTTCGGCTCGAATCCAAGCATATAAGGTTCCATCACCGGCGGATTTTGAGCGGCCTCTGCCAATTCGGGATCCTGCTGTAAACCAGCTAAGATCTGCTGCTTCTCCTGCTCACTATAGTACTTGATATAAGCAGGATAACCGAGAATCGAATACGATTTCTGGCTGATATCCCGATAGTTATGCTGGGTGACGATCAAGATTAGTACTAGGATCATGAAACAGCAGCTAAATAACAGCGTGACAATGAACGTGCGCCGATAATTTCCTGCCGGATAACGGAACGCCAATAGTTGAGCTGCATCTCCTATACCGATCCGGGATAAAAGCGGTTTTAGCCCTTTTTGGATGTAGGGCAGACCCTGAACGACCAAATACAGCATCGATACTGAAGCCCCAAACCATAGCGCTAAGACAGACAACGATCGGTGCGGTACAAATCCTGTATTGGTAGTCATGATCTCCAAACTTTTCCCGCTGAAAAATTGAATAAAGTGGCTGAATACAATAATCGCAGCACAAACCGTCAGCACGATCCGCAGCCCCTTGCGAATCCACTGTCCGCCGCCTGTTTTCTCCGGATCTTGATCTCCCCGCAAAGCAAGCACGATGTTCATTTTGCCCATCCGGTAACAAGCGACGAATGAGATAACTGTTAATAACCCGAGAACCGCAGCGCAAGACAGGGCGATACCGCCCAAAGATACATAAGGCATAATAGGAATTGAGTTTGCACCATAGGCGTAGAGCAGGTCCTGATTAAACCATTCAAACAGACGAATGACGCCGAAGCCCAGCGGTATTCCCAGCACAATACCTACGCCCGTACTTAATAAGTTGATTAATGTCGTTTCGATGAAAAAAATGGCTCTTACTTGTCTGTTTTGAAAGCCGAGCGCACGCAGCAGAGCTAAGGATTCCTTGCGTGAATAGACCAGCATCTGCAGAATTTGGATCATCAGCAAGGCTCCGGCCAAAATAGCGGTTAGGCTGCAAATGATAAAAATAGCCCCATGCCGCTGTTTCATTTTGTTTACCTGGTTTTCATCCGCTACTTTCTGCTCATGCAGATCGAACAACGGCAGCGGGGTCGGAAAGCGTACAGCCGATTGTTCTGCTAATGTATAATCTTCCCGGCCAGCCAGGATAGAGGTGAAGGCTCCGTCAGGAGCTGCGCTTAAATTTCGGGCCTGGCGGATTCCCATAATGAGGGTTCCTTCGGCAGCGAATAGGCCCCTATAACCGGTTATGCCTTCTTCTTTGACGATTTTCTTCACTTGAAAAAGCTTAGAGTTTCCACGTTTATCAGGGATCGCCACCGTATCGCCCTCGACGAGACCGAGTGGCTTCGCAATCGCTTCGGATAGTATAACTTGATCGGCAGACAAAGACAGCTCCCAAAGCGGATGATCGGGATCAAATTCAGCGGCTTGAGCAAAGTCAACTCCTATGGCCAAGTAGCGTAAACCTGTTTGCACGGGCTGCAACTGACCGTCGACTTTGCTGACGCTTGTTTCAAAAATAGCAGCAGGCAGCAGCTGTACATTGTATGGCTGTAACCGTTCGGCGATCGCCTGCACTTCCTCTTGCGTGAAATGTCGGGTTCCTGCCGGAGGCTTCAATTCCCAATCAATCGGACCATAATGCTGTTTCAGCCAGCGGTTTCCACTTTCATCAAACGATTGAAAAAAGACAACGGCTGCCATGATCAATGCAGCTCCGATGCAGCCGCCCAGCACGGTCAGCAGCGTTTGGCGGGGCTGAGTCCACAGGTTCCGCCACGCCATACGCCACACGAGGGAAGGAGTCAGCATGCTTCTCATCGTTCCGCCCCCGCTTCCCCGTGGTCGATGATGCGTCCGTTTTCCATCCGGATCGTCCGGTCCGATTGGGCAGCGATGCTTTTATCATGGGTGACCATGACGATTGTGGTACCCATCGTTTCGTTAATGTGCCGCAGCAGCCCGACAATTTGTTCGGAGGTCTGGCTGTCGAGCGCACCGGTTGGTTCATCGGCCCAGAGGACAACCGGGTCGGAAACGATGGCACGAGCAATGGCAATTCGCTGGTTTTGCCCTCCTGACAATTCGGTTGGGCGAACGTTTAACTTGTCGCCGAGACCGACTTGGGTAAGGGCGATTTTTGCTTTATCGTTCGCTTTCTTTGTCGGCATTCCCTGTCCGATCAGCGGGAGCGCCACATTCTCCAATGCGTTCAATACAGGAATTAAGTGAAAGGATTGAAACACGAATCCGGTCTTGTTCAGACGGAAAGCGGAGCGAGCTTTTTCTGCTGCTCCATACAGATCAAATCCGTCGATAAGGACGGTTCCTTCTGTCGGAAGCTCTATCCCGGAGAGGACATGGAGCAGGGTCGTTTTACCGCAGCCGGACGGTCCGACAATGCTGATCATTTCCCCTCTGGCGATCGATAGATCCACTTCTTTAAGGGCTCGTACCATCGAACCGCCGGAGCCGAATGTTTTTGTGAGTCGGTTTGCTTGAATCATCTTCACACCTCTTTATTGCAATGTAAGTCATAATGTAACAAACCATTATGAAAGAGTGATGGAGGAAATATGAAGATGTTGTGCAGATCGCAGTCTCATGCTTCAGGGTCATGGAAGATAGGAATTTGGATTCGAAAAGTCGTTCCGATATTCCATTTGCTCGTGACGGTAATGGTTCCTTTATGCAGCTCGACAAGCTGCTTAACGATCGGAAGCCCTAGTCCAAGCCCGGTTGACGACCCGTTCGACGCTTCACGGCGTTTCATCGTTCCCCGATAAAAGCGTTCAAATACGTGCGGGAGTTCTTCCTCCTCCATGCCCATCCCATCGTCTGTTACAGTAATCGTACACATCGATGCATCGAAGGATACTCGGATCAGTACCGAAGAGCGCGCATACCTTAATGCATTGCCGATCAAATTGATCAAAATTTGTCTGAAGCGAGTTTCATCGGCATAGATGCGAAAGCTGCCTTCCCCCTGCAGGCCAATCTTGATCCCGCCTGTTTCTTCTGCGTCAATGGCGAATAATTCGATAAGCTCATGAATCATATTTCGCAGCGAAAACCAGGTCGGATAAAGCGGCAGATGGCCGGATTCCGCCAGAGCCAGCTGTTGCAGGTCGGACAGCAGCTTGCTCATGCGATAGATTTCATCCTGCAGCAAAGCTGCCTGCGTCATATCCAGAGGGATTTGCTGGGTTAAACTATGGTCTAATTGCGTTCGCATCACAGATAAAGGTGTTCGCAATTCATGGGCAATATCCGCGACCATCGATTTGCGGATCGTCTCCAGACGATACAGCCGCTGCGAGATTTTGGCGATCTCAGCATCTATCATTTGCATTGTGATTTTCCCGGAATTACGGGTCTGGCTTGTCACGTGTTCCGGGTGCGTTTGAGCCAACGGTGTCAATTGATCGGATAGACGGTGGAGTAATTGAGCTTGGGCCTCATCTTTTTTTCGCAGCATCAGGTAGCTGACCACGAAAATCAACAGGCCGAAAATAAGGGGAATATAGACTAGATGAGGACTCCCGGCGATTTCAGCCGGAAAAGATATTTGATAATAACCGATCACTTCCCGGTCTAACAGTAAAATTTGTCGTTCGTTCAAAATACTGTCCGAATTCGATGACTCGACAGGCCAAACTAATTCGTTATCAGCAGACCATATCTGTAGATTCCCAGTTGTTTCATTCAAAGGAGTTGGCAGTTTCTCCTGTCGTGCTGTTTCCAGCTTTGCTATCACCTGATCCCAATCCCCAAACAGCTCGTAGAGCGAACTAAGGTACGTGCTTGTCTGTACCGTTTGCTGCCGTTTATATGGATCCTCTGTTTTGATCTGGATCCAGGCGGTCACGGCGTAGAGGCTCAAAGCACAGAAAGCCGCCAGGATCATCGCTGTCAGAAGGGAGCCTCTATTTCGTAGTACGAAACTTTTTCTATTTATATTCCTCTGCGGCATCACGGGCAAGCTCCTCCGCCAAACTTGTAGCCGACCCCATAAACGGTAACTATATATTGCGGTTGGGCAGGATCATCTTCAATTTTACGGCGAAGATTGCGGATGTGAGAATCAATAGTCCGTTCGTAACCATAGTATACCTCACCCAACGTTTGATCGATCAATTGCAGACGGCTGAAAACCCGGCCGGGCTGTTCGGCTAAAGTGACCAGGAGTTCAAATTCGGTAGGTGTCAGCGAGATTAATTTGTCATTCTTCTTCACTTCATGCCGAAGAGGATCGATCGTCAGTGATCCGCTCCGCAATACCTTGTCTTCCGCAACGCCGGCAGAGCCGGTTCTCCGCAGAACCGCTTTGATCCTGGCCAGCAGTTCTCTCATTCCAAACGGCTTGGTGATATAATCATCGGCCCCGATCTCAAGCGCAATCACTTTATCCCACTCATCCGTTTTGGCCGTCAGCATAATAACCGGAACTTTGCGTTCTCGTTGAACTTCCCTGCACAAATCCGTTCCGGATAGTCCCGGCAGCATCCAGTCGATCAAGAGCAGGTCATACAATTGTTTGCGAAGCAGTTCTAATGCCGCCTCTGCACTTATCGCATGGGTGACCCGGCACCCCTCCTGGTTCAAGAAAGGAACAACTCTTTCGATCATTTTAACTTCATCTTCGACCCACAATATGTTCATCTCGTTTTATCCCCTCATCCCCGTCAACAATACCATTTTCAATCTCTAAGACGCAGTCTGTCATAACTATTCTCGTTAATACTATTATACCATTTCTGATGATCAGGTTACCGGGCAGTGGCAAATATTGAAAAATTCATGAAAATGGAAGAATCATGTTCCCATTTCAGCACACAATGTGATTTTTCTCACAGTTCAAACAACAGCGTTCCATTATAGTAAGAGTACTATACAACAGGATAAAGGGGAGAGAAGGATGAAAACAAATGTAGCAATTATAATTGGTTTTTTCCTGTTAGGAGCTTTTCTGGTAGGATACAAAATTACCGAGCAGATGAACATTCCGCAGAAGGAAGCGGCCCCCCGCTATGCGGAGCCTTCGGCCCGTGAAATCGCGTTTAACCCGCCCAGCCTCGACGATGTGCCGGACGGACCGGTTGGAGAAGCCATTAAGTATGGACATCAGTTGATTAGCGAAACGGATACGATGCTTCCCGATTACGTCGGCAACAAGTTATCCTGCATCAGCTGCCATGCCGGCGGAGGTCTTGACATTAACAGCTCGCCGTTTGTCGGGGTAACCACCGCATTTCCGCAGTACAGGCCGCGGGAAGGGGTTGTCTTTACACTGGAGGACCGGATTAACGGCTGTATGGTGCGAAGCATGAACGGCAAGGAGCTTCCTTATGACAGTAAAGAAATGCGTGCCATGATGGCGTATTTGACCTACATCTCCGAAGGCATACCGGTTGGAGCGGACCTGCCCTGGAGGATGCAGAACTCGACCGATAATCTTCCTATTCCTAATCTCGAGGACGGGGAGAAGCTATACAAGCAATCCTGTCTCGCTTGTCACGGTGCCGATGGTTCGGGAACAGGCTCCAGTACGGGACCCGCTCTGTGGGGAGACAATTCGTTCAATGACGGCGCCGGATTATCGAGAATGACGAAGCTGGCCGGCTATATTATGAACACGATGCCCAAAGGCCAGGGAGGAACGCTGTCCGATCAGGAGGTATCCAACTTGGCGGCATTTATTTTATCCATGGATCGTCCAGAGTGGAAAGGTCACGATACCGATTGGCCTAACGGCGGTCGCCCCAACGATATTATCAATAAAGAGCTTCGCGAACAGATACGCAACGGAACGATCGATTGGGAGCAAGTATTGAACTAGCTTGGCATCACTTTAAGGCTGATTCTATTCTCACTGAATAGGATCAGCCTTTTTGGTGTGCTGGAAAAACTATCTTCTTCGAAGTTAATTGTCCGTTGCGGTTTCCCGGGAAAACTAATATTGGACAAGTGAAATGACTTCCAGATCTCCCAGCTTCTCTCTTCCATTCAAATAAGTAAGCTCGATTAGGAAGGCCCCTGCCACGATTTCTCCACCTAATTGCTGAATTAAATCTATGGTAGTAGATAACGTTCCGCCGGTAGCCAGCAAATCGTCAGCAATCAACACCTTGCTGCCGGGCTGTATGGCATCTCGATGCATAGCCAGCTTGTCTTTGCCGTATTCCAGCGCATAGCTGGCTTCAATACAGTCTCCGGGCAGTTTGCCGCTCTTGCGGATAGGCACAAAACCAACCCCCAAAGCATAGGCCAACGGCGCACCTATAACAAAACCTCTCGCCTCGGGGCCGGCTACATAATCAATCTCGTAGCGGCTAACCTTTTCTTTCAATGCATCGATCGCCTCTTTGTAAGCCGGCCCGTTCTTGAGCAATGTTGTAATATCCTTGAAGCGAATGCCCGGCTGAGGGAAATCGGGAATGACCCGAATATGCTGCTTGAAATCCATATTGTTCCTCCGTTATCTATTATTTGATTTTTGTTGCGGCAATCGTGAAACAATCCAACGGCTCAATTCCTTCGCGGAGGAATACATCAGCATTTCCTCAATCCGCTGCCGGTCTATATAATTGCTGTAGAGCCTGGAGGATGACAGTTCTCTCTTGGCCGGAGAAGCTACGCACCGGTATCCGGTTCCGTCGCGTTCAACAAAGCTCAATTCTTCAAATACTTTCATAATAAACTGTATTGTGCTTCGCGGCAACCCAGACCTTCTGCTAATATAATCCACCAAAACATTTTCTTCGACCGGTGACTTTGCACGCTGCATTAGCACTGCATACACCTGCTTAAACTGCTCCCTTCCCGGTATCGTTCTCCTTCCGGGGGACGGTTCCTGAAATACGCTGTATACCCTCTGTACCCCTGCTGCTTCGCGCAGCGCCAGCTCCAGCTGGTTCTGCCCCGGAGGCATAGAATAAAGAATCAAGTCCGTAATCTCAGAATACGAATGCTTCAGATCATTATGTATATCAATCCATTGACCCGTGTCTTTAAAGCACCAAATGCTGCTTCCGGATTTCCATTCCGGGGGGAGTCCGGCAAGCTCTTCCTCATCAAATATAACAACAGCCTTATTCCGTTGGTAAGAACCGTGATCGGGTTCCGCAGCCCCTTCCGCAAACAATTCTGCCCATCGGGAATCTGTGCTGCGAATTCCTCTCCAATCAAATACTTGTGGATCGGGTACCCGTAAGTCGTGAATGATGATTTGGGGTTTGCGGATACCGTTCCATTCGTTAACTGACAACTCCCCCAATATATCTATCGATGCAGAGGGTGCGATTCTTTCGGCTAGAGAGCCTTTGCCGAAACCGACCGCTTCGATGGCCGGTACTTGCCTTTCTTCCTGTACCAGAGTCAGCTTCAAATGCTGCTTCTCTCGCCCTATTTTCTTGCAATCCTGCAGTTCCAATTCTTTAATGACTATCCGTGGAGACGGATTGCCCATTCCGAAAGGGGCCATCCTTTCCAACTGCGTGATACCTTCTAACGTCGCATCCTCCAGGCCGCAATGGAAATCGACCTGAATTTCCGGAATTAGATCCTGTTCGGTCAGACAGTCTGCTGCGTACGCCTCCAGCCTGAGCTTAAGCTCAGGAATACGCTCACTCGCGATGGTCATTCCCGCTGCCGCTTGGTGTCCCCCGTAATGCTCAAACAATTCCGAGCAGGAGCTTAACGCCTTATACAGGTCGAATCCGGTTATGGAACGGGCTGAGCCTTTGGCCAGGCCGGTTTCGGGGTCGATTCCCAGTACGATGGTAGGACGATAGTATTTCTCCAGCAGCTTGGAAGCAACAATACCGATTACCCCGGCATTCCAGTTCTCCTTCCAGACCACCAACACTTTATGTCCGGCCAAGTCGGGAGTGTTCTCCAGCATGGCCAATGCCTCTGCCGTCATCTCCTCCACTATTCTTTGCCGTTCCTTGTTTAATTGATCCAACTCGAAAGCCAGGCGGTCAGCTTCTTCCCGGTCATTTGTCGTCAGTAACCGCACCGCATCATCGGCGCTTTCAAGTCTTCCGCTGGCATTGATTCTGGGAGCCAATGAAAAAGCGATATGGCCGGCTGATAGCTCCTTTTTGTCAACACCGGCCGCATCCATCAACGCTGACAACCCCGGATTTGTCGTAGATCGCATGGACTCTATGCCCAGCTTCACCAGGACGCGGTTCTCATCGGTTAGAGGCATCAGATCGGCCACCGTGCCCAAGGCCGCCATCTCCAACAGCTCCTGAGGCAAACGGCCCAACAGAGCATGTGCCAGCTTGAATGCCACCCCTACCCCGGCCAATTGCTTATAGGGATAAGGGCAGCCCGGTTTCTTCGGATTAATGACCGAATAGGCAGGAGGAAGCTTCTCTGGCGGTTCATGGTGATCGGTAACGATCACATCTATTCCAAGAGAAGCCGCATACTCCACCTCCGGCCAGGCGCTGATCCCCGTATCCACTGTAATAATTAGCCCGACTCCGCTTTCCTTGGCTTGATCCAAAGCATTCTTGTTCAAGCCATAGCCTTCATGAATCCGATGGGGGATATAATAGTCGAAGCTGGCCCCCAGCTGTCTCATTAAATGTACCATCAGTGAAGTGCTGCTGACTCCGTCGGCGTCATAATCTCCATAAATACGAATCCATTCCTTGCGGTCCAAGGCACAGCGGATTCTCTCCACAGCTTCCCGCATCCCGTCCATCAAATACGGATCATAGATCTGGTCCGCATCCGCCTGCAAAAATCTTCGAACCTCTTCCACGTCAGACATTCCTCGGGCAACAAGCAGCTTCGCCAGCAGCGGGGACAGATTTAGCTGCTCAATGAGCCGTGCAGCCGCTGTATTATCAACTTCCTTAATTTTCCATCTCGCTCTCGAAGCAAGCATCCTATCCTCCCCCTTTCCTAATGAAGCAGCGTTCTGTTCTCCAGATCATGTTCCATGGCATTCCGATAAGGGTATCCCCCGTCATACGGCTGTACATTAACCGACACATCGGCAATATGCATAAACCGCTTCATTAGATGATGCTTGACCAATCTGGCAATGTCATTGCCTTCCGACACTGAAATCTGCGGGTTAACGCTCACCTGCAGCTCGACCAGAACAAAATGGCCTTGCTCATAAGCCTTTAAATCATCTACTGCTATAACCCCTTTGACCCGTTGGGCCGTGCGAATAAGCTCCTCCACATCTTCCTGTTCCAAAGCTTGGTCTCCGGCGGCGGGCCTGGCATCGTACAGCAGCCGATAACCGGATCGGAGCACGAGAAGCGTGATCGCGATGGCCGCTAACGGGTCCATTATACCAATCAGCGGAAGAGGCAGCCATCCACTGCCCCAGGCTCCTGCCGAGCCGATCAGAGCCATCAGCGAGCCCGCATACGATAATTTATGATCCCATTTATTACTATGCATGGATCGCAGCTCTTTACGTTCACCGCCGTTTCTCGACCAGCCCGCAATCCCTTGTAAAATTATGGACAGCATAACCATCGGCAGCGCAAACCATTGGACAGGTAAATAGCTGCCTTGTTGGAGCTTGCTTACGGTACTCCACCCAAGCTCTATCCCGGCAACAAGCAGTATGGCCCCGGCCACGACTATCCACGCACGGCTTGCTTTCCTCCGCTTGCTGCCCCCTCGGAGACGGTCCTCCTGCAGACGCGCGAGAGCAGCCAAATTTCGGATCCCATAAGAAGCGGTGTGTAAGGCTTCGGCTATTAAAGCCGAGCTGTTGGCTAACCACCCGACGATGCCCTTGGCCAAAGCGAGCAGCAGGTTTCCGGCAATTCGGATGAAAGCAGCCAGTTCCGCCTTGACATACGGATGATGAGACATAGTTGCACCTCTCTTGGGAAATAGTATTGAAGACAAATGCCGCGGGACAAGTCTCGCGGCATTTAAAGCAAAGTCCTGTTACTTAAACTTCGTTCTTGGCGGCAGCTACTTTTTTAGTTGTTCCTGGCCACTTCGTTTTTAACAGCAGCCATAGAGGACTTGCTATGAAAATCGAGGAATAGGCCCCGATTGCCAATCCTAGAACAATGGCTAACGAGAAGTAACGGATCGACTCGCTTCCCAAGACAAACAGAAGCACGGCTGCGATCAGTACAGTTACTACCGTATTGATGGATCTGGTCATCGTCTGCCAGATACTGCGGTTGACCAATTCGGACAGATCACTGAAGGATTTGATCTTAGCAAACCTCAGATTCTCACGAATCCGGTCAAAGATAACAATCGTATCGTTAATGGAATAACCAATGATGGTCAAAATTGCCGCAACAAACGGTAGATTTATTTCCCAACGGAAGATGGAAAACAGGGTGATTACGAAGAAAGCGTCGTGCAGCAAAGAAACGATCGCGGCAATGCCGAACCTCCACTCGAAACGGAAAGCGACATAAATAATAATCCCCAAGCTCGCAAGCAGTACGGCATAAACGGCTTTAAGCGCGAGCTCGTTAGCCAGCTCTACATCGACGGTGTTTTCCTCCTTGTTGACCCCCTCCCCATAGACAGCGTGAAATCCTGCCATGATTTGTTCCACCTCTTGTTGAGTCAGCACTTTATCAAACCGGGCCGAAGCCGTCGTCCCGCCTACCGTAGGATTTATATCATATCCGGCCTCTTTGAAAATTTGCTCAACCCGCTCCTTCTCCATCGGCTGAGGGCTTGTAATATCAAGAGTAGTCCCCGCTTTAAAGTCGACTCCTCGATTCAAGCCAAACACAAGGAGTGCCACAATACCGATGATCGTTACTATAATCGAGAAAGCAAAAAACTTCTTCCGATGCTTGACGAAATCGAAATGGACATTATAATGCACGGATTTCCGCCTCCTTTACGCCGAAATACCCCGGTTTCTTAACGGCATTAGAGCGGATCAGCAGGTGCAGCAGCAAACGTGAGAAGAACACGTTCGTAATAATACTGATTAGAATACTGAAAATCAGTGTCAGCGCAAACCCTTGGATGGCTCCAGTTCCGAGAAAATATAACACAGCACCGGCCAATATGGTAGTAATATTCGCATCCATAATAGTCCGGAAGGAATTTTTCGAACCTGCGCGGAGAGAAGACAGGACGCTCTTGCCGCTTCTCATCTCTTCCTTGATCCGTTCATACGTAATAATGTTGGCATCCACGGCCATCCCTACCCCGAGAACGAAGGCTGCTATCCCCGGAAGCGTTAATGTGGCGTTCATCAGAACAAACACCAGCAGCAGCAGCCAGGTAAAAGATATCAGCGTGATCGAAGCGATAATGCCCGGTACCCGGTAGAAGATGATCATGAACAAAATAATAAGAACAAAGGCGATCAGACCGGCCTTGACTGTCTGCTCCAACGAAAGCTGGCCGAGGGTGGCGCCTACACTCTGAGTATATTTCTCCGTCAAATTCAACGGCAGGGCGCCAAGGTTAATCGTATCCGCCAGATTTTTGGCTTCATCGTAGGTAAAATGACCGGTAATCGTTGCTTTGTCGCTGTTGATGACATAATTTACCCTGGGGTTGGAGATCATCTGATCATCCAGGTAAATGCCCAGATTTTGGCCAATCAGCTTTCCTGTCACTTGTGCAAACTTCTCGGCATTCTTTAATTCAATAGAGACGATAGGCGTCGTTCCGTTCTCATATTCCACCTTGGCTTTGCCCGGTTTGAAATCGGTCCCGTCCAGCTCTATATTGCCGTCCGGGCCGCGGAAAGTCAGAACGGCCGGCTTCTTAAGCATCTCCCGAACTTTAGCCTCATCGGTAACTCCGGCAATTCTTACGCGAATCCGGTCTTTCCCCTCAGGAGTAATCTCCGGCTCGGCAATTCCTTGAGCATTGACCCTCTTCTCCAAACTTTTTGCTGTTTCTCTTAATGCATCCTGGGTTACCTCCCCTTCTCCATGAGCCGGAGTGGCAACGTACAAAATTTCAAATCCGCCCCTCAGATCGAGGCCCAGTCTAACTTTGCTCAGCAATTGCGGGCTCGTCCAGGTGATCACGCCAAGTGTAATGACGACGAGCAAAACAAATGCGGCCATTCTCTTGCCATCCATATACTGAAAGTCTCCCTTCCATACTCAATATTGCTATTATACTAACCATAAAAAAACGAGTCAATTTGCTATAAATAGCAAAAGCCTCATTCTAACCAAAAAAACCCGTTCCTAGAACGGGGCGCCCTTGAAAGCCTGCATTGTCATCCAGTTCATAAATTGGGGAACACTAAGTGACAAGATGTCATTAACCAGTTGATGAAGAGGAGGATGCCCCTTGTGACGGTATTTGTCGTTAAAATAATTCCTTATCTCCCGCTCGCTAACCTGTTCGTATCCTATGACCGCAAATTCCTCCGCTTTCATGCGACATAAATGCAGTATCACTTCCTCCAGTTCTTCCGTCGTAAATGATCGTTCGTGATCCATCGGCCTTCCCCTCCCCAAGGAGTTGTTGCTGACCCTGCCTAAATCAGGTGATACCAGACTATATCCGCAGATTATCCCAATAGTCCTACATCTTCTAAAAGAATAACGCTGGAAAATGGAGAAACTCTACTTCCTCAGCCCTTCGGCCGCCCCCTAATTGATATTACAATCGGCGATCCTCTAGAATATTCTGCGTCCAACGGCTTAATCCTGCCAAGGTTATTATTTTTCTGCTTCGATTTAAGCATGAGCTTGGCCACCTTCTGCATATCCATTATTTAAGACAACCTGCGGGTTAACGGGAAGAGGGGACATAATTTGGGAAAGTATAAGCAATCGTTTATTCAAGGGGCAATGATTCTGCTGGCTGCCGGCATTATCAATCGGCTTCTCGGTTTCCTGCCCCGGATTACATTGCCGCGTGTTATTGGCGCGGAGGGGGTTGGCCTTTATCAGATGGGATGGCCCTTCCTCAGTGTCGTGTTGACCATTACGACGGGCGGAATCCCTCTTGCCATTGCCAAGCTGGTCGCCGAAGCGGAATCCCAAGGCAATGAAAGGAGAGCCCGGCAGGTTCTCCATCTATCTCTGGCCGTCATCATCAGCCTGAGTCTGCTTTTCACGCTGCTTATCGTCATCTCCTCGCGCTGGATAACCACTCATTTGTTTACCGATTCACGTGTATATTATACTTTCTTATGCATGAGTCCGATTATTCCGATCGTCGGTATCTCGTCGGTTTACCGCGGTTATTTCCAGGGAAGGCAGAACATGATCCCTACAGCGGTTTCCCAGACTTTCGAAACGCTCGTCCGCATTGTTACAATGCTCCTCTGTTCCTATGTGATGCTTCCTTATGGAATAGAGTTTGCCGCGGCGGGAGCTATGTTCGGCGTCCTGATCGGAGAAATTTCCGGACTTGCCATTCTATTGTACCAATATAGCGTTACACGTAAAAAGTACAATGTTTACCAATCCGCCAAAATCGGTTCCGGAAACGGGGGCAGGCTGGATACTTTAAAAAAGATTTTTCATATTTCCGTTCCGGTTACCGGAAGCCGGCTTGTCGGCTCTTCCTCCTACTTCCTGGAGTCCATTCTGATCATCCAAAGCTTGGCGGTTGCGGGAGTGGCCACCGCCGTGGCCACTTCACAATACGGGGCTCTGCAGGGCATGATCCTGCCAATTCTAATGCTCCCGAGTGCCCTGACTTATTCCCTTTCGGTCTCGCTCATTCCATCTTTATCTGAGGCTGCCGCACGCAAGGATATGCGCACGATTCATAAAAGGCTGCACCAATCGCTGCGGCTTGCGCTGGTTTCAGGAGCTCCTTTTGCCGTCATTATGTATGTGCTGGCTGACCCTATTACTTACTACTTGTACAATCAAAGCGATATCGGCGTCATGTTGAAAATGCTTGCGCCTGTTGCGCTGATTATGTATTTAAAAGGGCCTCTTGAGGCCACCCTGCAAGCTCTGAATCGACCCGGGATTGCTCTTAGAAACACATTGGTCGGCGCAATTATCAAGCTATTTCTGATTTATTGGCTGGCTTCAAAACCAAATTTCGGCATACTCGGAGCCATTATGGCAATCAATATCCACACGATTGTTGTAGCTTGGTTAAACTGGTCGAGCGTATCCAGAATGCTGAAGTTTTCGATGAACGCGGCCGACTTTTTTAAAGTCGTTGTCGCGATGGGGATTACCGGCTTAGGCTCCTATGCGGTGATGAACTCCAATTGGATACAGCAGCCCTTTCCGAGATTTATCTATGCCTGTCTGCTGGGATTCACTATCTATCTCGTCTGTATAACCATACTTAAAATAGTAGACCGCAATGATTTGAGGAGGGTTCCCTGGATCGGCAAAAAGCTGTAACAACATGACGATCAATGACGAAACATCGCCCCCTTTTACATGACGAATAAGGCGCCCCAGGTCAGGCGCCTATTATTCATTTTTTATCCACAAATAATTTCCCCTTATGATCAATAGAACAGAAGAACACTTCTTTAAAATCGTTAACTCCATTCGTCTGAAGCTCATTTTTTAGCCAGAAACGAGTTTTACCGATTTTGTCCAAATTTTTATCCTGCACCTTTCCGTCCATAATAAGGGGAAGGGGCAACCCTTCGTAGCGGACTTTTTCCTTTGCCGGTTTGGCCGGAGGATTGACTGTTTGCGCCTGGGCCTGAGTTTGAGCCTGTGCTTGCTTGGACTGTTTGTTTTTCTTCTTCTTGCCCGCTTGCCCCTGTTGTTTGGATGATTGGCTAGAGGACTGAGGCTGGGGCTGGGGCTGACTTGCCTGTTGAGTAGATAGTGATTGACCTTGCGGTAATTGCTGAGCTTGATTTTTTTGCTTTTCTACTACCGTAAGCTTTCCTGTAGTTTCCAAAATGGCGAATTCAACATCGGAAACATTCGTAATTTTGTTTTCGCGCAGCTGAAGGATTAAATCATCCAAATTATACCTTTGTTTCTTCATTTCTTTTCGGTTCAATTTTCCATTTTTAATCAAGTAACTGGGCTTTCCATCCATAAATACCCTGAACTTCCGGCTATAGAGCATGATATAGGCAAGGCCAACCTGAATCACGAGCAGGATGACGATGGGCAATAACCCTTCCCAGAAGGGCTTATCTTCATCCTCGATAACGAACACCGCAATTTCGGCAATCATTATGGAAATAACAAAGTCGAATACAGACAGCTTGCCGATTTCCCTTTTGCCCATAAGTCGAAGCACGATATAAACAATAACATACATGGCAATGGTTCGAGTGGAAAGAATCAGAACGTCCATTGTAACATCCTCCTGTTCCCTGCTTGCACTGTTGCTCGACAGAACGAAAGGTTCAATGGGTATTCTGACCTTTACCTGCTGCTCTCATGCAATAAATCCTTGTCTAATTGCTGGCAATTCGCCATCGGCCTTGTTCCAGAAGAGATTAAGGATCGCTAGGGTTGAACCATTTCAAATCTTCCTATATTTTCAATTGCGCCGCCGGTCATAGTAAGACAAAATAAACATATACGGACGAAATAACAAGAGAAATCAGGGTTACCGGTGCTCCTACTTTAAGAAACTCCATATAAGAAAATGCTTTTCCTTCCTTCTTGGCCATTCCAGCTACGATCAAATTGGCTGATGCGCCGATCAACGTTCCATTGCCTCCCAGGCAAGCCCCTAACGCCAAAGACCACCAAACCGGGTTCAAAGCGGACGGATCTACATTAAGCTGAGCTCCCATATCTTTAATTAGAGGAATCATAGTCGCTACGAACGGAATGTTGTCTATTGTTGCCGAAGCAAACCCCGAGACCCACAGAACCAGCATTGCGGTAAAAGCGATATCCCCTTCCGTAATCTGCAGCATCCCTGTAGCCAAACTGCGAATAACCCCGACTTCAATCAATCCGCCAATAAGCACAAATAGTCCTGCGAAGAACAAAATGGTGACCCACTCTACCGATTGAAGCATCTCTTCAACATCATTATCTTTAACGGCCACCAGCATTAGAATCGTAGCCCCGGCCATGGCAATTACGGCGACTTCAAGATGCAGGAGATGATGGATAAGAAAGCCGATAATCGTTAATCCAACAACGATTAAAGATTTTATAAGCAAGGGTTTATCCGTTATGTAGCTTCTTGCGCTCAGCTTCATTAATTCTTTGCGCTCCTTGGCCTGCACCTTGAGCTGTTTGCCGTACAGCAGCTTGAAGAACAATAGGGTCACACCAAGAATAATAAGAATAACCGGCGCCAGATGAATCAGAAAATCAATAAAATTAAGATGTGTAGCCGA
Organism: Paenibacillus sp. 32O-W; assembly: GCF_007679495.1. Taxonomy (GTDB): domain Bacteria; phylum Bacillota; class Bacilli; order Paenibacillales; family NBRC-103111; genus Paenibacillus_L; species Paenibacillus_L residui. Next base: position 24,070 of record NZ_VEGP01000023.1, on the reverse strand, counting down.
ACCAATCATAAGATTGGGGGGATCACCGATAAGGGTTGCCGTTCCTCCCATGTTGGCCGAAATAATTTCGGCAATAAGGAAGGGAACCGGATTCAGCTTGAGAATACGTGTTACAGAAAACGTAATCGGCACCATTAGCAGTACCATAGTCACATTATCCAGCAAAGCCGAGCCTCCTGCAGTAAGCAAAGAGAGCAGAATCAGAATCCGGATCGGGTCCCCCTTGGCTTTCTGCGCCGCTCGGACCGCCAAATATTGAAAAACACCGCTTTTGCTCGTAATTCCTACAATGATCATCATGCCGATTAATAAAAATATCGTTTTCCAATCCACGTAGGATTGGTAGGCTGCCTCGAAATCAACCAGACCCAGGATGATCATCAGGATAGCGCCGGCCATGGCAATCACTGCCCGGTTCCATTTCTCCGCAACAATCAGTGCGTAGCTGACCAGGAAAATCACTACAGCAGCAACGACTTGCCAGGTCGCCGCTTCCATCGATAACTCGTTCATAGTTGCACTCCTTTGTGTTTCGATTGTGCTAATTGAAGATTATACATAAATCTTCCAATCCCGTCTATTACCTGCTCAACCTTTCCCTCCTTTGTACTAATCACTCCTGCTTGGCCATACAATGTACAAGGATGAGTTTTGCATTCCCAAAAGTAAGGAGGAAAGCTATATGGAAACCAAGAACGACACTTCCCGTGTACGGATTCAATCCCCTATCCTGTCCGGCCTGCTGTATGCCTTCATCATTATGAGTATTGCGGCTGTCATTACTTCTCTTATCCTTATGCTAACGGATCAAAAAGAAGACGCGCTCCCTGCATACGCATACATTATTCATACCATTTCTTTATGTCTGGGAGGATGGGTTGCCGGCAGGAAGGCGGAAATGAAAGGATGGTATTACGGGGGGATTCTGGGGCTGGTCTATAGTGTGATTATAATTATGATCGGTTTCCTCGGATTTGATAAAGGCTTTGACTTAAACACGATTTTATTCAGCGCAGCGAGCTTCTTTATCGGGGCTCTGGGCGGCATTATAGGCGTAAATACCCATAAATAATTACCATTTACAATCCGTCCTAATGTGATATAATACGGTTCGTTGTGTTTTTGGGCGACAGACAACCACATTAGGAGGAATCCATGATGTTTAACTTCCACTCTATGACAGGGGTAACCATCTGGACCATTGTTGCCGTCATTGTATTGTTAGGGCTCGCTGCAAGAGCGAATCCCATAACGGTGGCCGGTTCTTTCGTAAGGGAATTATTGTCATCCCGCAAATACTTTCTTCATTTTGCGGCTGTTATAGCCATCTTGTTAGTAAATAGGCTCGAACTTTGGGTTGAGGAGAAATTACCTGCCCAGACCGATTTTACACCGGCCATCTTTCATTTGGAGGGTAATCTGGTAGCTTCCATACAGCACTTTTTTGAACATCCGACGCTGACATGGCTCTCTTCCTTCTTCTATGTTGTTGTCTTTCCGGCGGTCATGATCGTCTCCATTGCCGTGTATACCTTTCACAAACAGCAATCTCTTTTTTATGCGGTTTGTTATGCCATCATCGGCAACTATTTGGTGGCGTTCCCGTTTTACCTGTTTTTCCCGGTTTTTGAAGTCTGGTCTTTCCATCCCGACGTACGTCTTCTGATTTTGGATTCGTTCCCGACCTTTGAAGAAACTTATCGTTCTCTATCAGGTCTGGATAATTGTTTCCCAAGCCTTCATACTTCGCTATCCGTTACTATGGCCGTTATCGCTTTTAAATCAGGGAACCGGTTCTGGAGCTGGTTTGCGGGCCTAACCTCGGCCTTCATCATCTTCTCCATTTTTTATTTGGGGATTCATTGGGTTACGGATATGGTCGCAGGAGTCGTGCTTGGCGTTAGCGCTGCGTTGGCAGGCATGAAAATCAGCGAAAGAAAAACGGGAAAATCCAAAGCGTACCACTCTCGGAATGACAGCCTTAGTCAGTAAATTGTCAATTGCTGGGGAGCTTTCGGAGAACGAATGTGTATAACTGTGAGACTGACTTTGCTGCGGATAAATGTACGAAACTATCTCACAAAACGCAAAAAGAGCCTGAACAGGCTCTTTTTTTGGATAGTCTATGTACATGATCATTCTGCGGCGACGCTCTCTTATGATTCCGAGTTTGAGGAGACGACGGAATTAATCGCCGATCTTTCGAAGGTCATCTTGGTCGCATCATTCACCCGCAGCACGCATGTATCGTCGGTAATCTCGATAATCGTTCCGTGCAGCCCGCCGATGGTGATAACCTTGTCTCCCTTCTTCAAAGCTTGCAGCATCGCATTTCTAGCTTTCTGCCTCTTCTGCTGCGGTCGCAGCAACAAGAAATAGAGGATCAGGAACATTAAGGCAATCGGCCAGAGGGACAGAAGCAAATTGCCAGTACCCACTGGCTCAGCCGCCGCTTCAGCCATATATCTCATTAACATTCACCCCTTTCCACTTCGACCCCGATTTCTTTAAAATCCGCTTGAGTTGCTATTCATTCCATACTGCTCGAAGAACTCATCCCTGAAGTCCTGTAAACGGTCTTCACGGATAGCTTGTCTTACCTTGCGCATCAATTCCAACAGAAAATGCAAGTTATGATACGTAGTCAGACGAATCCCGAACGTTTCATCCGCTTTCAACAGATGGCGAATGTAGGCGCGGGAATAATTGGAGCAGGTGTAGCAGCTGCATTCCGGATCGAGAGGCCCGAAATCATCTGCAAACCTGGCGTTGCGGATCACCATCCGTCCCGAGCTGGTCATCACCGTGCCGTTGCGGGCGATCCGTGTTGGAAGGACACAATCGAACATGTCTATGCCGCGCATCGTTCCCTCTATCAACGCGTCCGGAGATCCCACTCCCATTAAATACCTTGGTTTCCCTGCGGGAAGCAAAGGAACAGTGTAATCCAGCACCTCGTACATCAATGCTTTAGGTTCTCCTACACTCAGTCCACCAATAGCATAACCCGGGAAATCCAACGAAGTCAACTCCGCCGCACTCTGTTTTCTTAAATCCTCGTACATCCCTCCCTGAACAATTCCAAACAAGGCCTGTTCGTCCGGACGGGCATGACTTTGAAGGCAGCGTTCCGCCCAGCGGGTGGTCCGTTCCAACGATTGCTTGCAGTAGGAATGATCCGCCGGATAAGGAGGACATTCATCGAATGCCATCATGATATCCGAGCCGAGCGCATTCTGAATTTCCATAGCCTTCTCCGGAGAGAGGAACAGCTTATCCCCGCTGAGATGAGAACGAAATTCAACCCCCTCTTCGGAAATTTTGCGCATTTCGTTCAGGCTGAACACTTGAAATCCGCCGCTATCGGTCAGGATGGGCCTGTCCCAATTCATAAAGCGGTGCAATCCCCCCGCCTGCTTAATGATTTCGTGACCGGGACGCAGGAACAGATGATAGGTGTTGCTTAAAATTATATGCGCGTCCATCTGCTTTAATTCTTCCGGGCTCATAGTTTTGACCGTTGCCTGAGTGCCAACGGGCATAAAAGTGGGAGTCTCTATCACGCCGTGAGGAGTATGAACACGTCCCAGGCGCGCCCCCGTTTGCTTGCAGGTTTTAATTAATTCATAAGTTACCGCCGCCATAACCGCTCATCCCTTTTCTCTTTTCGCATTAAATGTAGTACCGGTTTGCCTGGCCGTTAATAGATAAACATGGCATCTCCAAAGCTGAAGAAACGATACTTGTGTTGAACAGCTTCCTCATAAGCTTTCAGTATGCGCTCACGACCGGCCATTGCGCTGATCAGCATCATTAATGTAGATTTCGGCAGATGAAAGTTCGTCAAGAGAGCGTCCACAAGCAGAAATGGCACCCCCGGGTATAGAAATATATCTGTCCACCCGCTGCAGGCCTGTATCTCTTGCAGTGCTTCCTTGTCCTGTACCATTGGTCCGGCTCCCAGTCCACAAACTCTTGCTGCCGTTTCCAATGTTCGCGCCGATGTTGTTCCCACAGCAATAACGCGGCCCCCGGAAGCCCTGGTTTCATTGATGGCATCGGCCGTCTCCCGGGGTAAGCTGTAGTACTCCGCATGCATTTCATGCTCCTCAACGCGGTCGACAGATACCGGGCGGAACGTCCCCAGACCAACATGCAGGGTTACATAAGCGATACGGACCCCTTGCCGCTGCAGCCTTTCCAAATATTCGGTCGTAAAGTGAAGCCCTGCCGTCGGGGCCGCCGCAGATCCTTCATGCTTCGCATAAACGGTTTGATAACGCTCCCGGTCTTCAAGCCTTTCCTTAATATAAGGCGGAAGCGGCATTTGTCCCAGGCGATCAAGAATCTCGTTGAATATTCCTTGATACTCAAATCGCAGAACCCGGCTCCCCATTTCTCCCGCTTGCTCCACCACCGCTGTGAGCAGCGGCTGACCGGCGGAAGCGGGGGCCCCCTCCGATGCATCGCCCGAACCGAACTCTATCCGTGAGCCTTCCTTGAATCGTTTGGCCGGTCGCAGCAATACTTCCCAGCGGTCTTCCCCCAACGATTTGAGGAGCAGTACTTCTGCCTTGGCACCGGTATCTGCTTTATAGCCAAAAAGCCGGGCTGGAATGACCCGCGTATCATTTAACACGAGTAAATCCCCGGCTTTCAAATAACTTTCCAACTGCTCAAAAAGATGGTGTCCGATCCGGCCCGTCTGCTTATCGAGAGTCATTAACCGGGAATGAGTCCGGTTCTTCAGAGGTGTCTGAGCAATTAATTCTTCGGGCAGATGATAATTAAACAATTCTACATCCATAGATATTATTCAGTCCTTAGTAATGGTAACTCCCTTATAATAGTGTTCCAAAATTTTCTTATAATCATAACCTTGCTCCGCTAATCCGCGGGCACCCCATTGGGACATGCCCAGACCGTGTCCGTTGCCTTTGCCCCTGAATATAAATTTCTGGTCCTTGGTCGCCAGACGTACGTCACCGGCCCCGTTCAATACCAAGAACTCGTTGGGCAAAGCGGCGCTTGGCGAACTACCTTGTACTACGTACATAGATAATGCGGATTCCGGGTAGGTCCGGGATACATCATTTGCTCCCAGTATAGTATACCTTCCCGTTTCTTCAATTTCAAACAGGGTGCTCGGAAGGCCTCCCAGCAGGGTACGGATGGCATCGGGATACTGTACCCGGACGGCTTGGCCGTTAGCCTTAATTTCGAGAGCCCTTCCGCTAGGCCCCCGCTTGGATACTTCCAGGCTTCTGAGCGGCCCGGCCAGAGGCTCCGCCAGCTGCTTATTCATAATACCGGTCATTTCAGCAGACGTATAGGTGCCTCTTATCCAGGAATAGGCATTGCTCTCGATCACTTCATCTAGAACAACGATTTTATCCCCCTGGTTTACTTTATCAACAGCAGAAGCTCTGTTCGTATCAGGAAAAGACCGGACATTAACCCCGTTCTCCGTAGGCTCGTAATAAGACAGGCCCGCTGCGTTCTTGGACCCGGTATCCTTTAACAAATCGGATCGGATATACCCGGTCTTCCCGTTAGGCAGCCACACAAAGTACCAGGTAAGCTTGCCCTTCTCCGCTATCGAATCCGGACTGTTTACACTTGCGTAATTGGGGGCCGGATTTCCCCAAACCTCTTCGGATTCGGCGGTAATCCCGCCTCCGTTTGAATAAAATAACGGACTGAAAATTCCCTTGCCCATTACCATGACCTCTCCGGCGGTCGCATTAACGGCCTCGATCACATCGTCGAATTCTACACCATTGTAGGCCTGATCGATGGTACTGTCCGTCACATGGGCGATTTCATATTTCATTCCCTTCTCCAGAGCATAGCTGCGGGCAGTTACCGCTTGTGCCTTGAGAGCCTCCATGGGCCAGCCCTGGCCCATCTCCGTGCTCACGACGGAATATAAATAGTGTTCCAAAGGAAGCTCATTCACTACAGCAAGCTTCCCGCCGTATTGACTTAACTCGAGACTGCCGCGATAAGAGCGGTTGTCTTTCTCGGTTACTTTAATTCTGGATTGCTGGGATGATGAAATCCACAGCTTGCTGCCGGCATTGAATTGCAGATGCGGCAGCGTTTCTCCCATTCCCTGAGTACGATCATCCCGCTTAACCGCATACGGTTGCGAAGTATCGACCTGTACCAGCGCCAGCTGCGGCATCACCTGCAGAGCTTGTGCCTGTATGGCGGCCATTCCGGTCTGGTCGGCCTCTTGTCCAATCCATGCGGAGAAAGCCGGGTTCCCGGCGCCATCCTCATGATAAGCGAGCACAGCCGGCAGTCCGGCCTGCTGCAATTCCGTTACCCGGGCCGAAGCTTCCGCTTCCGTAGAATAAGTTCCCGCACTCCAACGGAGAGGGCCGGTCAGGGACTGGGCAGACGCCGATGCGGCCAAGGAGGAGTCGGCCTTTACCTTGTCCCGTGCCGCTGCGGCTAAAGCAGCATCGGCATAACCGCCGATCCCAACCTGATAAACTTCCTTACCCTGCTTGGCTGCAGCAAATAATGTGGAGGAATAGCCGGCTTTAACCAGTTTATCGTAATAGGCTTTAGCCGCCGTATACTGATCCGTCTCCATCAGAAGAACGCCATATTGATCCAGGCTTGCCCGCAGGGCCGACGGAGCCCCGTCCGGCACAATTGTGGGGCCGGCAGCTTGACGGAATCCGATGCTGAGCCCGCCATTCGTCGAGACGGTAACTGCAGGTACGGAAAGTTTATACTTAGGCGATTCAATATATAAAGCGACCCGGATCGTATCCGTAGTGGCGACGGAGGCTTTAGCCGCTGGAACCGGTCCCGGAAGTACCGGCGAGCATACAATGCTAAACGCAACTACCCATTTCAGCCATTTCGAACGCTTAGATTGTGGTTGTGTCATTGACAGGTTGTCTCCTTCATCATTCAGTTTAACGTGAGAGCTATGGACAGCCCCTGTAGAATATAGACTCCTGCCTCTGGAAAAAGTTGCACGCGATTTCCCTGAAGCCAAGGATAAACGGCTATCGCCGTCCTTAGGACGGGCGCGTTTACCGATGAAATATAAGAACAAGTATAAGTCGAAACTTATACTTTCTTATATTTCCAAAAAACCTTATCACAGACGATAAGGTTCATTCTTGCTCTTATCTCTTCCCCGACTCAGGCTCTTCCTTCTTATCCATTGGCAGATGAAGTTGACAGCTCCCCGATTCACAATCTTCGTTCCGTCCGAACAGCTTATACCGATTGTCGGCGATCCACTTATAGATCCGATCGGCCAAAGGACGTAGGAAAGGAATACGATACAGAACCGCAATCCATCTCCACCCCTTAACCTTGGACATAATCCGGCAGACAGCCTCTGCTCCGCGGTAAACCTCATTCTGTTCATCGATAACATGCAACTGAGATTGCAGTTGTTCTAGAGTCAATCCTTCGGGAAGCTGCGAAATTTCGGCCTCCTGATAAGGAAGCATAATCAGTTCGCTGCCGACCTCCAGCCGGCTCAGGGTATCCACCGTTCTTCTGCACAGAACACAATGGGCGTCGTAGAGTAAAATAAGGCGCTGTCCGTTCTTCATTCCTTCTTCTCCGGCGGCTCTATCCCCAGATGTCGATAAGCATGAACCGTTGCCATTCTGCCGCGGGGAGTTCTCTGCAGGAAGCCGATTTGCAGCAAATAGGGCTCATACACATCTTCGATAGTCTGTCCTTCTTCCCCGATGGTTGCGGCAATCGTATCCAATCCGACCGGCCCCCCTCTGAAATGGGTAATGATGGCCTTCAGCATCTTATGGTCGATCTCGTCAAGCCCAAGCTCATCCACCTTAATTAAACGGAGGGCAACCTCGGCGATTTCCTTCGTAATCATCCCGTCCCCTTTGACCTGGGCGAAGTCCCTTACTCTCTTCAGCAGTCGGTTGGCAATACGCGGAGTGCCGCGGGAACGCATCCCGATTTCCATGGCCGCCTCGCCCACCATCTCCACCTGCAGAATTTCGGCAGCCCGGCTCACGATATAGGCAAGCTCCTCGTTGGTATAATACTCCAGCCGGCAGACCACCCCGAAGCGGTCTCGCAGAGGAGCGGACAACAGCCCAGCCCGGGTAGTAGCTCCAATCAGGGTGAACGGCGGCAAATCGAGTCGGACGGAGCGTGCGCTAGGCCCTTTGCCGATAATAATGTCCAGAGCGAAGTCCTCCATCGCCGGATACAAGACCTCTTCCACGGTGCGATGCAGCCGATGAATCTCATCGATGAACAGCACATCCCCCTCTTGAAGATTGGTCAGGATCGCGGCCAGATCGCCCGGCCGTTCAATAGCCGGACCCGATGTTGTGCGAATGTTGACTTCCAGCTCGTTCGCGATAATATTCGACAAGGTTGTCTTCCCGAGACCGGGCGGACCGTAGAGCAATACATGATCCAGCGCTTCCTTGCGCATTTTGGCTGCTTCTATGTAAATTTTCAAGTTTTCTTTAGCTTGTGATTGTCCGATATATTCAGCCAAATATTTTGGACGAAGACTGAGCTCGACCGCCTGGTCCTCCATCATTAAATTAGCTGATATGATCCGTTCGTCCATGACTGATCCTCCTTATCCCTATGCTCCCCTCAGCCATTAACCTTGAAACAAGAGCTGCAGCGCCGTCTTCACGACCGTGTCTACCGGGTCCGAATCCGCCGCTCTCTCCTTGACCGCAGGCCATACTCTATCGATTTCCGCTTCCGAATACCCCAGCGCCATCAAGGCTTGCTTGGCCTCCTCTTCCGAGGCGGATAATCCTGACATAGGCCTGGAACCCGCACTGGACGCAAGGTCGGCATGACTCCAACCGGCCGTCAAGTCGCCGAGCTTATCCTTCAGATCGAGAATGAGCCGCTGCGCGGTCTTCTTCCCTATCCCCGGTAGCTTGGTCAAGAAGGCGATGTTCTCCTGACAGATCGCTGTAATGACGGCCTCCGGCTGACCCGCAGACAGAATTCCTATAGCTACCTTCGGCCCTATGCCGTTCACCTCGATCAGACGGCGAAACAGCGACTGCTCCTCTCTAGTAGCAAAACCGAATAACAGAATCGCATCCTCACGGACATGCTGGTGGGTAAATAGCGTAACCGGTTCGCCGGAATGTCCTCCCAAGGCGTAAGGATTGGCGCAATAAACCTGATACCCGACCCCCTGAACATCCAGTACGGCGTAATCCTTCTCCCGGTGGACAAGTTGACCTCTCAAAAAATCTATCATCGTTTATATACCTCGTTCATTTTTTGCATAAGGACATAGGAATGGGAATGGCAGATGGCTACCGCCAAGGCATCGGCCACATCATCCGGCTTGGGGACTTGTGACAGCTTAAGGAGCATCTTGACCATCTCCTGCACCTGCTTCTTCTCTGCATTCCCGTAGCCGACTACCGCCTGCTTGACTTGAAGCGGAGTATACTCCGCCACCGGAAGTCCGTTCTGCGCCGCTGCCAGCATCAAGACTCCCCGGGCCTGCCCGACTGTAAAAGCGGTCGTAACATTCCGATTGAAATACAGCTTCTCGATGGCTACCGCCTCGGGCTTATATTTGTCAATCAATTGCAGCGCAGCGTCATAGACTTCCTTGAGCCGCAAGGAAGGCTCCGTGTGGGCCTCCGTCTGGATGCAGCCGTACTGTACCGGAACCAAGCGGCTTCCCAGCTTATCGATAAAAGCGAACCCGACAATCGCAATCCCCGGGTCAATTCCCAATATTCGCAATAGCTTTCCTCTCCATTCTCCGCTAAAGCCGGATACGGATATTATATCATCGGTATCCAATTGCCGTTATTCTCACGAAATATAATTAGGGCAGTCCCGGACAAGCTTGGACTTCCAATCATTCCAATCTACAAATCTGCAAACTGGCGAACATATGTATTCCTTGTCATTATAACAGATATTCTCTTCAGTGAGTATACGCCCGGGAGACTTTCCTTCCTTTTTGGCTTGCGGAGAAGCCTGAGAAAACAAACAGGCAGAGAAGGAAAGATCATTCCCTCTCTGCCTGGCTATTCGGAACTGAGATTTGTATTCCATTGAAATGTAAATGTTATTCGCTCTTGCCACCCCGAACCGCATAGTCGCTGAACGTGGAAATAACGCTGTTATAATCATCGAGGTCCAGAATCCGAATTCCGTCATACAACTGATTCAAGGTTTCACTGGGAAGACTGCTTTTCAAATGCTGAACGTTAAGCTGGAAGAACGTCCGGATAATTTGCTCTCCTGCGGGCATTCCCTCAAACAAAGACAAATTGCCGTCCTTGTCGATTCCGAAATAAACATTCCCTTTGCATTTTTCCGATAAATCGTCTATCTGTTCCGTTAAATAAACCTGCTGATTGTCCTGCAAAGATATAACTGCCCTCGGGTGCTGTAAAGAATAGTCGGCAATTTCTCCAGGCTTTAGCCAACCGAGCTGCACGACCTCCTCCCCGCATACGTAATTCTTCTGGTGAAAGACCAGCTTGGGCTCGTTATCCTGCATAAGAACGTCTAAGACAGCCTCATTGCCTTCCTGTAATTCCTCCGGAGAATCAACCCGGGAACTCCATACGGACAAAGATTTTTGCTCCTGCGTTCCGTTCGAAACCGTCCTGTTCTTGTTCCAATAATATGCCGAAGCCGTTACGGATACGCCCGCGGCCAAAATAACGAGCCCTAACGATAACCATCGTTTTTTTTGCTTTAGCAGCTTCTTGAGCTGTTTTAACAGGCTTGATAAGCTCACGGTAATCCCCTTCTTCTGAATTTTTTTTTAGTGTTTCCAGAATGAAGGGGATTATACGTTAATAACCGGATCTAGTAATTAATCCACGGTTGGTTGGTTTTCGTTTTTTTCACGGTGCTGCGTTTTTTCTTCTTACGCGGGTAGGAATGCAGAGAGGCTTTGGTGCCGGATCCTCCTGTTTTGGTACGGCTATTCTTTTTTATTTCAGCGGTTTCCGTATTCTCTGCTTCCTCGCCAGGGGTCGGCTCTTCATTGTCCGTTCCTCTGGAGTTGGAATGCTTCTCTTCTGAGAAGCTGCCGGCATACGGGGCGACCATTGGCCCGTATGTCCATGGGGCTGCCGAGGACCAGTAAGGCGCATAATAAGGGTCTACTGCAGCGGCTCCGTATTGGATTGCCGGCATCCCATACGGTATAGGGCCCATATTGGGGAAAGAACCGGCATTAGCGGCTGCCTCTAGATTCGGCATGGAATTTATCTTCGGCCCGGATTTGGCCTGCGCCGCCAAATTCGCATTTGACGATGCAGACACATTCTCTGCCCCGCTCTTAGCTATCGGTCCGCTGTTCGACCAGTGGCTCATCGGCTGCATATAGCCCCCATCCTGCGGCCAGTGGCTCATCGGCTGCATATAGCCCCCGTCATGCGGCCAGTGGCCCATCGATTGCATGTAGCCCCCGTCATGCGGCCAGTGGCTCATCGATTGCACATTGCCCCCGTCATGCGGCCAGTGGCCCATCGATTGCACGCTGCCCACATTCTGCGGCCAATAGCCCATCGATTGCACATTGCCCCCGTCATGCGGCCAGTAGCCCATCGATTGCACATTGCCCCCGTCATGCGGCCAGTGGCCCATCGATTGCACGCTGCCCACATTCTGCGGCCAGTGGCCCATCGATTGCACATTGCCCACGTCATGCGGCCAGTAGCCCATCGATTGCACATTGCCCCCGTCATGCGGCCAGTGGCTCATCGATTGCACATTGCCTCCGTCATGCGGCCAGTGGCTCATCGATTGCACATTGCCCCCGTCATGCGGCCAGTGTCCTGCCGAATGTATATGACCGCCATCCTGCCAAGTTCCGGCCGGATTTTTATTCTCGGCCTTCCCTTTTTCCTGTACCGGGCTCACATTCGCCATAGGGCTAACGTTTGTCATCTGCACAGAATAAGGCTGAAGGCCCGGATAATCCGCATAGGAGGCATGATGATGCCCTTGGCATCCGCAATCGTGCTTACCCTTAGACTCGTAAGAATAAGGCGCATATTGCGGCTGCGGCAGTACATTCGGGTCAACTCCCGAAAGCTGCGGGAGGTTGGCATACTCATAAGGAGCGTTCAAGGCTGCCTCGTTAGACGTTGGCCAGGAGCTCCAGTCTTGATAAGGGCTCACTTGCGGCTCCACATTTGCATTCGCTTGAGCCCAGCCCGTATATTCCACGGCAGCTTCAACGGCAGGCACATTATACTGTTCAAACAAGTGCTCCGTATACATAATAGAAGGATATGAATGAGGAACCGATTCTTTCTCCAAGGGGGCAACCAAATTCACATTCTCCTCCAGAGCTTCCTGATGTATGTTTTCCTTAAACGGCAGAACGGACGGGTATGCTTTCTCCTCTTCCTTCTCTACCGCCACCTCTTTTATTTCTTCCAATTCCACGACTTCTTTCGGCTCGACCTTTTCCTTCAGAAGTTCTTGTACTTCTTTGGCCTCTTCTTTGATCTCTTCCTTAGCTTCCTTAACCTCTTCTTTAACTTCTTCGATCTCTTCCTTTACCTCCTCTGCCATCGGCAGAATTGGAGCTTCCGGCACAATCGGGGCTGTATTCTTCTTGTGCGGCGGTACAGGCATGGTCATTTCGGGCATAAGATTGGACTCCGCCATAGCATTCATCTCTGCCATCACATTCAGTTCCTGCAGTGAGGCTTCTCCAGGAACATTCGGTTGATTGCCCCCATCAGGATTCCACTTGGGGATATAAACCAATTGTCCGGTCATTAATATACTTGGATTTTTAAGCTGCGGATTGGCGTCAATCATAGCCTTGAGCGGAATTCCCCATTTTTTGGACAATTTCCACAAAGTATCCCCCTGCTTAACAATATGTTTATGTGCAATGTCGCTTTCGGGGGGTTCCATCGGTATGGAAGGGCTCGGAATTTTCACCTTCGTGCCGACATCAATTTTGTCCGGGTCTTCAATTTGCGGATTAAACTCGATCAATTTGTCGAGATCTACATTGTACTTCTTCGACAATTGATACAGCGATTCACCTTTCTTGACGATATGAATTTTCAAGCCTAAAACCTCCTTGTAATGTACGGAGCGAGCCGATGGCCTCAGGCCGACTTCTTCGGTAGCCGGTGTCTCCCGCTCCGCGCCTGGTGATTGAAGCTGGAATCAACCTGACCTTGCCCCCGGCACCTTCACCGTGCCCAGAAATGACATTACATTGTATGCAGGAAATAGGCTTTTGACATCCTTTACGCAAAAAAAACTCCCGCAAGACTAAACCGTCTCGCAGGAGCTTTGTACTTTATAAAAAATTATTCGTAAACTTTAACACCGTCAACTTCTACGATATTCCGGAACTCCTGAAGAAGACGGGTGGTGATCGGGCCTGCCTTTCCTTCACCGATGATGCGTGCGTCCACTTCCCGAACGGCAATCACTTCCGCTGCCGTACCCGTAAAGAACACTTCATCCGCGACATACACATCATGAAGGGTGAACGGTTCCTCTTTGACGGTGTACCCGATCTTTTGACAAATTTCAATAATCGCTGCCCGGGTAATTCCTTCCAGAGCTCCGCAATAGCATGGAGGAGTAAAGACGGTTCCACGCTTAACGATAAATATATTATCCGAGGAGCCTTCGGCTACATACCCTTGGGAATTGAGCATAATAGCCTCTCCGACCCCGGCCAAATTGGCCTGGATCTTAACCAGAATATTGTTCAAATAGTTCAACGATTTGATCTTCGGATTCAATGCATCCGGAACGTTGCGGCGAGTCGATACGGAAACGGTCTTCAAACCGTGAATGTATGCTTCCTCCGGATAGATGGAAAGCTGTTCAACGATAATGATGACGCTGGCTTTGGGCGAGCGCCGCGGGTCCAGACCGAGGTCCCCGGGACCGCGCGAAACGACAAGTCGGATATAGCCATCCTTCAATCCGTTCCTGCGAATGGTTTCCACTAAAGCTTGCTCCATCTCCGAGTACGTCAGGGGAATGTTGAGCATAATCGATTTGGCGGAATCGTACAATCGGTCCAGATGTTCTTTGCATTTAAAAATATTTCCGTTATAAATACGAATACCTTCGAAGATTCCGTCACCGTACAAAAAGCCGTGGTCATAAACGGATACGGTCGCTTCCTCTTTAGTTACATATTCCCCGTTTAGATAGATCCATTGTGACATGGATGACTACACCTCCATATGTGCTGTGTCAGAAGTTTCGTAATTATAGCTGGGATAAGAGCCCAGAATACGGACCTGGCAGCCCAGAGCCTCGATTTCCTCGATGGCTGCCGGCATCAGTACGGAATCCAAGGAGCCTTCCGCATCGATATAGAAATAATAAGTTCCGAGCTTCAGCTTGGTCGGCCGCGATTCTATTTTGGACAAATTGATTCTCCTCCAGGCGAAAGCGGACAGCACTTGATGCAGGGCGCCCGGGTAATCTTCCGGAAGGGTTACAAGCAGAGTTGTCTTGTATTTATTTGCAACTTTGAGCGGCGGTGAAGAATTCCCCACCAGGATGAAGCGGGTGAAATTATTCTGGTGATCCGTAATGTTGGACGCCAGAAGCTCCAGTCCATACTGCTTAGCCGCCAGCTTCGTGCCGATCGCCGCGACAGCGGGGGAAGCCAACTCCCGAACTCTTCTTACTCCCTCCGCAGTGCTGCTGACAAATTCGAACTTGACCTCCGGCAGATGTGCCTGCAGGAAGTTACGGCATTGAGCGATAGCGACATCGATCGAAATGATTTTCTCAATTTCCGCAAGCCCGTTCTCCTGGGGTTGCTTGAAACCGATTAAATTCTGAATTGAGGGATAAATCCATTCCGCTTGGATCTGCAGGTCGCCAAGAACGAGCTGGTCAACATGCAGTTTGACGGAGCCGTCGATCGTGTTTTCAATCGGAATGACACTGACATCCGTGTGACCCGATACGGTAGCGTTATATACGTCCGATATAAAGCTGTATGGAATATATTCGTAAGACTCGTTATTGAAAAAATATTGTGCAGACTCTTGAGATACCGTTCCCTCGGGTCCAAGAAAGGCTATTTTGGTCACGCCCGGACCTCTCCTTTTTATCCTGTCGATCCTCTTTGGCCATTCCAACCTTAAAGTACATACTTACTGTCGGAATTCGCCAAAATATCGAGTTTTTTCTTCTGAATCTTAACACCTGCCATGCGAAATTGCAAGACAGCGGCCTGTTCCCCGGAAGCTAAACCGGTAGTTCATAGCCTGGCTTCCGGGCTGTTACGCACGTTATCCAGGAAGCTCCGCTGCTCATCGAAATGATTGAGTTCTTCAACCCCATGCAGGGCAGGCTTCAACCACATCGTCTGTGCCGGCACTCCCTCCCCTTGCAGCGTCGATAACAGAAAATGCTCCAGCTCGGAACGGCTTTCGCTCTCCGCGTCAACTAAAGCGAGAAGCGTAGGTCCTGCCCCGCTAAGAGCTACTCCTAATGCCCCATAATCCGTAGCCTTGTCCAGTATTGTCTTCATTCCCGGAATCAAGGAGGCACGGTAAGGCTGGTGAAGCGCATCCTTCATCGCATGGCGTATGACATCATATCGTCCGCTGCATAATGCAGCCACCAGCAAGGAAGTGTGGCTGACATTGAAGACGGCATCCTTCAGAGGAACCTGCTCAGGCAGAACCTTCCTCGCCTTGTCCGTAGACAGATGAAACTCCGGAATAGCGACGAGCACCTCTAGATTCGGCCGCGGTTCTATCCGGATATATTCCGCCCGCGAACCATCCCAATAGGCCGTTATAATGCCTCCGAACAAAGAAGCACCGACGTTGTCGGGATGCTTCTCCAAGGCACTGGACATCTGGAACAGCTTGTCATCCGAAAGCGGACTGCCGATCAGCCGGTTCGCCGCCGCCATCGCTCCGACGATAGCCGATGCGCTGCTGCCCAGACCGCGGGTAAGCGGGATCTCGCTGTAAACGGATATTTCCAATTCCGGGCATTCTACTCCCGCCTCCGCAAATACCATTTGTGCTACCTTATAAATCAAGTTGCTTTTATCGGTCGGCACCTGCTCCATATGATCTCCGTAGAGCTGAATCTCCGTGCGATCGGATGCCTTCATTTCGATCCAAGCATACAGGTTGAGGGCCATTCCGAGGCTGTCAAATCCCGGTCCGAGATTGGCGGTACTGGCGGGAACCTTGACGCGGACTTTTGCCTTGTTCATGTCGTTCACTCCGGTTTCTTATTACGATTCGAGCTTACGGATAGCTTCCATAACGGCCTGTTCGTTGTCTTCGACAACAAGCGGCTCCGATTCTACGCTCTTGATGGCGATATTCGGATCCTTAAGCCCATGTCCGGTCAGAACGCATACCACGGATTCTCCACCTGTAAAATAACCTTCCTTCTTGAGCTTCATCACCCCGGCTATCGAAGCGGCCGAAGCCGGTTCGGCGAAAATTCCTTCCTTGGAGGCAATGGTTCGGTATGCGTGCAGAATTTCTTCATCCGTTACATAATTAATCTGCCCTCCGGACTCCTCGGCCGCATTAACGGCACCTGTCCAGCTCGCCGGGTTGCCGATCCGAATCGCCGTAGCTACCGTCTCCGGCTCGCGGATAGGCTCGCCTTTAACGATGGCCATGGCACCTTCGGCCTCAAAGCCGATCATCTTAGGCAGGGAAGAGGTTTTGCCAAGCTCATTGTATTCCTTGAATCCTTTCCAGTAAGCCGTAATGTTCCCGGCATTCCCTACCGGTATGGCCAGATAATCAGGCGCCTTGCCAAGCTGATCGCAAACCTCGAATGCGGCGGTTTTCTGACCTTCAATCCGATATGGATTTACGGAGTTAACCAATGTGATCGGATGCTTGGCCGTAATTTCCCGGACGATTTCCAGAGCACGGTCGAAGTTCCCTTCAATGGCGATTACCTTGGCGCCATAAATTATCGCCTGGGCCAGCTTGCCGAGAGCAATATTATTGTTAGGG
The DNA here is from genome assembly GCF_007679495.1 of Paenibacillus sp. 32O-W. Classification (GTDB taxonomy): domain Bacteria; phylum Bacillota; class Bacilli; order Paenibacillales; family NBRC-103111; genus Paenibacillus_L; species Paenibacillus_L residui. The sequence goes on along the minus strand of NZ_VEGP01000023.1, from coordinate 7,082 downwards.
ATGAGGACGATACAGTTTAAATTGCCGCGTGCCGCATAGGCGGCTGCAGCAGCGGAAGTATTCCCCGTCGATGCGCACATAATCGTCCGGCTTCCTTCCTCCATTGCTTTGGCAACGGCCATAACCATGCCGCGGTCCTTGAAGGAACCGGTCGGATTAAGCCCCTCGTATTTGAAATAAACGTCCAAATCCAGCTCATCCGACAGCTTCTCCGCGCGAACGAGTGGAGTATTTCCCTCATGAAGAGTAATCATTGGGGTACGATCCGTTACGGGTAAATAAGCTTTGTAAGTTTCAAGCAATCCTAGATATCTCATCTTTTCAGACTCCTAATTATAAATTTATATCTTCTTCAGATATCAGCCTTCCACACGATACACGCTTTGCACTCTATCAATGCCGTCCAAAGTTTGGAAATCCTCAAGCACCTTCGTCATGCTCGCCTGGTTGGCGTCATGGGTAATAATAATCAGCTCCGCTTTCGGATTGTTCGGGTTCGGCTGCTGCAGCACCGACTCCAGGCTAACCTCATGCTGTGCGAATACTTTGGCAATTTTGGCAAGCACTCCGGGTTCGTCCTCCACATGGAGCAGCATAAAGTTTTTATAATCGACCTGTTCCGCCGTTCTGAGCTTCTTCTCTTTATACGGGGTAAAGACTCTGCGGCCGCTGACTCCCAGATTCCGGTTCTTGGCTACCGCCACCAGATCGGCCACAATCGAGGTGGCCGTAGGCAGCTCGCCGGCACCCGGCCCATAGAACATCGTCTCTCCCACAGCTTCGCCATATACATAGACAGCATTAAATACTCCGTTAACGGAGGCCAACGGATGGCTTCTGTTAACCATCGTAGGCTGTACCGTAACGCTGATCGAGTCATCCTTGCGTTCCGCTATTCCAAGAAGCTTCACTTCATACCCGAGCTTCTTCGCATACAGAATGTCCTCTTTCGAAATCGAGCTGATTCCCTTAACACTCACATCGTCCAGAGATACATTGACGTTAAAGCCCAGTGTGGCGAGAATCGTCATTTTCCTGGCGGCATCGAGCCCCTCCACATCGGATGTTGGGTCAGCCTCGGCATACCCCAGCTCCTGAGCTTCCTTCAGAACATCCTCGTAGGAAGCCCCTTCCTGGCTCATTTTAGTTAAAATATAATTGGTAGTGCCGTTCACAATTCCCATAATTTTCGTAATTCTGTCCGAGGCAAAGCCTTCCACCAGCGTACGGATAATGGGGATTCCCCCCGCCACGCTCGCTTCATAGAAGACATCGCAGCCGTTCTCCGCTGCCTTGGCGAGAATCTCCTGCCCGTGAAGAGCCATTAAATCCTTATTGGCGGTGACTACATGCTTGCCGCGGCTCAGGGCTTCAAGTATATAGGTTCTGGCGGGCTCAATTCCCCCCATAACCTCCACAACAACATCAATCTCTTCATGGTTGATAATCTCCCACGGATCCTCCGTAAGCTTATCCGGTCCGACAGTAATGCTTCTCTCCTTGCTGCGGTTCTTGACCAGAATCTTCTCTATGGTGAGAGAAGAACCCGTTTGCATGACCAAATCTTCCTGGTGTCCTTCCACAATCCGGACCACGCCCGTCCCTACCGTTCCCAAACCAAGCAATCCCGCTTTTATCGGCTTCATCCACTATTCCCCCATCTTCCAGTCTTTCTATTCTCGTGTATATATGCCCGGCCCTATTAGCTAGGCAAATGAAGCTACTGCAGGTCTGTCCGGAATTCCGGCACCCGCAAGGAAATACATCGCACTAAAATAAATCTGATCGCGGTTCTCTTGAATGGAGATTCCCGTCCATCCTGCTCTCGTTTCCCGCCAATGAGTGGAAATCGTCCCGTTCCCGGTCTCCCGAACCGGTCGGACAAAGCTATCCCTGCCCGATGACGAGTGCTTTGCGAACCCCGTCCATATTATTCAAGGCTTCCAGCATGCCGCTAATCGGATCGTCCATTCGGGAAGTATCTACAGAAATAACGACGTTAGCCATCCCCTGCAGCGGGATGCTCTGATGAATAGTGAGCACATTCCCTTCCAGGCCGGCAATACAAGCCAGCACCTTGGACAAAATGCCTGAACGGTGCTCCAGATTCATGGAGACCGTCACAATTCTCTCCCTGTCCACCTTGTTCAAAGGATAGATGCCGTCTCTGTATTTATAGAAGGCACTTCGACTGATCCCGACCTTGTCGACAGCTTCATGGATCGTCTTCGCTTCGCCCCGGGCCAGCAGGTCCTTGGCCTCCATCGTTTTCAGAACGGCTTCCGGCAATATATCTTCTCTAACCAGATAAAAAGGCTCCCTTTCATTTCTAGCGGACATATTGCCAATCGTCCTCCCCATACATACTTTTGTTTCTATATAGTGGACATTATAACGGATACCCTGCTTGGTGGCAATAGGCAATTATTAACCGCGAGCATGTGCAAAAAGAAAAAACGCAGCCTCGCCTTCCCTCATGGAAAGGCGGTCTGCCTATTTCCGGGGTCACGAGTTTCAATCGTGATTCCCAGGTGAGACTATTGTCTCTCCAGCCCAGCCCCTGTGGGCCGTTATCCCCTATAATCAGATTAAAGGCCGTCTTTACCCCTGCTCAACAAACTCGAACTCAAAATCTCCAATCCGGATAATGGTTCCGTCGGTAGCTCCGCGTTTGCGCAATTCATCGTCAACGCCCATCTTGCGCATAATACGGGCGAACCGCATCACCGCATCATGCGAGCCGAACTGGGTTCGTTTCAACAAGTTCTCAATAGTGGGACTTTCAACGACATAGACTTCGTTCTCCCGACGGATAGTGAAGCCTGTATCGGTCTTTTCTTCGTAACGGTAGATCTTCCGTTCTTCCGCTTCCGGCACTTCTTCCACATGCGGTGCGTCCGGAATGGCGTCCAATTGATCTGCCACCTTGTAGATCAGCTCCTGGATTCCTTCGCGCGTAGCTGCGGAGATAGGAAGCACTTCCTCGATTCCATGGTTCTCCAGCAGAAGCTGCCTAAAGCGCTGCAGCTTCTCTTCCGCCCCAGGAATATCCATTTTGCTGGCAACTACCAACTGCGGACGTTCCTCCAACTTGGCATTATAAAGCTTGATTTCCTCGTTGATCTTGAGCCAATCGTCATAGGGATCTCTTCCCTCTTCCTCAGTGACAGCCATGTCCACAACATGGACAATGATCCGGGTGCGCTCGATATGGCGCAGAAATTCATGGCCCAATCCCACACCTTGATGAGCGCCTTCAATCAGGCCCGGCAAATCCGCCATGACGAAGCTTCTTCCGTCCCCGACGTCCACCACTCCCAGATTGGGTGTCAGGGTAGTAAAGGGATAATCCGCAATTTTCGGCCGTGCGGCCGAAACGACGGAAAGCAGTGTGGATTTGCCCACGCTTGGAAAACCGACAAGCCCTACATCGGCCATCACCTTCAATTCAAGGATAACCCACCGTTCCTGGCCTTCCTCACCCTTCTCGGCAATTTCCGGGGCCGTATGCTTGGCGGTAACAAAGCGGGTATTTCCACGTCCCCCTCTTCCACCCTTGGCGACTACAACTTCTTGACCGTGTGTGGTAAGATCGGCGATGATCTCTTGAGTATCGTCATCGATAACGACCGTTCCCGGCGGCACCCTAACGATCATATCTTCCGCATTGGCGCCATGCATCGATTTATTCCTTCCTTTAACGCCGCGCGGAGCCTTGAAATGACGCTGATACCGAAAATCCATCAGCGTCCGCAGCCCTTCGTCCACGCGAAAGATGACGTCGCCTCCGCGTCCTCCGTCTCCACCCGCCGGACCGCCTTCGGGAACATATTTTTCCCTCCGGAAGGCAACTATTCCGTCTCCTCCATCGCCGCCTTTTACGTAAATCTTGGCCTTATCTACAAACATAAACGGTTCACCCCGAATTTCCTACATCTATAGTATAGATACGCACAGCTTGTTCTCATATCCGGCCCGCTGCATTCTTAAATCGGCAGGTAAGCACGACATGGTTCTGACCGATTTCCTCCTCTATGTAAACCCGGCTGTTATTCCGGCGTTTCTTCATCGCCGTCACAGCCTCTCCCAGCAGATCCTCGCGATAATTTCCGTCATAGACAAAGTCAAGCAGCAAGTCCGTGTCCTCCAGCCCTATTTCGATGCTTAGCCGGTTTGGTTCCCCGTCGCTCCCTTGCGCACAGCCGCAGAAACATTCCACGGTCTCCTTCAGCAGGGAGGTCACCCCGTCCTTCTCTACATTTAGCTGTGCCAGATTAATTTCCTGCTCAACGTTTACCTCCAATTCCAGCGGGCGCTTGTCCGCACGAAATGACATCAAATACGCGATTAACGAAGAAGAGCCCAACTTGGCCATGCAGCTTTCCTGATGCATTCTTGCTTTTATTTTATCCATATAAGGCTGCATACTATCAAATTTCTTGAGCTTCATTAAACCGAGCAGCACTTGAAAATCATTCATCCAATCATGCCGATGATGACTCACCGTCTGTATAAGCCGATCATCACAGGCCGCTTGCCGGCGGGCTTGCTCCAGCCTGAGGAAAGCATAACCGCTTACAACCAGCAGTGCAGCGAACGACCAGCGTGCAAAAAATGGCATCGCATATGCAGCAAGACTTAATAATGAGGCAACAAAAATAACCAATGTCAATGCCTGCAGCAATTTCATCCGGCTCATGGCTTGCACCGTCCCCTATGGATTCCACATTGTTCAAGTATAGCATTTTCCTACTCGAACTGCATCCGCCTAACTTAAGAATGATCCGGCGAATGTCATGGGACACACTGTTCAGAGCGAAAAAAACTCCGGCAGAAGCTGCCGGAGTCTGTTCACCGTTGATTATCTTTCTACTGCTGCTGCTACAGGGGCAGCTTCAGCCGGGTAGACGCTCACTTTCTTGCGATCGCGGCCCCAGCGTTCAAACTTAACAACGCCTTCCACTTTCGCAAACAAAGTATCGTCGGAACCGATGCCGACATTCGTTCCCGGATGAATCTTGGTTCCGCGTTGGCGAACCAGGATGCTTCCTGCCGTTACCAATTGGCCGTCGGCACGCTTGACACCCAGACGCTTGGCAATGCTGTCACGTCCGTTCTTCGTGGAACCGACACCCTTCTTCGATGCGAACAACTGAAGATTTAACTTCAACATGTCTGTCTACCTCCTTTTCCCAATTTATTCTTAACCGTTATATAGGAACCGTATGATTGTTCAATGGATTTCAACGTGACCACCATAGCTTCCAGCAGCAGCTGAAGCTTCTCCTCTTGCTCCTGCGGGAGTCCGTCCGGAAAGCAGGCCGTAAGCCAGCCGCTCTTCATCTCGGTGTCCGGTGCAATGCCTAGCAACTCTTCAACGGCATTAATCGTTCCGATCGTTACGGCCGAAACACCGGCACAAACGATATCTTTGCCGGATTCGGCAAAGTCGGCATGTCCTTTCACAGAGAAGGATTCAATGGTCTCATCCGATGCCCGTCGCGTAATGATTACTTTAATCATCGGAAGGCTCCGGTTACGCTTGAATCTTTTCGATCACTACTTTAGTGTACGGTTGACGGTGTCCTTGCTTGCGGCGATAGTTCTTCTTAGCTTTGTACTTGTAAACGATCACTTTGCGGCCTTTGCCCTGCTTCTCCACTTTCGCGGAAACCGAAGCGCCGGATACGACCGGAGATCCGATCGAAACGCCTTTGTCTCCCGAAACGAGAAGAACACGGTCGAAAGTAACCACATCGCCTTCGTTAACATCCAGCTTCTCGATGTAAATAGCATCGCCTTCTTGAACCTTGTACTGCTTTCCGCCAGTTTCGATAATTGCGTACATTCGTTGCACCTCCTCATGTCTCAGACTCGCCATCGTCCAGGTGGCCTTGCCCTTGCGGAGCCCGGTCTCTTGATAACCCGACATGCGCGGTTACAGCATGCTGCTGCAACATACTGAATCATTCTATCATATTATATCCCGTAAATCAATTCAAAAAATTAACGATAGCCCAGCGGATGGCCGGAATTCTTCTGCCCATTCAGCCGAGGCGGGCAAGCACCTCTTCCAGCCCCATATCCTTCATGGAGTTCAGGCGCAAATCATAATGTCCGAAGGTCAATTGTTCAGTCAGCTTGTTCGGGACAATGACACAACGCATATTAGCTCTGATAGCAGCCAAAGCCCCATTAGGAGAATCTTCAAAGGCTACTGCCTGCTGCGGATTCACCCCCAAGGCATCCAACACGTTGAGATATAGCTCGGGATCGGGCTTAACGCGAACCGCATCTTCATGCGTCCGGATACATTCAAAATACGGGACCAGCCCCAGCTCCTCCAAGTTCGGCATCACCCAACTCGAAGGGGCGCTCGAGGCCAAGCCGATCCGCAATCCCATCCTCCGTGCGGCTTGCAAATAATCCTCCACCCCGGGTCTGGTCTTCTCCGTATGAATAAGTTCAGCATAGATTTCTCTCCGGCGTTCTCTCAGACGTTCTCGTTCCAGCGTCCTGCCGATGGAAGATTCCAGGTAGGAGTATGGGCAGAAGGTATTCGTATCCCCGCCGATTCTGCTGCTGTATAATTCAAGGGGCAGCTCTACTCCATATTCTCCAAGCAGATTAACAAATGAATAGTATTCATACGTTTCCGTATCCCGGATCAGTCCGTCAAAATCGAAAACAACCGCTCGGATCATCCATGTCTCTCCTTCCCTAAAAAAGAGATGTATTATTTTATTACGTTATCACTTTACCATATTAAAATAATATCATATTATTTACCTTTGGCAACCTTCTTGCTCCATATAATCCCTTTTTTTCTAAGTCCTTTTGTTTCTCAATACCCGGGAAGTCTTTCCTACCTGGATCAACGGGCCCATGCCTTTCCTTTCGAGGAGGCACAATAGACCTACGCCTTTCTTTTTTCAACATCAGGCAGCCTTTTATGATAAATGTAAAATAACTCCATTTTACGAACTTTGTTTTTGGCCGAAGCCTGGTCGAGTAGGCGGGGCCTTTCCTTCGAGGATTGTGCCCCTTACCCCTCACAGATCCGTACGTGCGCAATTAACGCA
>NZ_VEGP01000237.1 GCF_007679495.1 Paenibacillus sp. 32O-W | reverse complement strand
AAGAAGGCGATTGCCTACCTTGAGCAACATCCGGCATTCTGGGAAACGCTGTCGGAAAAACAAGAGGACATCACGTTTGCGACCGAAGACGATCGTTGGGCTGCTGCCGACATCCCGATACTGCTCACCAACTGGGAGAAAGCACGGCGCTGCGTCATCTACCGGGAAGCCCACGAAACCGAGCGTACGACCGATGACCA
>NZ_VEGP01000236.1 GCF_007679495.1 Paenibacillus sp. 32O-W | reverse complement strand
GCGGAAATGAATTGGACTTCCTTCCTTGTTCGAGACTGGATTGAGCGAGAATTTAACATCACTTACTCGGACCGGGGTGTTCGCAAGTTGCTTAGACTTCTGGGATTCAGCTACACGAAACCAACGTATACCTTAGCCAAAGCCGATCCGATCAAACAAGAGGAATTTAAAGCTGAATTCGAAGAGGTAAAAAAAATTGC
>NZ_VEGP01000235.1 GCF_007679495.1 Paenibacillus sp. 32O-W | reverse complement strand
CTTATATGCTTTGTTTGCCATATCGAATCACCTCACTTTACACCTTGATTTTCTATATATTTTTTTATCACTTCAATTGGAGCACCACCTGTTGTAAGCAAACAAAAACTCCTTGACCAAAAATACTCTTTCCACAGTTTCTTTTTCACCTGTGGAAAATGCTTTTTGATAAGTCGTGAACTTGCACTTTTATAGGCATTGA
>NZ_VEGP01000234.1 GCF_007679495.1 Paenibacillus sp. 32O-W | reverse complement strand
GATTTGTCCGTCTTTCCGGAGATTTGCCGAATATCCGCAAAAAGACCTGCACTTTTGTTCTACTTTGGGAGGTAGGACCGGGAAAGCGCGCCGGGTATCCGAAAAGACCAGCAAAAGTGCATGTCATTGGACCGATTTTAGCTGAAATCAGCAAAAGACCAGCAAAAGTGCATGTGAATTTGGCGATTTCGTCGATTTTCTGC
>NZ_VEGP01000233.1 GCF_007679495.1 Paenibacillus sp. 32O-W | reverse complement strand
AACTCCAACAATGGTTTGCTGGTTTACCCAGCTACATCAAGGCCTATCTGCCGAATTTAAGCTGCGAAAGTTGAGTTCATAACTTTTTTCAAACTTACTGTTTCTTTTTTTTGCAGTTTTAGGTAAAGTATTAAACATGAAATCGGAAAGTACCGTTGTCAAAAGGTGAAAGAGCCGCGTCGTGACAGTTTTTTTCAGTCACAGA
>NZ_VEGP01000232.1 GCF_007679495.1 Paenibacillus sp. 32O-W | reverse complement strand
CTCCTTGCCAAAACCTTCGGTTGTGTTCGTTTCGTCTACAACAAAATGTTAGCTGAACGGCGTGATACATATGAACAATTCAAGGGTGACAAAGAAGCGCTAAAGAAACAAAAGTTTCCTACTCCTGCCAAGTATAAGGAGGAGTTTGCATGGCTCAAAGAAGTAGATAGTCTCGCATTGGCGAACGCCCAACTGAATTTGCAGAA
>NZ_VEGP01000231.1 GCF_007679495.1 Paenibacillus sp. 32O-W | reverse complement strand
AATGGAACAAACTTTCTAATTGGCATAAAAAGCTACCTTTAAAACCGGGTTATTCGTCTTCGAAGAGGCTCCGTTAGTAGCTTTTTTTACCACAATCAGAGTTTATAAGTTATTGCGTCCTGAAAAACTTTAAATTCTATTTGGCGATAAAAACATCCTTTAAACGCGGTCGCTCATCCATGAAATACTCCGATAGGAGTTTTTCTCA
>NZ_VEGP01000230.1 GCF_007679495.1 Paenibacillus sp. 32O-W | reverse complement strand
CTTCTCGAATCACTTCGAGGTCGGCATCGGAATTTACCGCTTAAGCCGGGCCAGCTTCTTGAGTTTCTTCGATCAAAAATTCCGCATACTCTCCTTCGGGAGAGATTACGTTAAATTCAGGCAAAAAAAAAGCCGCTTGGCAACGTCCTACTCTCCCAGGACCCTTCGGTCCAAGTACCATCGGCGCTGGAGGGCTTAACGGTCGTGTT
>NZ_VEGP01000229.1 GCF_007679495.1 Paenibacillus sp. 32O-W | reverse complement strand
CGGTGGTTCGAGTCCACTAGGGCCCACCATTTAAGCCTGTAAAAAGTGAATAAGCCTAAAGATTAAGCAGGTGAAGCATTGGGCTACATTAGCCTCAAAGCATCACTTCACTATTTGGGTTATGTATGGGGGCGAAGTTAGGGGCCATAGCTCAGCTGGGAGAGCGCCTGCCTTGCAAGCAGGAGGTCAGCGGTTCGATCCCGCTTGGCTCC